>NZ_JBBOCA010000001.1:4257489-4561595 GCF_038002225.1 Paenibacillus sp. FSL R7-0204
TCCCCGTCCAGATTGACAGGCAGGGTAATAGGTCCGACCAATATATTCGTGGAGTGTTCCATAGGAATCCGGCTGATTTTGTTTTGTAGGATAGATAGGATATCTGGGTTAATCATAAGAGCACCGTCCTAAAAGTTTGATAGCGTTGCTTCGAAAGCATACACTTAGTTTAAATTGAGATATTTAAGTTTTGTCATAGTAACTATTTGTAAGTTAGTTTATCATTGTAATATAACTTCGTCAAGTTATAATATATATTTAAATATTTATAATTACTTATTGTAAGTTTATGATATAATGAATGCTGAGGTGATCCTTATGAATGATTTTGAGATGTGCCCGCGGTTTGAGAAAGCGGTAGATGTGCTTAGTAAGCGGTGGGTCGCCCTGATCGTGTTCGTCCTGATGGATGGTCCGCGGCGGTTCGGAGAAATTGAGCATTGCTTGTCCAATCTTAGCGGCAAGGTCTTGTCAGACCGGTTGAAGGAAATGGAGACGGAAGGGATCATACAGCGCACTGTATATCCTGAGATGCCCGTACGAATTGAGTATTCGTTAACCGATAAAGGTACGGCCCTCGCCCCTATTCTTGGAGAGATTGGTAACTGGTCTACGGATTGGATCGAGATCGGCGTGACCAAATGATTCCCGCACGGCACGCGAAGCAGCGCCCTTGAAGCTCCTGAACAGGAACCTTCGGGGCGCTGCTTTGTTTGATTTAATAATAAGCATGGTCGATTCCTAGAGATCCTTACGCTGAAAGCGCAGAAGCCCCAGCCCAAAGATAACCACAGTGTAGATTACAGCGTAAACGACAAAGGTATTAGACGGAAATGAATTGAAATTCATCAGACTAAGCGCCCCGCTATTCATGGATACCATGCCGTTCATATCCTTCAAGCTGAACAGCTCGACAGTCATTCGGCGCTGCAAGGTATCTGCCGGCATAATCATCGAGATCATTCCGGTCAGATTATTCAGCACCTTCAGTCCGTCGTCCTCCAGTCTCAGCGAACTGCTAAGCTTATCTACCATCCCTCCGAGAAATCCCGCCCCATAGAGCATCGTCATGAACACACCGTTGCCAAGCGCCGAGAATAGTCCTGAACCCAGCATGGATACGGAGATTAACAAGGGAACTACAGAAGCGAACAGCAGGAATGACTTTGTAAGCACGACTGCATCTCTGGGAACATTCGCGTGGGCACTTGTAATCAGTAGAATTGCAGTGAACAGAATGAGGGCATAGATCGTTCCCAGCGTAACGAAGCCCAGCCAGCGGCCAAGATACCATTTCCAGCGCGGCAGCGGCCGGGGCAACAGAGCCTGCATGACCCCCTGTTCCGCCTCACCGGCAATCACCGAGAAAGAGCTGAAGATCGCCAGAAAGGCAATAACGAACGCGCCGAAGAAGAAGCCCAGACTCAGAATAAAAGCGCCGTTCATGAACTGCATGAATAACCCGCTGCCATTCCCCAGCGTTCCGGCCCCCGGATCATTCGTCCCCACGGTATCCGCCACGAACCAGAAGGCAATCAGGAACACCAGGGTCAGCAGGAGGGTTAGCAGCATCACTTTTTTGCGCAGCATTTCTTTCCAGGTCATTTCCAGTATGGTTCTCATTCCTTCTCCCCCCTATGACTGAGCCCGGCGACCGCATCCATGAACCAATCCTCCAGCCGTTCAGTCTGGCGGTTCACCTGGTACAGCGTCATCCCCTGCTCTACCATCAGCCCGTTCAGCCAGCCCGCCTGCTCCTCATGATCCAGCTCCGTTTCCAGCCACACGACGCTTGAATCTGACTCTTCCTGTGCCGGAGCATTGCCCGATTTACCCGCCGCAGGCACGGATTGCCGGATGGATAGCCCTGTATGCTCATTAAGCCAGGACAGCAAAAAAGGCGTGTATCCGCCCACTTTGAAATGCCAGCTTGTCCGCTTGTTCAGCATATCCGCTACTTTGCCGTGCCGCAGGACCGCTCCGTTACTCAAGAGAGCCATCCGGTCGCACAGCACTTCAACATCCTCAAGTAAATGAGAGTTGAGAAAAATAGTAATTCCCCGTTCCTTCAGCCGCTGCAGAATCTTCCGCACTTCCATTCTCCCGATGGGATCAAGGGCTGAGGAGGGTTCATCCAGGAAAAGAATCTCGGGGTCATTCACCAGCGCACACGCAAGACCCAGCCGCTGCTGCATTCCCTTGGAATAATGCTTGACCCGGTCCCTTCCACGCAGCCCGATGCCTACCTCCTGAAGGAGCTCGGGAATTCTCTGATCCATGACGGATTTCGGAATCCGGCACAGCTTGGCATGAAGCCTGACCACCTCTTCACCGGTCAGCCAATCCTGGTAGCGGTACAGCTCGGGCAGATAGCCAATCTTCATTTTGGCTTCGATTGAGCCGAGCGGATGGCCCAGGATGGAAGCCTGCCCGTCCGTTGGCGAGATGAGTCCGACCAGCATTTTGACAAAGGTACTCTTGCCGGCACCGTTGGGGCCGAGGAAGCCGAAGGCTTCCCCTTTCCCCACAGTCAAAGTAACATCCCGGCAACCGCGCCCGTTCGGATAAGCTTTGGTCAAGGCGTTCGCATCAATCGCAGGGATACTGCTCATTGTGTGATCAACTCCTGTACCTTCTGGATGAACTGCTCGCGGTCAGGATAAAGGTCTCCGCCGCTAAGCTGCAGAAACTGCCCCTTCTGCACCCAGACAGCCGTATAGCTGTTGCCGTTACTGTACTTCATTTCAGTAAGAATCACCGGCGTACCAGCCACCGTAATCTGTTCATCATGACTGCCCTTAATCAGCGGCATCGGCAGATCTCCGGACAAGATCCGGCTCTTCTGCAGGCTGTTTCTCAGATTATCTGGAATCAGCGGGAAGTTCACAACGGCATCAATCGCTTCGTCCAGATCCACAGAAGGATCTACAGTAACGACAGGTGTGTTCATCTGTGACAAGGCTCCCCAGTGCTGATCTGAGCCCAGATCGTAATTCACCTGTTCGGGGATATGAAGCGTAATCGGCTTGCCATCTACAGATGTAGGCAGCAGATCTTGTGAGCCCAGACGTTTCAGTGCCTTGTTCACTTCCTCCACTTTCAGGTTCAGTGTGATATCATGGGTCCCGCTTACCTGAACAAATTTGACTGAATCCATAATGGACCCCTTCAGCGGCTCGTAGCCCAGCAAGCCTTGGATATCCTTGAGCGGAACATTCTCCTTCATCTCACCATTACTGATTGAGACGTCACCGAAGGCCTCAAGGGATTGCTCGATATTGCCATTGCCATTACCATTCTCTGTTATCTGATAAAACATATCCCGCAGATCGCCTTCTTCAACAACAGTGGCCTCCTGCATCTTGAACTGGTTCAGCAAGGCTGCCATGGCTGTATTCCCTACCGGAGTAGCCAGAATTGCTGCGAAAATCGCTACGCCTGCCGCCGCTGAGGCCCACTTGCGGGTGCGGCTCATCACAGGCCGGCGTGACTTGCGCCCTGTATTCTGCACTGGCTCCGCTGCTGCACGACTATCCGCCTTAGCTGCCTGAAGCACAACATCTGCTTCCGGTTCTGTTCTATCTGATCTATCAGCCTTGACAGTCTGTTCCTCTAGAGGGGTCTCTTGCTTGCCCCATGTAGCCCACACCGGATTGACCGGCTCGTCTCCCAGCTTCTCCTGTAATTTAGCCCAGGCTTCATCTGTGCTCTGGAGCTGTACCTGCCCGTTTGCTCTATTCATGGTCTCTTTCCTCCCGGATCTCATTATTCTTGCGGAATGGATTTCACCGCATGGTGTTTCAGTTTGGCTGTCGCCCGGCTTAACAGGGTACCGACCACAGGCGGCCTCACTCCCAGCTCCCCGGCAATCTCTGCGTAGCTATAGCCCGAATACTTAAGCAGCAGTGCCTGCCGGTCCCGTTCCGGAAGATCCTCCAGCCAGCTCCGCACATCTTCCTGATCCAGCTTGCTGAGGACCACTTCTTCCCCTGTAGGAGCAGAAGCCCCCGGATCATATAACAGCTCCTGCTTGTTGATCAGACGCCGCTCTCTCACCCGCTGGTTCAGATAATCATATCCGATCCGCGTAAGCACTCTATGCAGCCACGCCCCCAGAGCCGCTGGATCATCCGGCGGATTTCTGTAGAGTCTGATAAAAACCTCCTGCGCCAGATCATCAGCAGCACTCTCGTCCCTCACAAGTGCCGCCAGCTTGCGGCGCACACTCGGGTAATGCTCATAAAAGATTAATTTGTATGGGTCTGATTCCGGAATATTCATTAGGTAAATCCTCCTTATCCGCTGCAGCTATAAGTAAGACGAAGGCTGGGGCTAATTTGTATCACCTTGCCTCAAGATTTCTCTCCAGCAAGTTCCCGATCCGCTGTGCCATTACGTCTGGAGGGAGCGGCTGTCCATTCTTGAACCACCATTCCACTACCCCAACGATTGCCGATCCCAGAAACTGGATGTCCACATTTCTGATTTTGGCTGACTCCTTGCCGCTCTCTCCGGACAGGCTCTTATCCTTCTCCAGCTCGCCGAGGAAGAATTCAAGAAACCGCCCCCGGAAAAAAACGCTGCCTTTACTCCCCAGCAGCACAGAGAAGAACATCGAATGCCTCTCAAAATATTCAAACCACACCAATCCCATTTCGGTATACCCGGCAGCATCGTCAGAACTTTCACAGATTTCGCGTACATTGCTGATATGCTCTTCTATGAGCTTGTCCAGAAGATCAAATTTGTCTGTGTAGTGAAGATAAAGGGTTCTTCGGCTGACATCCGCTCTATCGGCAATGTCCTGTATTGTAATTTGATCAAAATCCTTCTCCAGCATCAGCTCAATTACAGCCTTTTTTAAGGCTTCCTGGGACTTGCGTATTCTCCGGTCAATCTTTAACACTCTATCCTCACCAGCTTTCCTGTAGATTACTGCACAATTCCGTTGAAGTCGTGAATTAATGCACAGAATCAGGCTTTTTAAGACTTGTATCGTTACTTATTCTGCCTATTATTATACATACATGCTTACTAATTCACGACTGTGCATTTAAAGGAGAATATCATAATGAAAATTGCAATTATCGGAGCCACTGGAGGAACGGGAAGAAAAGTAATGGAGCAGGCACTTGCAGCGGGACACGAGGTGATAGCTGTGGTACGCAGACCGGAGGCGCTCTCCCCTGCAACGGGGCTCACTATACGCCAAGGGGATGTATTCGACACTGGGTGATCGTACGGGCATCCGTGCTTAAATACGCAGAGAGTTCTTTTAATTATTCGGCAGGCCCATCGGCCCGCATACATCCGCTCCAGGCGCTTCCATATGCTGCCTGTGCCGATTGCCTGCTACGTGCGGCAGGCAGCGAGCCGTCCTGGACCCGCAAGGTGATCAACGTCGGCCGTTAAGGAGCAAGCGGACGAATGCGCACGTACCGAAGAGCTTATACACTATCCATACCAAAAAACGGTCCCTTGGGTATTCCCGTGGACCGTTTCTGTGTTACTGTTTCTTCCTATTCCTTGTCATAATTCTCATCGCCAACCTGGATACTGCCGTCATCATGCTGGAAGAATAGAGAGCTGGATACTTTGCCGTTGCCAAAAGCGAATACGATGGTATTCCCGCTTATCTTGTAGGAGCCGGTGTCAGACCCGCCGGCCCCGCCTGTTGTAGGCGCCCCGCCCTGAACAGTACCCAGCATCAGGTTATCGCTGGTGAAGGTACCATTGCTGTTCAGCACCAGCGTCCGTGTCCAGGAGGTCGATCCGGCTGATATTCCGGCCAGCCCCTGGAAGCCGCGGTGAACATAAGTGCCGCTTAGGGTCAACCCGTTCTTGACAGCCTTGACCCGGCCGAGCTCAACATCGTCAATATGCAGCTTACCGGATTTGACCGCAATATCATAAGTGTCTCCGTTACTTAGCTTCAGCTTACCACTCTGTATCGTGTAAGTCTGGCAGCCGTCACGCGAGCAGTTGATCGTTTCCGGTCCGCCTTGCTTTGGAGCATCCACAACCACTTTATTACCCGGCAGGAAGGTGATGATATTCCAGCACATCCCGCCGCATTCATACCCGTCATAGTCCGGGCTGAAGCCATAATACATTCCCTGCAGATTGCTCAGATTCACCTGGTCCGAAGCCGCTGGCTTGTAGGAACCGTCTCCGGCAGGAGCATTCGGCACAGTCCCTGGAGCTGGCGGCTTGGGCTCCGGCGGCTGGCTGGCGATCTGCTCATCATATACTTTTTTGAATTCAGCAATTTGCTTGTCAACCGCCGCTTTCGCCGTTGCTTTGGTCAGGCCGTTCGCCGCCAGATAAGGGTCGGTGTAAACGAGAATTTGCGGCTTATACGGGTTCCATGCCACCAGTGCCTGAGTGGATTCTCCGACGAAGCGGAGCGGGACGATTGTATAATTATCGATAATTGTTGGCGCTTGCAATAGTTGAACACTGGTGCCGTTGACGGTGGCCGTCTTGCTGCCTATCTTCATGACGATGGATAGACCTTCCTTCGTACCGGTTACTGTCTGCTGCGCGGGGTTCCAACCTACTTCAAGTCCCATGGCCTCGAACAGCGGTCGGAATGGAACCAGCGTTGTCCCCTTATCCAGCAAGGGAGCTTTCTCAAAAGACAACGGTTTATCGTCCAGATTGACCTCAATCGTTTTGCCCGCAGCTGGCGAAGCTTGCGCCTCACCCGCTGATGCACTCAGTGCTACGGCTAGCCCCAGCCAGATGACAGCCGTCCATATCCGCCGGATTACAGGTCCGGCCATTCGCCTTTTTCTCACGTATACCCATCCTTTCGCAGACCTCAAATTATAGATAGCTAAACAAACAGATTTTTATCTCCTTACCCGGAAGCAAAGTATTCAAAACGAAAATTGGTGAAATTGTGCAAAAAACAGACACCCCGCGAAGGATGCCTGCCAGTAAAATGCTATTCTGCTCTGTTAACAAGCTTCAAGCTACATCAGTTTCTTGATATCATCCTTGAGCTGCTCAGACTGCGGTCCGAACACAATCTGTACGGCACCCTGCCCAAGCCGCATCACACCGGAAGCACCAAGCTGCTTAAGCGCGGAGTCTTTAACCGCCTTGTCATCATTTACGTTAAGGCGCAAGCGGGTGATACAGGCATCGATGCTGCGGATGTTCCCAGGACCACCGATATTCTCCAGAATCTTGGCGGCTCTGGAAGAGGAAGACACGGTCGCCCCGCCTTTGGACAGTTCAATGACCTCCTCCTCGCTGTCATCCTCGCGTCCGGGAGTTTTGAGGTTGAACTTGATGATAACAAAGCGGAATAAAACATAATATAGTAGGAAGAATGCCAACCCTACCGGAAACAGTACCCATGCGTTCGTTGAAATCTTAAGGTTCGTCAGATAGTCAATTAGACCTGCAGAGAAGCTGAATCCGAGCCGTACATCCAGGATGTACATCAGAGCCATTGACACACCGGTCAATAACGCATGGACAAGGTACAATAACGGTGCCAAAAACATAAATGAGAATTCCAGCGGTTCGGTAATCCCGGTAAGTATAGAGGCAATTGCAGATCCAATAAAGATGGAGGCTACCAGCTTTTTCTTCTCCGGTTTTGCGGTATGAATGAAAGCAAGCGCCGCACCAGGCAGAGCGAACATCATAATCGGGAAGAAGCCGGTGGTGAACATTCCTGCACTTTTATCTCCGGCCAGGAAACGCCAAACGTCACCATGGACTACCTCGCCGGCTGCATTGGTAAAGTCACCTAGCTGGAACCACGCAATGGTATTGATAACATGATGGAGGCCGATCGGAACGAGCAGACGGTTCGCCGTACCGAACACGAAGGCACCAATGGCACCCAAGCCTACTACCCAGTTACCGAAATCACTGATAACATCTTGTATCGGGCTCCAGACCATACCAATGAAGACCGCCAATACCATTGTCGAGGCTGCAGTAACAATAGGAACAAACCGTTTACCTGCGAAGAAGCCGAGCCAATCTGGCAATTTGATATTGTGATACTTTTTGTATAGGAAAGCGGCCCATGCACCAGCAAAGATCCCCCCAAGTACGCCCATATCCAGCACTACATCGTCACCTATGAAACTAAAGGTTCCCGGTACGATCAACAATACTTTGGTAAGAACCATATACGCAATAAGCGCCGATAAAGCAGCTACAGCATCACCGGCAAAGCCTATGGCAACCCCTACCGCAAAGATCAGTGCCAAGTTGCCGAAAATCGCACCCGAACCTGCGTTTAAGAATGGAGCAACATACTGGTTCAAGAATCCGCCGATAGCGCTACCCAGATGTAAATCCTTTTCGTAATCGAGAAGGCCGAGTCCCTGCAGTAGAGCTGCCGCCGGTAAAGTTGCCACTGGAAGCATCAGAGATTTCCCTAACTTCTGTAGAAAAGCCAACATAATGAAATCATCCCCCTGGTTTCATATTAATAAGTGTATGTTCTATAGCTGTGAAGCTGCTGTGGTAAGAATACTGCTCGTTCCTGCCGTAACCTGGCCGTAATGGAAATCGACCTCCGGAGGTTCCTCCCCGTTATGGGTCACAATCACTGGAGTAATGGTACGGTACCCCGCAGCCCGGATCGCCTCCAGATCGAATTCGATCAGCGTCTGCCCTGCCTGCACTTCATCTCCGTTGGCAATATGGCTGATGAAGCCTTCGCCCCGCAAGCTGACCGTATCAATTCCGATGTGCATCAGCAGCTGTAACCCTGAGGCATGCTCCAGGATTAGAGCATGATTGGTTTTGACCACATGCGCGATTTTTCCGTCAAAAGGGGCCGTTATACGTCCCTCTATAGGTTCTATGGCAATGCCTTGGCCCATATGCCCGCCAGCAAAGGTCTCATCCGGCACTTCTGTTAATGGTACGGACTGTCCGCTGACCGGAGCGTATATCTCCAGGCGGGTTACCCCCTCAGTAGGTTTCTCTTCTTTTTTAGCTTTCCATCTCGAAAACATAAAAGTCACTCCTTGCTGCCGCTATTTATTCTTCTCTATCGTCTGGAACAGCCGGTGCAGATGCATAGCCAGGAAGCAGATTTCTTCTTCGGGTACGTCTACACTGAGCTTGCCCTGCATGACTTTGCCCATCCTATGCGCGAGCTTGTATTCATCCTTGTATTCCTTCTTGATATGCTTCACAAAAGGATTGTCGATGAGCGAACCCTGCAGAATCCGTTCAATCGAGAATCTCAAGTGAACCATCAGCCGGACATGATTCATACTGCCCTGCTCAAAGCGGATCTTGCGTTCACTGCGGATCATCTCCATTAGTTCACTGACAATATTGGAGGCCTTCACGAGCTGGCCCACCGGCACATTGCTGACCGCAGAATAGACGTGGTAAGTAAGGAAACCGACCTCATCTTCAGGAATCTGCACTTCAAAGCCTTCGCTGATCTTCCCCGCCGCCTTGGAAGCGATCTCAAATTCCTTGGGGAAGGTCATCCGGGTCTCTTCCAGGAAAGGATTCACAATGTCCATCCCGCTGCGCAAGCGGAAAATGGTGAACTGGATGTGGCTGGGGAGCGCCAAATAGATCTTGTCGTTTAACTTGCCGGGAAACTCACGGGCGATATCAGAGATAATCTCATCCGTAATCCTCATGACCTTGGGATCAATGTCCTCCAGCAGAATCTGATACTGACTCCATTCCTCCCGGTCCTCCAGCCGAAACAGCTTTTCAATCCGGGGATCATCCGAATCAATAACACCCGTATCCTTAAGCGCAAACCCGATGCCCTTGCCGATAATTACATATTCCTTGCTCTTCTTGCCGCCCTCTACCATTACGACATTATTTCCAATCACCCGCAGCACCTGAAATTGTTCAGTGTCCCTCGCCAAGTTCCCCCTCCTTTCCGCCCATTGCCTGATTTTTTGCACAAAAAAGAGCCAAGACTGGACTCAAATTATTGAGTACGAATCTTGGCTCATGCCCTGTTAAGGTAACACGCCACTGCATATAAATGATCATTTATGAACCCATCATAAAGCATACCTTGTATTGCCGTCAATGGGTTTTTGGAAAAGTCAAATGTACCGGCACATTCGTGTAATGACGTCCTGCATCAATACCGGCTTGCTGATGAAATCAGTGGCTCCGGCGGCCAGGCAACGCTCACGGTCTTCCCTCATCGTCTTGGCAGAGACCGCAATGATCGGGAGGTCGGTGAGATGCATCTCCTCACGAATAATAGACAACGTGTCATAGCCATCCAGAACCGGCATCATAATATCCAGGAGTACGATATCCACCTCCGGCTGTTCTCTAACCACTTGAAGACATTCATACCCTGTCTGAGCGGTCATGATGGTCATTCCGTAAGGCTCCAGACCCTTCTGAAGGGCATAGATATTGCGCATATCATCATCTACAATCAGGACAGTCCTGCCTTGCAGCATGGCGTATTCTTTCTCGAACAGGGAGTCCTGGCCATTACCCGGCTGCCCTGTATCATGAATGGTCCTGGAATGCTCCGCCCCGGCTGCAGTCTGAGCCAGCTCCGCCGGATGGACGGGTTCTTCTTCACTGTCCAGTTCACGGCATGGGAGATACAAGGTGAATGTACTACCCTTGCCCTCTTCGCTCTCCAGGCTAATGTGTCCGCCCAGAAGCTGAGCCAATTGCTGGGAGATGGATAAGCCCAGACCGGTTCCCCCGAATTTGCGGGCAGTCGTTCCGTCCACCTGGCGGAAGGCCTCGAAGATCAGCTCACGGTTCTCCGCAGAGATGCCGATTCCGGTATCCTGTACAGCAAAGGCCAACACCGGCCCCTCTGTTATGTAACGCTGATCCGAATATGCCGCCAGCTTGGTAATCTCCACGGTAACCGAGCCCTGCTCAGTGAATTTGAAGGCATTGGACAGCAGATTCCGCAGAATCTGATGCAGGCGCATCTCATCGGTGAAGAACAGATCCGGAACCTCCGGGTTCAGGGTCACGTTAAACTCAACATTCTGCGCTTCGGCAAGCTTGCCGAAATAACCCTGCAGCAGTGCGGGCAGCTCGGTGAGATTGACGGCATCCATTTCCACCAGCATTTTGCCGGCTTCCACCTTGGAGAGATCCAGAATATCGTTAATCATATTCAGCAGATCACTGCCGGAATTGTAGATGACTGAGGCATAGCCCAGTTCTTCCTCATTTAAGGTATGATTGCGGTTCTCCGTCAGGAGCTGTGAGAGAATCAGCATACTGTTCAGCGGCGTACGCAGCTCATGCGACATATTGGCCAGGAACTCAGACTTGTAGCGCGAGCTCTGCTCCAGCTGTTCATTGTACCGCTCCAGCTCAATCGCGGCATTCTCGGCTACAGATTTCTGGTTCTCAAGCTCCTTGTTCACGGTGAGCAGCTCGCTGGTCTGACTCTGAAGCTCCTCCGTCTGCATCTGCATCTCCTCGGATTGCGTCTGAAGCTCCTCCGATTGAACCTGAAGCTCTTCGTTCATCACCTGCGATTCATGCAGAAGCCTCTGGATCTCCATCCGGGTCTTCACCGAATTCACGGTAACCCCCATCATATCCAGCAATTCCTTCAGCAGCCCGAAATGGTAAGGCGCCCATCGGGTCAGCGCAGCAATCTCAAGTACAGCAACGGTCTTATTCTCAAAAATAATCGGAGCGATCACAGCGAATCTGGGTGCCGTTCTGCCCAGAGCAGAGTTGATGTAGATATAGTCATCAGGCAATTGCTCAATCACATTCATCCGCTGATCCAGCGCACATTGACCTGCGAGGCCTACTCCCGGCTGAATAACCTCCGGCCCTATGAGCTCTTCCTTATTCTCTGCTCCTGCATAGGAATAGATGCGTTCGAACAGTTCCCCGTTATTCACGACATATATAGTGGCATACTGCATTTCCAGCATAACCGACAACCGGCTGACAAAAATTCTGCACAGCGAAGGCATATCAATAGTCTCCTGCAAGGCAATGGACATTGAGGTGAGCTGTTCGCTCATCCACTGCTCCCGCTGCACATTATCCAGCAGCCCGTTCGTCGCTTCGCCCAAATCATAGATTTCATCCAGCGTCTTCACCTTAATGCGCTCTGAGCGGTTACCGCCGGAGGCAATGCTGTTGATGGCCTGTATGACGCTGTGCAGAGGATTTACAATGCTGGCCGAGAGCAGATAAGTGATGAGCAGCGCAAGTACGACCACCAATCCCCATAATATGTACATGGTGATCAGCAGCTTGTGATTGCTGTCCTTCAGATTGCTGATCCGGTCGTTCGTGAGGGTTCGTTCGATGTCTCGGAAGTAATCGGACTGGGAACGGATCGTGTCGACGAGATTTTTCCCCGTATCGTTGCGAAAAAAAGCGTTGACCGCCTCTGTATTGCCATTCTTCTTCAGCTCAACCACATGCTGCCCGGCGACATCGACCCACTTCTCGATATTATCCGTAATCGTGTCCAGATTCCGCACCTGATTCGGGTTATCGGCAATGAGATTGTTCAGCTTCGCTGCATTAATCCTCCACTGCACCAGCCCGTCATTATACGGTGCCAGGTAAGACTCATCATCGGTAAGGACGTACCCGCGCTGTCCAGTCTCCATATCGAGTACATTTTTCTCAATTTGATATGTAAGTTCATGAACTTCTATATCATGATCGCTCAAGAACACGGTTTCTTTCTCCAGGCTGTTAATCCGGCCAGAGACTATAATCAGAAATAGCCCTAGCATTAATAGTATGATGACATATCCAAGTGCGATTTTGCCGCGGATCTTCAAGCTCCAAGCATGCTTCTCCGGCAATGGTCCAACCCCCGTCCAGAGTTATACTTATGCTGCATATTGTTGTCTCTCACGCTGTGGCTGCACAGGGCTTATAAATACCCCTCCGTGCGGGGCATAGGCAATCTGTCCTTGAGCTGACGAACATTGGCTTCCAGCTTGATGATGATATCCTCAAGATCCTGCGGATCGATCCCCTTAATAATCGGCACAGGGGCCGGAGTGGCTGCGGTCTTCACCTCTGCCTTCAGCTCTTTCATCTCAATCTGCTGCTCCTGCCACTTATCCATCAGATCCGCTATGGTGGCATAGAACCGTTCATAATCCTTAATAACGCTGTCCAGGAACGTATCCACCTCTTCGGCGTCATAGCCGCGAAGCTTCATACTGAATTCCTTTTCATGAATTGTAAGTGCATCAAGGGTAATACCGAGCTGGCTGAACAGCTTTCTCTGCTTATCCAGCCGCCGTTTCATATGTTCGTCCATTTCATAACCTCCAAGTGTATGCTGCATTCATCCGGCAGGTATTATTATAACAGGGTGAAAGCAGCATGAAAATATCACTAAAGTTACAATTCAGCATAGGGATGCCTGCTGATTGCCCTATAACACATTAGGGTAAGGAAAGATTACGACAGTGTAACTACTACTCAAGCTGAAAGGAAGATGACACATGAGCCACTTAACCAAAGACCAATTAAATACAATCCGGGCAGCCCTTGAGAAGCGCAAGGCAGAGCTGGAGCAGCATTTCTCCGGCAATGGAGCTGAAGACAGCCTGCTCGGCGATTCTCTTATCCTCTCCACGGGGGAGCTCTCTTCGGTCGATAACCATCCCGCCGATACAGGCACGGAGACGTTTGAACGCAGCCGCGACCTGTCCATCAACACCTCGCTATCCGAAGAATTAACGGAGATCGAGGCTGCACTTGCTCGGATGGATAACGGAACGTACGGCATCTGCGAGGCCAGCAAGCAAGAGATTCCTTATGAACGGCTTGAGGCCATCCCCTACACCCGCTTTACCGTGGAGCATGCCCCAACCAGCAGTGACACTGACGCACGCCCTGTGGAAGAAGAGGTCATGACCCCGCCGCCCGCCGGTGCAGGCGAAGGACGCCAGCAGAATAGCGGAAGATTCGATGACGCCGGTGCCTGGGAAGCCGTGGAGGAATATGGCAGCGCAAGCTCGCCGGTAACCCCACCGGGCCAGGATTCTGAAGAAGAGGATACCTGAGACGGCAGGTCACTGCTTGCGAGCCTCGTGGATAGACTGATATGGATGAGGCTTACGGCTCAGGCATTTCCCATCAGAAGTTGTCTGCTACCGCCTTATTAAGAATTCCAAGACAACGGTCCAGGTCGGCCTTCACCTGCTTCTTATACAGCTTGGCCTTCTCCTCCCCGTCCGAAGTGAAATGATACAGGACAATCTCCTGAAAATCGACCTTCGGATCATTCCCCTTGAGCTGCTTGGTGCGGTAAAGTATCCCTTGCTGCACCAGCTCATGCAGGGCGCGGTAAATTTCACTTTGGGGAGGCGAATAGCCATGAGCTTTGAAATCTCTGCGTAAATCCTCAAGCATCTGATAACCATACCCCTTGTGCTGCTCCACCATAGTAATCAGGTATACCTTTATAAACGCCCGCTGGGCAATCATAAACGCCATAAGACACCTCCCGGGGTGTTTTTTTTGTTTTTTAGGAAATTCTAATTTTCTTCTGTTATGGATAAGTGGCGCGCAGGTAATCTCATTCACCCGTAAGGGTGATTTTGTCCTAGAATCCTTAGAGAAGAACAGTCTTTGCCCCTTGTCACTTAATTCCGGCAGTCAAATGATATGGTAGTATTTCCAGCTACAACTCTAGTATAAACTCTATTTCCCAGTTTTCACAACAAGTTATATTTTATAGTTTCATTTTTCCGGTGAGGAGTTTAGGTTTACTTTTTCCGTTTTGAAGAGGATAGGTACAGATGTCGTAAGGCGTTTAGAAGGTATATGTAGATATGGTGGGTGTTTTTATGTATTCTATTGTGAATTTTTCATATATTGAAATTATGTTAATAGAGACGAGTTTAACTTACAGCCCCTGACACCCGTTGCTTAACACCTCTACACAATAAAGGTTATTGTGGACGCAATAAGTCTTTTATTAATATTTAGGGGTCACTATTATGAATTTTTCATATGATGAAATAACATGAATAATTTCACCCCTCGGCCTCCCCGCAGACGATCACTCTTATGTATAGAAGGGTCATTCTGGGTGCGGCAATACATTGATCTTGAGGGGATTAGGTACGCATGTAGTTAATTGCTTGGTGTTGTAGATTTATTTTAAACTATAGGCTTGGAAAATACATGATCAATGGGGCTGTGATTATGAAAGAGATTCTACGCGAGGTTGGAATGATTGCCCGGTCACTGGACTCTATCAGCAATATCGAATTTAAGCAATACGACCTTACCAGGGGGCAATATTTGTATCTGATGCGGATCTGTGAGCATCCGAGGATGATCCAGGAGAAGCTGGCTGAAATGATTAAGGTGGACCGGACAACGGCTGCACGTGCTATACAGAAGCTTGAGATTAACGGTTTTATTGAAAAAAATGAAGATCAGCATAACAAAAAAATCAAGAGGCTGATCCCTACAGAGAAAGGGCAGGCCGTCTACCCTCTGCTCAAAAGGGAGAACGATTATTCTAATAGCGTAGCGCTGTCCGGCTTCTCCGAAAGTGAGGCAGAAACCCTGGTAAAACTCCTGCAAAGAGTCAGGTCCAATGTGGAAAAAGACTGGGGATTTGTAAAAAAGGGAAACAAACGGGACTATTGATTATACAAAAGGAGAATTACAGATGACTATTTTGATTTCAAAAATCAAAATTCACCAGAAGCTATGGAAGCTTATTTGAAAAGAGCATTTCGTACAGAGCAATTAAAAAAAGAATGCGCCAACCGCCATTCTGAATTTTATTTCATCTATTATAATGAAGAAATTGCCGGGTACATGAAGCTTAACGCCGATGATGCCCAAACAGAACATATGGATAAGGACTCGCTTGAAGTGGAACGGATCTATATTAGAAGGTCCTTTCATAGGCTGGGACTAGGGAAACAGCTGATTGAGAAAGCGGTGGAAATCGCGGCCGAAAAGAATAAGAGGAAGCTCTGGCTGGGGGTTTGGGAACAAAACGAAAACGCAGTTGCCTTTTATACAAAATTGAATTTCGTACAGACAGGAACTCACTCTTTCTATATGGGTGACGAGGAGCAAACAGATCTGATCATGACCAGAATCATCCTCTAGCACAATTAGGTTAATCAGCACAAAATCACTCTGCCAGGTGAATGATGCTAATACCTCTCTCACCGGCCGCTTTTAAGGAGCAGTAATGTTGCACTTTTTGCAGGATTCCTCCTTCTTCACTCATGCGGTCTCTGTTCCTCCTTTATCCATAGCAGACGAATATTATAATTTCCAAAACAAGCACAAAGAACTGCCCCGGCATGTTCGCCGGCAGGCAGTTCTTTGAGGGTGCTATATTAGCGGGGAGTGTCCCGCTATAGGGTTAGATTTTGTCGCGGTTGTAGAGGTCCGGGTCACGGTCTGCATTCATCGCGCCCCTGTTGCCCAAGGTATTGCCGACCGTTGTGTCCTTAGGGACCAGATCCGGGTTCGTTGCCCTGCGGTCTGCCAGCGTATCCTCCGGGTACAGGCTGTCGTACCTGCCCGAGTTGAGTGAACGGTTACCCCGGAACACGGTATGGATATCTCTTCCGCGGCCGTTGTCATCGACGAGGACGAGGATTTTGCCGCTGTCGATGTAGCCTTCGTAATCTCTGGCCTCATCCTCGGGAATGCCGAGTCCGATTAATCCGCCCACCAGACCGCCCGCTCCTACTCCGATGGCAGCCCCTGTTAACGTAGCTGCGATTGGGCCTGCGGCAAGGATTGGACCAATTCCCGGAATGGCCAGCGCACCGATCCCGGCGAGCAGCCCTGTAATACCGCCCACTACGCCGCCGGTGGCTGCACCTGTGGCAACGCCTTCCGGCGCCATTGTTCCTGTATCTTCGGAGATGTGTTTCAGGTCATCTCGATCCTTCGTAATTACTGAAATCTCATCGTTCGTGAACCCTTGACTCTGCAAACTTTCAATTGCTCTGGTTGCTTCTTGTTCCGTATCGAATACGCCAATAATTTTCTCTGTCACTTGAAGCCCTCCTTCGTAATTGTTGTTCGCTACTCTATTACCCGTTCACGCGATGCCCAAACAGGAAAAGCTTCACTGGCTGCACTAATACCTGTTCACCGCCACATTCTATTTGGAAGGACGGGTACGGCTAGTCGGTACTGCCTCCAGCGGATTATCCGGCCAGTAGTGCTTGGGATAACGGCCTTTCAGATCTTTTTTCACCTCGAAATAGGTGTTCTGCCAAAAGCTCGCCAGATCTGAGGTAATCTGCATCGGCCTTCTCGCCGGAGACAGCAGGTGCAGCAGCACCGGGACCTTCCCTCCGCCGATCCTCGGAGTATCCGTCTGCCCGAACATCTCCTGCAGCCTGACTGCCAGTACCGGCGCTCCCGGATTGCTGTAATCCAAGGGAACCCGCGATCCGCTCGGTACCGTAATATGCGTCGGCGCCTCCTTGTTCAGCAATTGGCGGCTGTTCCAGTCCAGCATTCCCTCCAGTGCCTGCGTCAGCTTTACCCGCTGTAAATCACGGAGATTCCGCATCCCTTGTATAAAGGGTGCCAGCCATTCCTCCAAGGTATCCGTCAACGCCTCATCCGACATATCGGGCCAGTCGGCCCGCAGCGAGTGCATGAATTCCATCCGCTGCCGCAGCTGAGTGGTCCCTTTCTCCCAAGGCAGCAGCTGTAACCCTTCCGCAGCGATCACCTTCAGCAGCACGTTCTCTGTCTCCTCGGGAGTAGCCCGCTCATGGGTCGTCTGCTTCAGAATGAGCGCCCCCAGCCGGGTCACTCTTCGCGCCTTCACGCTTCCGCTCTCACTGTCCCAGAAGACTTCGCGCTCCTCCAGAAGGCTGTCCGCATGATGCTTCAGCAGGTCCTGCTCGGAGAGCGCTGCGGCAAGCATAATCCGGCTCTGCCCGGCACGGTCATCCACGCCGGGTGCCACGATGTAGGGCGAGCGCGCCAGCGGCTGCCCCTCGCGCATCGCCGCCCCCCGGCCGCCGGACAGCAGGAACGCGCCATTGCCGCGTTCTTGCCCGATGCGGTCGGGATAGGCGAACGACAACAGCAGGCCGCTGCAGCTGATGTCGCCGGGCCCTTCGCCCGGCGCTGCCTGCAGCTGCGCCAGGAAGCTGCGGCTCTCGCGCTGCACCGCGCGCAAGGCCGCCGGGTCCGCTCCGCCGCTGCTGGCGGAGCGCTCGAACCCGAGCAGCGCCTCCACGCGCAGCGTGAGGTCGCTGTCCAGAGCCGCGGGACCCTTGAAGAGGTCCCGCTCTTGCAGCAGCGCAGCGAGCCTGGCGGCGAGCGGCGCGGCTGCAAGGTCTGCCGCGCGCAGCAGCATATGCGCGATGCGCGGGTGCGCGCCAAGCACGGCCATGCTGCGGCCGTGCGGCGTAATGGCGCCGCCGGCGTCCAGCGCGCCGAGCTGGCGCAGCAGCGCCGTGGCCTGCGCGTAAGGCGCGGCAGGCGGCGCGTCCAGCCAGGCGAGCGCTCCCGGATCGCGCACGCCCCACAGCGCCAGCTCCAGGGCGAGCTGCGCCAGGTCGGTCTCCATGATCTCCGGGACACTATCGTCCGGCAGATGATCATGCGCCTCCCGGCTCCACAGCCTGTAGCAGACGCCCGGCGCGGTGCGGCCTGCCCGGCCGCGCCGCTGATCGGCCGATGCCTTCGAGACCGGCACCGTCGTTAAGCGCGGCATGCCGGTACGCGCAGAGAACACCTGCGTCCGGCGGAGCCCTGTGTCAATCACCGAGCGTACCCCTTCGATTGTCAGACTCGTCTCGGCAATCGAAGTGGCCAGCACGACCTTCCGCTCGCCGTCCACCGCAGCTGCCACCGCCGCATCCTGCTGCGGCTGCGGCAACTGGCCATAGAGCGGCCGCAGCACCGTCCCCGGCGGCAGACTTCCTGACGCCAGCTCCTGCTCCGTCCGGCGGATCTCCCGCTCACCGGGCAGAAAAACAAGCACATCCCCCGGCTGCTCAGCAAGCGCACGGCGGACAGCGGCGGCTGCAGACTTCTCAGGAGAAGCGTTGCCTGCCTCCGGCATATAGATCGTATCCACAGGATAGGTACGGCCCGGGCAACGCACAACTGGAGCTTTCCCCAGCAGAGAAGCTACTCGGTCTCCGTCCAGAGTCGCCGACATCACCAGAATGCGCAGATCCTCGCGCAGCACACTCTGCGCCTCAAGCGCAAGTGCCAGTCCAAGATCCGCATGCAGACTGCGCTCATGGAACTCATCGAAGATCACAAGCCCCACATCCCCCAGCGAAGGATCGCTCTGGAGCATTCTCGTCAGCACGCCTTCCGTTACTACAACAATGCGTGTATTCCGCCCCACCCGGGTATCCATCCGCATACGGTAGCCTACGGTCTGTCCCACACTCTCTCCCAGACAAGCAGCCATATAAGCTGCGGCCGAACGGGCGGCGAGGCGTCTGGGCTCCAGCATCAGGATCGTTTTACCGGCCAGCCAAGGCTGCTCCAAAAAAGCAGGCGGCACCGCCGTTGTCTTCCCCGCTCCAGGCTCAGCAATCAGAACCGCCGCTGCACGGTCTGTCAGAATTCTCTTCAGGTCAGGAAGCACCTGCATAATAGGAAGCTGCTTCATTTCATCTCTCCATCATCTGCTAAAAGTTAAGTTAAATCTCCATCTCCCTATCATCGGCGAATTCATTCCAGATATCAAGCGGTTCATTGCTGCTGTTTGAGAATACAACAATAAGTGGAAAATCGCATTTTAATTTGTTGATATCATACGTTTACAGGCAAGCAAGTGGAAAAAAGGCAGCTATTGCTGTTAGGTCTGCCGCTAAAGCGAACATAGTGATAACTTAAGTGCCGTTTTTCCAACTGTTGTTCCCGAAGCGCCGATACGCTCATCAGCAAGTGGAGAAAATCCACCTATTTCCGTTCCCATCTAATCTTCGCGCAAAAACCCCCGGTTCCATGAATCGGAGGCCTCATACTCTAATATTCGTCTACTGAGCCGTTCGCCTATTCACAAGCTCGACTATCCATCCATTCAACTATCCAACTCACCTATTCTACTCACTATACTATCAGCTATCCACAGTAGGCCTACCTATCACTCACTACTCAGTATCTTCCCTTTCCACCCCGGCCAGACGCTGCCCGATAGCGTCCCCGTAATCCGCATATGCAGCATTGCCTTCCAGACCCCGTTCCTGCAAAAGCATCTGAAGACGCAGCCGCTTCAGGGAGAGCTTGCCCTCCAGCTCCCTGCGTTCCCCGGCAGTGCTGTTGCCGCTGCGGTGGCAAGTCACCAGCAGCTCTTCGAGCGTTACGCACTCTGCCCGCAGCGTCACTTCCTCCGGCAGCAGCCCGGCATTCTTCATAAGCTTGTAGGACATCCGCAATTCCTCCGGTACGCCGGAGAGATCCTCCAGCGCCAGCGGCTTGCCGTGCCCCGGCAGATTGGCGAACTCTCCGCTGCGCATCGCTTCCTGAATTCTCTGTTCTGCAAGCCAAGATAATATAGCCATACACACCGCACCTTTCATCAGCAGCTGAGCATCTCTTCTTATTATATCCGGCTTACCTGGCGCCACAGCTTTGCCCTCATTTTACCACAGCCGCTGATGAAATTCCTTCCGTTCCCATCTCCACCTACCCTCTATTTCTGCTTATGATAGCCGCGCTCCCCGTAAGGAGACAGCTGCTCCAGCCATTTACTCTCCATGTCCGGCAGCATCTTGCGGTACTTCTTCAGCTCTTGCACATCTGCCACGAAATCCTCCTCCGGCTTAATCTGCTCCAGCACCTCGAAGCGGAAGCCCGCTTCACCGCGATCATTCCAGTCTTCCTGCAGCGCCTTGTTGTCATGGCCTTTGATATCCAGCATGAACTTATGCTTATTCCAGACCCCGTCCAGATTCAGGCTGCTTCCCACATACATTTTGTCATTGCCGGTGTTCACAATCCGGTATACCCCCATCGGCCTGTGCGAGTGTGCGTAATTATATCCCAGTTCCTTGCGTCTCGTTTTATCCGTCATTTCTTCTCTCCCCTTCTTCTCTCCGTTATAATTTCACCCAGTAGCTGCTTCCGTCTTCTTCACGGTCCAGCAGCCCGTAATCGATCAGATACCGCCGGAGCGTCACGTAATCGGGGTAAGCCGCTTCGAGCACCGCATTGATTTCCTTCTCACTGTACCTGCGCCCGGTCTCAAAACGCTGCAGCAAATGGCGCAGAATTGCCGCCTTCCGCTTCTGCCGCTTAGGAAACTCCGACAATGGGCCGTCGGGCCCTTGTTTGAAATAGGTGCCCAGAATCTCGGCGTTCTCCTGCTCGGTAATCGCGAACCGTTCATCGAGCATCACAGCCGTGCGCGGAATACTCACAAAAGGCGATGAAGCTCCCGGCTTCTCCTCAGCCAGCTCCATAACCGCCAAAAACAGCTTGGCCTGCTTCACCTTCTCGCGAAGTGTGAACCGGTGGTTACGTACCGTAGAGGTGCTGCCGATTCCCAGCGCCTTGGCTGCTTCTGCATCGCTAAGACTTTGGCGGAAGGCCTGGAGCAGTCCCTTTTGCAATTCGGTTAACCCGCTCAGCTTCTTGTCCAGCGTCAGCAGCCAATTGAACATCCCGCCATGAACCCTGTCCACATGCAGAGCGGCGAACTTCTCCGCTTCGTAATACTGCCCGCCATCCTGATAGATCAAGCCCTTCTCAAAGGCAGCACCGCAGACCAGACAATGATACTTTTCCGTCCGCTCTTCCGTCTCCACATTATAGCCCTGCTTCAATTCTGCAATGGACGCATTCCAGAACTTCTCTGATATCCGCACCGCCTCATTCTCTTCTGTCAACTGGACCACCACACCCTTTGTTTACTTTAATATAGACATATTATCATTTCGTTTGTTATTTTACAACCATCTAATTAGATTGTTTATGGCAAAAGAAAAACACCGCCAATCATGGCAGTGTCTCATAGCAGAAACGGGCGGCAGAATATGCCTAAGACAGCAGCGACTCCGCACCGTCAATCACAATCTGCGAGCCGGTAATATGAATGGATTCATCCGAGGCCAGGAAGGCGACCAGATCGGCGACATTCTCCGGCTTGCCCGGTCCGTCTGCCAGCGGCTGTGCTCCTTCAGGGAATTCAATTGGAATGACAATGGACTCTACATCATCGTTCCACTCCGTGCTCTCGTCGATATTCGTGGCAATCGCTCCCGGGCAAATGACATTAACGCGGATTTTGAACTTGGCCAGCTCCAATGCAGCCATCTTGGCAAAAGCGACCTGACCGGCCTTAGTAGTACTATATGGTGACCAGCCGAAGCTGGTAAATCTGCTGTTGCCGTTAATCGAGCTGGTAATAATAATGCTGCCTTTGCCCTTCTCCTTCAGGTGGGGAATGCTGTATTTCAGCGTCAGGAAGGTACCTGTGAGGTTGACCGACAGGGTTTTCTCCCAATCATCTACGCTCAGCTCCTCAATAGGCCCGACTACTCCGTTAATGCCTGCATTGGCAAACACAATATCCAGACCTCCGAAATGCTCCACGGTTCTGCGCACCGCTTCCTCCATCCGGCCGGCATCCGAAGTATCCACATCAATTGCTAATGCACAGTCCTTGCGGAGCTTGTTCAGCTTCTGTTCCAGGACCAGAGTACGTTCGTTCACCAGATCGAACAAGGCGACATTCGCGCCTTCACGTGCCAGCTGGATCGCTGCCGCTCTGCCGATTCCCGAGCCCGCACCTGTAATTATGGCTGTTTTCCCCTGAAAACGCTGCTTTTTTGCTATATTGGGGCTCATATGTACACTCTCCTTCCGTGAATACCATTCAGCTTGTAATGGCTCTGTTTCAAGATTACCCAATTGGTGCTTGATTATAATCATGTTATGCAAAAAATTGCACAAACCTCGTGCAACATGCACAGCACATCTGCTAATTGGGTCTAGAGTGCGGCTTACCGGCAACAGCAAAGACCCCACATCTGCGGGGTCTCCAATAACAAATTCAATTCTCCAGCTGCCGTACATCCACCTTGACCGTAAGCTTGCCCGCTCCTCCACGGTATACGCCTTTAACCGGAACAATATCCTTATAATCCCGTCCATGCCCCAGCTTGATGTACCGCCAGTTCACTTCAACATTATTGGTCGGATCGAAGCCCAGCCAGCCCGTACCCGGAATATGTGTCTCCACCCAGGCATGGGAGGCCTGTTCGAAGTTGGCATTGCCCCCCTGCAGATCCCCGACAAAATGGTACCCGCTCACATAACGCGAAGGCAAGCCGACACTGCGGCAGACCGCAATCATCAGATGCGCATAGTCCTGGCAGACTCCGCGCTTGAGCATCAGTGCTCTTTTTACCGTAGTATTGACGCTGGTCGCCTCAGGATCGTACGTAAACTGCTCATAGATGGTGGATGACAGCTTCCGGGTCCATTCATACATATCCTCGGCTTCCTCAAAAGGATGCTGCGACGCGAATTCCACCAGCTCCGGCGTCACCTCGGTGTACCGGGTAGGCAGAATAAACTCTATATACCGGTTCTGAAACTTCTCGTCATTCAGCAGCTTCACCTGCTCCTCCAGCGGTATATGCGGCAGATCCGTGCCTTGCGCCTTGTCGAGCGTGACCACGGTAGCTTTGGTGTGAATGACCATCTCCGTGTGCGGCTTATTCACTGAATAAGCATGGACCCGGTTACCGAAAAAATCCTCATAGGTCAGCAGATTGGCCGCCGGATGCACCTCTACTTCATGATGATAACAGGATTGCCGGTAGTTCGTGCGCGGCGTCAGCCGGATCTCATTGACACTGTCCGTCACCGGCTCGGGGTAGCTGTAGGTGGTTGTGTGATTGATTTGTATTTTCATACCGATACTCCTTCACGGCGAAAAAAAGCACCGTCCATCGTTCTGCCGAGCCTCTGACAGGATATCATGAGTGCATCCAGCACATCCAGGGCCAGGTCCCCGGACATCTCATCCTTCTCCATGTAATCCAGCTCCGCCTTGATCTTGCCCGCCTGCCGGATCACCTTCTCATGCCCAGAGCCCTTCTCTGCAGTGTCCAGCTCCAGCTTGGCCAGATGCTCCTCCAGCTTGTGGAACGAGAAGCGGATCGAACGGGGAAAGAACGGGTTCACGATCAGGAATTCAAGAATGCACTCCGGCGACATATCATCGGCATAATACCGGCGGAAGGACTGATAGCCGCTTACCGATTTCAGCACGGCCTGAAGCTGAGTATAGATAGAATTGATATCCTTCGACTTGCAGGATACCGTGACGGTCTGCAGGATACGCGTCGTATTCTCTGCCCGCTCCAGAAACCGGCCGCTCTCGATGAAATGCCATTCATTGCCCCGCAGCATCACCGATTGCTCCGCACCGAGGAACATCGCCGCCCGTTCCTTGACCTGCTGATAGAATTGATGGGGACCGCGCATGATATCTGCTACCGACTGCTCCCCCAGCCACAGGTTGAAGCCGTTGACAATATCCCACAGCTCACTCGGCAGATGCTGGCGCAGGGTGCGCAGATTGTTCCTAGCTTGATGCACACAGGAGAATAGGGAGTTGGTATTCCCCATATCCAGTGTGATGAAGGACAATACATCCTGCTCGTTGAAGCTCTCAAACTGCCGCAGATATTCGCTCCGTACCCCAAGCGCGTCAATCAGGCGTGACCACTTGTGGCCCTCTTGCTGGAAATCCTCTTCCTGCTGGATATGGTAATGCACGTCGATTAGCCGGGCGTGATTCTCAGCCCGTTCAATATACCGGCCGATCCAGAATAGAGCCTCCGCATTGCGATTCAGCATTCTAGCCACCCCTTTAACTTAGATAGTCTCTAGGCCATTACCCAGGTATCCTTCACTCCGCCGCCTTGGGAGGAATTCACGACCAGCGAGCCTTCACGCATCGCCACCCGGGTCAGGCCCCCTGGAATGACATGCGGCTTGCGGTCAGCCCCCATCAGCACAAATGCCCTCAGATCGATATGCCGCGGAGCCATACTGCCTTCTGACAAGACCGGTGCACGGGACAGCGACATAATCGGCTGGGCGATATAACGCTCGGGTTCTGCCAGTATTTTGAGCCGGAAGTCTATTAGCTCCTCCTTCGTGGCCTCACTTCCGATCAGCATGCCGTAGCCCCCGGAGAGCGACGTCTCCTTCACCACCATTTCAGACAGATGATCCAGCACAAATTGGCGCTCTTGTGGCCGAGACAGCAGATAAGTCGGCACGTTGCCCAGAATCGGCTCCTCATTAAGATAATAGCGGATAATATCCGGTACATACACATATATGGCCTTATCATCCGCTACCCCGGTTCCGGGCGCATTGGCAATCGCGATATTCCCTGCCCGGTAGGCATTCATCAGACCTGCGACCCCAAGCAATGAGCTGGGCTGAAAAGCAAGCGGATCAATGAAATCATCATCCAGGCGGCGGTACAGCACATCGACCTTGCGCAGCCCGTTCATTACCTTCAGATAGATTTTGTGGTCCTGCGCGACCAGGTCGCGGCCCTCAACCAGATGAATGCCCATCTGCTGCGCCAGAAAAGCATGTTCATAATAAGCCGAATTGTATTCCCCCGGTGTCAGCAGAGCAATGACCGGGTCTTTGGTCCGGGACGGGGACAGGCTGCGCAGCACGGAGAGGAAACGGTTCAGGCTGTGATCCACATCGCGGATGGAGCTGGCAAAGGACAATTCAGGAAACAGCTGATTCATGAGCGATCTGCCTTTGAACAGATACGAGAAGCCAGAGGGTGTTCGCAGGTTATCCTCCAGCACATAATACTCGCCGTCATGATGCCGGATCAGATCGATTCCTGAAGTTGTGATGTAGGCACCGCCGGGCACGCGGAGTCCGGACATTTCCGGCCGGAAATAACAGTTCGAAATAATCATCCGCCGCGGTACTATGCCGTCCTTCACAATGTATTGCTCATGGTAAATATCATGAATGAACAGATTCAGTGCGGTAATCCGCTGCACGATGCCCGCCTCCAGCCGTTCCCATTCCCCCTTGGGAATAATGCGCGGAATCATGTCAAACGGAATCGTCCGCTCCATCGGCTGATCCTGTGCCGGATTATACAGCGTAAAGGTAATGCCTTCTTCCATCATCCGACGCTGCATCAGCTTCTGCTTGCCTTGCAGCTCTTCGGGGCTCATCCCGGAAAACATGCGGTGCACATGCTTGTAATGAGGCCGGACGTTCCGTTCATCCGCATACATCTCATCATAGAAATGCTGCAGCGGATACGGAGACAGACCGGGCAAAGGATCTAGTTTGGACATGAGCCCGACTCCTCTCGGATCAGTATAATGTGTTATGTTTCTTAACAAATAAGTTCAAAAATTAAAAAGTTCACCACGAAAATATGATTTACTATCTTCATAATACGTAAATGATATTATTCATGTCAATATATATAACAGCAAAATGGAGTTTCTAAACCATCCTGCCGGTTTGGAAACGTTTCCTTTCTCTTAAACTTGCTTTTCAGGGTGCTGCACGTTCATTCCACATCCCATTGTATGCCGGAGTGCTGACAAGCATTACTAATATGAATTTTTCATATGATGTATTTTTAATATAATTTTGGTGTATTCTTTGAAACGCCAAAAGGGGAGTAAACCGAAGGATGCTTATGTACTGGTGGAGGCTCCTTTCGGCAGAGGAGGATATGTCCGTGGCGGGGGATTCTGCGCGGGAAGCCAAGAAGCGGCAGCCCCGCAACAACAGGTGGACAAACGTATCTTAATTCTTCGATTTCTGAGGGATAGGGGAAAGCAAGTGGAAAAACTACAACTGCTAGTGTTAGTATCAGCCACATTGGCTGAAATGCGCTCAATTAAGTGTTGTTTTTCCAACTCCTGCCTAACAGAGACCTTTCTTTCATCAGCAAGTGGAGAAAATCCAACTATTTTCTCTCCCCTCCCCTCTCAGCGGGTCCAATCCGTTCAACAAAAAACCTCCCCGGGAATATTTCATTCCAAAGGGAGGTTGCTTCGCAGCTATCTATTGTTGTGGTTATTCTTCGGCGTCTGCTTCTTCCGAGATCATGCCTGCGAACAGGGCGTGCACGAACTGGTCGGAGTCGAACGGCTGGAGATCTTCCATTTTCTCGCCGAGGCCGACCAGCTTCACTGGCAGGTTCATTTCCTGACGGATCGCTACCACGATACCGCCCTTCGCCGTACCGTCGAGCTTCGTCAGTACGAGACCGGTCACACCGCTCTTCTCGCCGAACAGCTTAGCCTGAGTCAGCGCATTCTGCCCGGTGGTCGCATCCAGCACCATCAACACCTCGTGCGGTGCGCTTGGAATCTCGCGCTGGATGACACGGAAGATCTTGTTCAGCTCTTCCATCAGATTGCTCTTGTTCTGCAGCCGGCCTGCCGTATCGCAGATCAGCACATCCACACTGCGCTGTTTGGCAGCCTGAACCGCATCGAACATCACCGCTGCCGGGTCCGAGCCCGACTGCTGCTTAATAACATCCACTCCGGCACGCTTGCCCCACACCTCAAGCTGCTCAATGGCTCCGGCACGGAAGGTATCGCCTGCCGCCAGCAGAACCTTCTTACCTTCCTGCTTGTAGCGGTGCGCCAGCTTGCCGATGGTCGTCGTCTTCCCGACTCCGTTAACGCCAACGAACAGGATCACGGTAATTCCGTCCGGATTCTCATTCAGACTATTGTCGTCATCGCCGCGCAGCAGCTCCATCAGCTTGCGGGAGAGAATCGGCTGAAGCTCTGCCGCGTCCTCGATCCGCTTCTGCTTCACTTCGGCGCGCAGCTCCTCCACCAGATTCATGACCGTATTCACGCCTACATCGGCGCTGATCAGAATTTCTTCCAGCTCCTCGTAGAACTCTTCATCTATCTTTTTGCGGCGGATAATCAGATCAGAGACCTTCTCAACGAAGCCCTTGCGTGTTTTCTCCAGACCGTCGCGGAACTGTTTCGTTACGCTTTCCGTTTTGCCGGAGATACTGTCTTTCAGTTTTTTGAAAAAACTCATATGCTTATGCTTCCTCCTAAAGGGTTATAGGGATCACTTCATGAATCCTGCGTCTAATTAAGCTATCTCAGCCTCTTCGTCCTCCAGCCGCACGGATACGAGCTTGGATACGCCGCCTTCCTCCATCGTCACGCCATAGAGTACGTCTGCTTCCTCCATCGTTCCCTTGCGGTGGGTCACTACGATGAACTGCGTCTGCTCCGAGAACTCGCGCAGGTACTGGGCGAAGCGCACCACGTTGGCTTCATCCAGCGCCGCCTCCACCTCATCCAGCACGCAGAACGGCACCGGCTTGACCTGCAGAATGGCGAACAGCAAAGCCATCGCGGTCAAGGCGCGTTCTCCGCCGGAGAGAAGCTGGAGGTTCTGCAGCTTCTTGCCCGGCGGCTGGGCAACGATATCAATCCCTGTATCGAGCATATGCTCAGGGTCCAGCAGCTGCAAATCTGCCCGGCCGCCGCCGAACAGCTTCGTGAACACCGTGCCGAACTCGCGGCGGATGGCATCGAAGGTCTGCTTGAAGCGCTTCGACATCTCCTCTTCCATCTCATGGATGACATGATACAGCGTTGTCTTGGCTTCCACCAGATCATCCTTTTGCCCGCTGAGAAAAGTATACCGCTCATGCACCCGCTGATACTCTTCAATTGCGCCAAGGTTGACCTCGCCCAGACCTGAGATGCTGCGCTTCAGACGCTGCACCTCCAGCTGTGCCGCAGGCACATCCTCCGGCACCGGATAACGCTGCTTCGCTAGCTCGTAGCTCAGCTCGTAATCATCGCTCAGCTTGCGGAGGATATTGTCCAGCTCCACATCGAGCCGGCCAACGGCAACCTCCGTGGAACGGAGCTTGTCCTCAACTGCCCTGAGCGCCTGACGCTGGTCTTTGGTCTCGCCTTCGGCCAGCTCCAGCTTGCGCGAGATCGCCGCGCGATCAGCACGGGCCAGGTCAAGCCTCGCAGACGTATCTTCCTTGCTCAGCCTCAGACTGTTGACCTCTTCCTTCTGCTTCACTGTCTCCCGAGCATTCTCTTCCAGATCCTGCTCGATGGTCATCAGCAGGCTGCGGCTCTGGCGCAGCTCCTTCTCTTGGGAGCCGGCGTCCTGCCTCATCCGGCGCAGCTGCTCCTCCAGGGAGAAAATCTCCTGATCCAGCTTACCTTCCGTGACCTTCATCCCGGTCAGCTTGCCCTGCAGCTCTTCCTTGGCCGATTCATTCGCCTTGCGGTCCGACTCGGCACTGCGGATGGCTGCGTGCGCCTCCTGCTCTTCCTTCTCCAGCCGGGACAGCTCTGCTTCCGCCTGCTTGCGGGCCTCGTCCAGCCCGCGTACCTCCTGCTCGAAGCCGCTGCGCTCCGCGCCTGCGCCCTCGACCTGCTCCTGCACATGCCGCAGCTCCTGCTCCAGCTGCTTCAGATCGCCGGATACGCGCTGTTCCTCCAGCCGCTTCTCATCACCGTCATGCCGCAGCTGCTCCAGCTTCTGGGAGCCCTTGTCCTGTTCGGCGCGCAAGCGGCTGATCCCCTGCTTCAGCTTGTCAATCTGCTGCTCGCTCTCTTCAATCTCGCCGGAGAGCTGGTCGAGCTGGCGCTTGCGGCTAAGCAGGCTGTTGTTCTTCTTATGCTGGCTGCCGCCCGTCATCGAACCGCCTGCATTGACCACATCCCCTTCCAGCGTAACCACTCTGTAGCGGTATTGGCATTTGGCCGCAATGCGGTTCGCCTGCTCCAGACTCTCGGCGATTACGACATTGCCGAGCAGGCTTCCGATAATACTGCCATACTTTTCTTCATAACCGACCAGCTCCGAACCGATACCAACAAACCCTTCAGAACCTTGAACCATGCTGCGGTCACTGCCGGTAATCTGCCGGGGCCGGATAACATCCAGCGGAAGGAAGGTCGCCCGCCCTAGCTGACGCTGCTTCAGGAATGCAATCGCCTGCCGGGACACCGCTTCATTCTCCATAACCACATGCTGCAAGGAAGCGCCCATCGCGGTCTCAATCGCCATTTCCAGCTTCTCAGGAACAGAGATCAATTCGGCAACCGCCCCGTGTACACCGCCCAGCTGTCCTTTGCGCGCGCCCTTCAGCACCTCTTTGACCCCAAGCATGAAGCCGTCAAAATCATCCTGCATTTCCTTCATCGTCTCATGCCGGGACACCTGGGCTTCGCGCTTCTGCTCCCATTTGCGCAGGCCGCTCTGCGTCTCTTCGAGCAGCTTCTGCCGTTTGCCGGTCTGCTCGCTCTCCGTAATGTACGCGCCGCGCAGCAAGCCGATTTCCTTGCCGAGCGCGGCAATCTTATCCTTCAGCCCGCTCTGTGCAGAGACCAGCTCCTGCAGCCGGGCTGTCCACTTGCCGCTCTCCTCCTGGCTGCGGCTCATCCGCCGCTCCAGGCTCTCCTTCTGCTGATCCGCATAGCGGATCTCGTTGCGCGCCTGGGCCATCAGGTTCATCAGCTCAAGCAGAGCGCTCTTCAGCTTCTCTTCCTTGCTCTGGCTGATGCCTCCGGCCACACCCTGCAGCTTCGATTCCTCATCCGCCAGCTGTGCCCGCAGCTCCGCAAGCGTCTGCCGGGTCTGCTTCAGCTTATGCTCCAGCTCGGCCAGCTCACGCTGCCGCCCCTCGGAACGTTCGCCTACAGAACCCAGAGTCTGCATGAGCTGTTCCCGGTTCTGCTCCAGATTCCTGCGGCGCTCCTTCAGCAGCTCTCCATAGCCTTCGCTCTTCTCGTTGGCTTCGCTGCTGCGCAGCAGCTGTTCCTGCAGCTTCTCCACTTCCTGCTCCAGATTACGCAGCTCCGCCCGGCCGCTCTCCAGCTTGGCATCATGGGCAGAGACTACAGTGGACAGCTCCAGCTGCTCTGTCTTCAGCACCTCCAGGCGGGCGTTGCCCTCCTGCCAGGAAGTATGTATGCCTTCGATCTGATGCACATATACCGAAATCTCCAGATGCTTCAGCTGCTCACGCAGCTCCTTGTATCTTATCGCCTTCTCGGACTGGTCCTTCAGCGGTCCCACCTGATCCTCCAGCTCACTGATCAGGTCATGAATCCGCAGCAAATTCTGCTCGGTCTCATCGAGCTTGCGGCCGGCATCCTTTTTGCGTGACTTATATTTAACAATACCTGAAGCCTCTTCAAAGATACCCCTCCGGTCTTCCGAACGGGTACTGAGAATCTCTTCAATCCGGCCTTGTCCGATAATCGAATAAGCTTCACGGCCGATACCGGTATCCATGAACAGCTCTGTAATATCCTTCAGCCTGCAGGCCTGCTTATTGATCAGATATTCACTGTCGCCGCTGCGGTGGACACGCCGGGTCACGGTCACCTCGCTGAAATCCAGCGGCAGGACATGATCCTCGTTATCCAGCGTCAGTGAGACCTCGCCGTAGTTGACCGCTTTGCGGGCATCACTTCCGGCAAAAATAATATCCTCCATCTTGCCGCCGCGCAGGGATTTGGCACTCTGCTCCCCAAGCACCCAGCGGATACCGTCGGATATGTTACTTTTGCCGCTTCCGTTCGGGCCGACTACAGCCGTAATTCCGCGTACAAATTCCATCTCCGTTTTGTCGGCAAATGATTTGAAGCCTGCTAATTCAATCCGTTTCAGAAACATAACTCGCCACTCACCTCTGACCCATTATACCATAGTGTTTCCTTGCCAAAACAACCCCATAAAGTGGTGCACCTGCTTCGAAGTTTACCCCAAAACATATATTTTCCGACCTTTCGAAAAAGAGCAGCAAAAGTCTGACTTCCGCCGAACCGCCGGCATTCAGACCATTGCTGCTCTACTCCGCATTTCAGATGTTCAAATCTGCCTTCAGGCACCGTCTTCCTTCAGAAGCAATAATGCCGCTGCGGCTGCCTGCTGCTCCGCTTCCTTCTTGGAGCGGCCGCTGCCGCTGCCGAGCGAACGGCTGGCCATATATACTTCTGAGACGAACTCGCGCTCATGCGCCGGTCCGCGTTCTTCAATAATCCGATATTCCAGCGTACCCAATCCATGATGCTGTATCAGTTCCTGAAGCTCTGTCTTGAAGTCGCTCATCTGCATTTGCAGCTTACCGTCGGTTTCAACCAGCGGGAATACGTGATTATCCAGGAATCTCCGGGCCGTCTCCAGGCCCTGATCGAGATAGAGTGCTCCCACGAAGGCTTCGAACACATCGGCAAGGAGCGCGGGGCGGGTACGTCCGCCCGTAAGCTCTTCCCCTTTTCCCAGCAGTACATACCGCCCGAAGCCCAAGGTCTCGGCGAACCGGACCAGCGACGGCTCGCAGACAATCGCAGCACGCAGCTTGGTCAATTCTCCTTCGGGTCTGTCCGGGAGCAGATTATACAGATATTCGGACACCGTCAGCTCAAGCACCGCATCACCCAGGAACTCCAGGCGCTCGTTGTCCTGATGCTGATTGAACCGGTGTTCGTTCACATAAGATGCGTGGGTGAAAGCCTGCTTCAGAAGTACAGGATCGTGAAATTGGATTTGAAGTTGGCTTTGTAACTGCTTCAGGTCTCCTTTCACTGCACTGTCTCCCCTTACTTATTATATTTTTTGAGAATAACGGTCGCGTTATGTCCCCCGAATCCGAAGGAATTCGACATCGCAATATTCAGCTCCGCCTGACGCGGCACATTCGGAACATAATCCAAATCGCAATCCGGGTCAGGGTTGTCCAAATTGATCGTTGGAGCAATCATACCCTTCTGCAGGGACAGTCCGCAGATAATCGCCTCTACCCCGCCGGCAGCGCCAAGCAAGTGGCCTGTCATCGACTTGGTCGAGCTGATCGCTACCTTGTACGCATGCTCTCCGAGCGCTTTCTTCACAGCGGCTGTCTCTGATTTATCGCCTACCGGTGTTGACGTACCATGCGCATTGATGTAGTCGATGTCCTCAGGATTAATGCCGGCATCACGGATCGCCATCTTCATGCAGCGCGCTGCACCGTCAGGATCAGGCTCCGTCATGTGGTGGGCATCGGCGCTGAGACCGTACCCGATGACTTCGGCATAGATCTTGGCTCCGCGCTTCTCGGCGTGTTCCAGGGATTCGAGAATCAGAATTCCCGCACCCTCGCCCATGACAAAACCGTCACGGTCCACATCAAATGGGCGGCTGGCCTTCTCCGGCTCGTCATTGCGGGTAGACATGGCTCTCATGGCACAAAAGCCTGCCATTCCTGTAGGACGAATGGTCGCTTCCGCACCGCCGCAGATCATCGCATCCGCATCACCGCGCTGAATCAGACGGAAGGATTCCCCTATGGAGTGGCTGCCTGTCGCACAAGCGGTCACTGTCGTTGTATTCGGTCCCTTGGCCCCGAGGTTGATCGACAGCTGGCCGGAGCCCATGTTGGCAATCATCATCGGAATGAAGAACGGGCTGACCCGCTTCGGGCCTTTTTCGAGCAGCAGGTTGTGGTTATCTTCCCATGTGCCGAGGCCGCCGATTCCAGAGCCGACAGACACGCCGATCCGCTCTGCATCGATATCTTCACCGATTGTAAGTCCGCTGTCCTTCAGCGCATCTTCACCGGCAGCAACCGCAAATTGTACGAACCGGTCCATCTTGCGGGCTTCCTTGCGCCCGAAGCGGGCTTCCGCATCGAAATCCTTGACCGAGGAAGCGATTCGTGTTGGATATTCACTGACATCAAAAGCTTCAACCAGGGATACTCCGGACTTGCCGCTCATGAGACTATCCCAGAATGTCTCAAGATCCTTACCCAGCGAAGTCATTACACCCATACCAGTTACAACTACTCTATGATTCAAACATAATCACCCCGTCTATAGGCTGTGTACCTCTACAATTTGTAAACGCAAACATGCCAGATGTCTATATAAACTGCAGTCGCCGCAAGATTAATTAATCTGCGGTTCTGTTATTATCTTCATCAAGATGCTCATGCACCACTTCGCGGACGCTTGGCTTAAAGAACCGTAAAATGAGGAGAAGTCCCGCCCTGGCAGGAACGGGACCCTCAATCATATGACTCTAGGTATGAGATTGTATGTACTTCACAACTTCACCCACGGTCGTAATTCTCTCTGCATCTTCATCAGAGATTTCCATGTCGAATTCATCTTCCAATTCCATTACCAATTCTACTACATCAAGAGAATCAGCACCTAAATCATCTTTGAAAGACGCTTCTAATGTTACCTCTGCTTCATCGGCACCTAAGCGGTCGATGACAATGCGTGTTACACGCTCTAATACATCGGACATCCGGTTCACCTCCTCTTTTGGTATTATACGAGATATGAAGTCAAAATACCATAGAGCATAAAAAACGCTGCCCTGGCCGCCTCTGTCCATCTTCCCCCGTAATGATCTAATGCCCTGCGAAGCCTTACATGTACATTCCGCCATCCACATGAAGCGTCTGGCCTGTCATGTAGGCTGCCCCTTCTGAAGCCAGGAATACCGCCGCATTCGCAATGTCCTCCGCCCGCCCAAGCTCTCCCAAGGGAATCCCCTTGATCAGCTCACTGCGAACCTCATCGGACAACTCGCGGGTCATGTCGGTATCAATGAAGCCGGGCGCAATGCAGTTCACGGTGATTCCACGTGAAGACAGCTCGCGGGCCGCAGACTTCGTCATTCCGATTACACCTGCTTTGGCAGCGGTATAGTTCACCTGTCCGGGATTCCCTGTGACACCCACGACCGAGGAAATATTGATGATCCGGCCATAACGCTGCTTCATCATCGGACGGGTTACTGCCTTCAGACAGTTGAAGACGCCTTTCAGATTCGTCTCGATGACCTGATCGAATTCTTCCTCTTTCATACGCATGATCAGATTATCCCGGGTAATGCCCGCATTGTTCACCAGGATATCGATTTTCCCCCAGGTCTGGATAACCTCCTTGACCAGGTTCTCGGCGTCACTGCTGCGGCCGACATTCCCCTGCAGAGCAATTCCTTCCGAGCCCAGCTCGTGAATAAGGGCCACGGTCTCTTCAGCCGCCTGAAGGCTGCCGGAATAGTTCACCGCAACCTTCACGCCATGAGCAGCGAGTGCCAAGGCTATGCTGCGGCCGATCCCCCGGGACCCTCCGGTTACAAGGGCGGTCTGACCTTTTAGTGCTGCAAACATGCTAAGTTGTCCCCCTTCGATAATCATGCGGCTGCGGCTAGGCCCAAGCTGTTACCAGCCAGCCTGCACGCTCTCCAGACTGTTGATATTCACAACCTTGACATTTCTGTCAATTTTGCGGATCAGGCCAGCCAGCACAGTGCCGGAGCCGATCTCTACAAAAGTATCTACTCCTGCGCCAATAAGCCATTCCACGCTATCCTGCCATAGTACTGGAGAATACACCTGTTCTACCAGCAGCTTGCGGATTTCTTCCGGGTCTGTCACCGGAGCAGCAGTCACATTGACCACTACAGGCATAGCAGGAGCATTGAAGGTTACCTTCTCGAGCTCAGCAGCCAGCCGCTCAGCCGCACCCTTCATTAATGAGGAGTGGAACGGCCCGCTAACCTCCAGCGGAATCGCCCGTTTGCCCCCGGCTTCCTTCACACGCTGGATCACCTCACCGACACCGGCCACGGAACCGGAGACCACAATCTGTCCCGGACAATTGACATTCGCCAGTTCAACGGGAGTACCCGCCGCTGTAATACTGCGGCATAATTCCGTAAGCCCTTCACGGTCTGCTCCAAGCACAGCTGCCATAGCCCCCTGTCCTCCGGGAACGGCTTCTTCCATGAATTGTCCGCGCAGGCGGACCAGCCTTACAGCATCTTCATAGGACAGCACACCGGCTGCCACAAGAGCGCTATATTCGCCAAGACTGTGGCCTGCCACATAATCCGGCGTAACCTTAAGGCCGCTTAGCGCTTCCAGATAAGCCACACTGGCTGTAACCAGTGCCGGCTGCGTGTTCACCGTCTGCTTAAGCTCGCTGTCCGGCCCTTCAAATACAAGCCCGCTCAGCGGAAATCCAAGCACCTCGTCACCCTTCTCAAAGACCGCACGGCTCTGAGGCAATGCTTCATATACATCCTTACCCATACCGACTGCCTGTGCACCCTGACCGGGAAAGACAAATGCGATTTTGCTCATGAGGTATACAGCTCCTTCCCTTTAACTGCAGCGAGCCCGGATATTCTCCGGATCGAGCTGCTGCGCGTTGCTATTATTAATGCCCCGTTTCTTACCAGATCAGCACAGAAGCGCCCCAGGTAAGTCCGCCGCCGAAGCCGACCATAAGCACAGCATCGCCTGCCTTCATCCGGCCTTCCTCGGCTGCTTCTACAAGAGCCAGCGGGATGGAAGCTGCAGAGGTATTCGCGTATTTATCAACGTTGACTACAACCTTCTCCGGCGGCAGATCCAAACGCTGCATAGCGGATTGAATAATCCGGATGTTGGCCTGATGCGGCACGAACAAGTCGATATTCTCCTTAGACAATCCCGCCTTGGTAAGCACACGCTCCGTAGCCGATCCCATGACGCGAACGGCGAACTTGAAGACCTCGCGCCCATTCATATAGATGAAGTGCTTCTTGTCTTCTACGGTCTGCCGGGAAGCTGGCAGACGCGAGCCGCCCGCTTCAAGATTAAGCAGGCTGCCGCCAGAGCCTTCCGCCCCAAGATCGAAGGACTGGAAGCCGCGTCCTTCCGGAACTTCGCCGACGATTACCGCACCTGCACCGTCACCGAACAGCACGCAAGTATTGCGGTCTGTATAGTCTGTAATACGCGACAACGTATCCGCACCGATCACCAGCGCATTGTTATACATTCCATTCTGGATAAAGCCGGTAGCTGTAGCCAAGCTGTAGACGAACCCCGAGCAGGCTGCCGACAGGTCAAAGGCGGCTGCGTTCTTGGCCCCCAGCTTGTCCTGAAGAATGCAGGCTGTGGACGGGAAAGCACTGTCAGGTGTAACTGTAGCGACAATGATCAGATCCAGCTCGTCGGCCTTCATGCCTGCGGATTCCAGTGCCTTCAGGGCCGCTTCATAGGCCAGATCAGAGGTGGCCTGTTCCGGGGCCGCAATATGCCGTTCCCGGATTCCTGTGCGGCTGACAATCCATTCATCATTTGTTTCAACGATCTTCTCCAGATCGCTGTTGGTTAATATTTTCTCAGGTACATATTTCCCAGTCCCAATAATTCCTACCGGACGTAATTGTCTCATGTCTTCACTCACTTCCCGCTAATTTCCTTCGATATACTAGGCACCAGTTCAGCCTTCAGGGCAATCCGTGCCTGTCTCACCGCATTCTTCACCGCATTGCCGTCGGACGAACCATGCCCCTTCACTACCAGGCCGCTAAGACCGAGCAGCGGCGCTCCGCCGTGTTCCTTATAATCCATCTTGCCCTTCAGGCTTCTAAGCTCCGGCATCAGGATCGCCGCACCCAGCTTCGTCTTCAGCGATTTACTGAACTGCTCCTTCAGCAGAGAGAACATCGCGCCGGCTGTTCCTTCCAGCGTCTTCAGAAGTATATTACCGGCGAAGCCGTCACAGACCAGCACATCGCAGCTTCCGGTGAGCACATCCCGCGCTTCCACATTGCCGACAAAATGAATGCCCTGCAGCGCCTCAAGAAGCGGATAGGCTTCCTTGGTCAATTCATTTCCCTTGCCCGGCTCAGTCCCGACGTTCAGCAGGCCCACCCGGGGCTTTGCAATACCGTGCACTTTATTGCGGTATATGCTGCCGATCGTGGCATACTGTGCCAGATGCTGCGGCTTCGCATCCATGTTGGCGCCAAGATCCAGGGCCAGCACACCGACATCATCCAGCGTCGGAATCATCGGAGCCAGCGCCGGCCGTTCGATCCCTTCCATTCTTCCGACTACCAGAAGTCCTGTAGTCATCAGCGCACCGGTATTCCCGGAGGAGATCATGGCATCGGCCTCACCCTCGCGGACCATCCGTCCGGCTACGACCATGGATGAGTCTTTTTTGCGGCGGACCGCCTTCACCGGCTCTTCGTCCGAACCGATCACATCCCCCGCATGGCGTACGGTAACATTGGAGGGCTTGTTCTTCAACAGCGGATCAAGCCGCGCTTCATCACCGACCAGTACGATCTCTATGTCATTCCACTCCGCAGCCGCTGCCAGCGCGCCTTCCACATTACATTCAGGAGCATTATCCCCGCCCATAGCATCAATGGCGATCCGCACTCCGGTTTCCCCCTTCGCTGTACTCTTCAGTTGCTGAACGATACACTATAAAATGGCCTTGAAATACCAGCTCTTCTCCGACATATGTAAATACATCCACTTCAGCCTTGCCGTTCCGGCCCGCAAGTGAGCGCACCTGCGCCTTGGCAATGCATTTCTCACCCAGCCGGACCATGCGCACAAACCGGATGTCGGCCGAAGCCGTTAAGGCAATCTCATCATTAATAATGGCTACTGCCAGCGAATTCGCCTGACCGAAGACGTAATGGCCCCGGGCAATCCCGTTGCGGGAGAACACATGCTCATCGCGGATCTCGAAGATCGAAATCCCGCTCCGGTCCAGCTGCAGATCCACAATATCACCGACCACTTCATCAACTGGCAGGGAACGCACCTGATCATAGGAATGCTCCGCCATCTGCTTCATCCGCTCACGCAGTTCCGGAATCCCCAGCTCCAGCCGGTCCAGCCGGATCGTCTGGATACTCACCTTCAGCTGGCGGGTCAACTCCCGGTCAGTTACAAACGGGTTCCCTTCTATTATAGCCAGCAGCTGCTGCTGACGTTCCTTCTTGGACATCCGCTCGATAGCGACTCACCTCCCGGCACAGGCCTGATGTGCAGCTTTCCGGCCCGCAAGAGTGGCCGCATTAGTTAGAATTCTCTGTTCTCTCTTACTATTTAGAACCAGGTACTAATATGTAGTATAAAGCATGCCGCCGCAAAAATAAAGCTTTGGCTTGAAAAGCGCCTGAAAACCCGCGCAGTGCAAGGCATCTAAGCTCCGCCCCAGTTTCATTTTCTCCATAAAAATAGCACTTCACCGGCAGATGAAGTGCTACTCTTATGTTCAAACTATTGTTTGATGATCTCTCTTGCTTTGTATGTTCCGCAAACTTTACATACGTGGTGGGAAAGCTTCAGCTCTCCGCATTGTTCGCATTTCACCATACCTGGAACAACCAGTTTAAAGTGAGTACGACGCTTGTCACGGCGAGTCTTGGACGTTCTGCGTTGTGGTACTGCCATTGTTAGACACCTCCTGATTTGGTTGTAACCCAATTCCTTGGGATTTGTTCTTAGTCATCTTGCTTGGTAAAGAATCCTTTCAACGCAGCGAGTCTTGGATCGATCACTGTGTTGTCGCAACTGCAGGTGCCTTCGTTCAAGTTCTGTCCGCATTTCTGACAAAGACCAAGACAGTCTGCCTTGCACAATACCGAATCCGGTAAGTGCAGTACGAAATTTTCTTCCACATACGGGATAAGATCCACAATCTCATCTTTGATGTAAATGAGTTCCTCATCATCATCTTCGGGAAGAATTGGCTGCTTAAGCCACTTGAAGGTCTCAGCGAAAGGAATGTTCAGCTTACTCTTGACCTCACCCAGACAACGTGAACATAACATGTCCACTTCTCCACTCAGTGTTCCCACCACGTTCACACTATCGGTTCCCGCGGGCAGCGCTTTAAGGTCTACTGAGAGTGGTGCAACAGCAAGTATATCCTTCCGCCCTGTGACAATCCCGCTGACATCCACAACTTCGTGGAGGACCAGAGGCTCGTCGGCATTCGCTAATTTGCGAAAGTGAATGTTCATTCTTATCACTCCAAACAAACAAAATTTATTATACCTATTATTCCCTGACTTTGTCAACCACTTTCCCTTTATATTGTTTCAGGGGGCGTGACAATTTATGATATACAATATAGATTCCAGAATGGGGCGTGAAGCAACTGTGACAACTGTAGGTATTATAGCCGAATATAACCCTTTACATAACGGGCATGTCCATCATTTCACCGAGGCCAAAAGAATCTCGGGAGCGGACCGCTCCATTGTCATTATGAGCGGACCGTTCACCCAGCGCGGCGAGCCGGCGGCGGTCAGCAAGCGCGCCCGCACCGAGATGGCGCTGCATATGGGCGCCGATCTGGTTATTGAGCTGCCGGTGGCATACGCCGTGCAGCCGGCGGAATGGTTCGCCTTCGGAGCGGTATCCCTGCTGGAGGCGACCGGCGTCGTGGGCAGCCTGTGCTTCGGCTCCGAAGCAGGCACTTTGGGCGTGCTGCTGCCTCTGGCCGGCTTCCTGGCCGAAGAGAGCAGCGCGCTTAAGGAGGAGATCCGCGCACGCCTCTCTGAGGGCGCGGGATTCCCCGCCGCCTACAGCGCAGCTGCGGCGGCGGCCTGGAGGGCCTCTTTCATGGGAGAGGAGAAACCGGAAGATGCCGAAGATATATTACGGCAGCCCAACAACAGCCTCGGCCTGCACTACCTGATCGCGCTAAGGCGGCTCGGCAGCGCGATCAAGCCCTTAACCGTGCCGCGTACCGGCGCGGGCTTCCACGACCCGCTGGAGGGCGGGTCGGCTATTGCCAGTGCAACAGCCATCCGCAGGCTGCTGCAGGAGGGCGGGTCGCCGGCGGCTTACATGCCGGAGTACGCCCTGTCCATCCTGGAGCGTGAGCGTGCTGCAGGCCGGGGACCGGTGCTGCTGGAAGACTTCTCCAGGCCGCTGCGCCATGTGCTCTCGACGCGCTCCGCTGCAGAGCTGCACACGGTTCAGGATATGAACGAGGGCCTGGAGAACCGGCTGCTCCGCAGCCTGCACCAGCTGGACAAGTTCACCGTCGGCGGACTGCTGCAGGAGCTTAAGAGCAGACGGTATACGCTCACCAGGCTCCAGCGTCTGCTGCTCCACACCCTGCTGAACCACAGCACAGCAGAGATGTCCCCCTCCGTTCTCTCTCAGGGTCCCGGCTACATAAGAGTTCTCGGCTTCCGCGAGAGCGGCCGTGAGCTGCTGAAACAGATGAAGCAGACAGCGGCGCTTCCGGTGATTACAAGCCCAGCCCGCTACACCCATCCCATGCTGGAGCGTGACCTCCAGGCGGCCGCTGTGTTCGCCGGGGCTTATGCCGACCCGCGGCGCAGCGATCTGTATAGTGATTATCTCGAGCCGCCGGTCAGGATTTGATGACCGGCAGCTCCTCCATGTACTTCAGAGCATCGGTTAGCGTTGAGACAGGAACCAGCTTCATATCCGTGCCAATTTGCTCCGCTTTTGCCTTGGCCTCATCATAATTCTTGAGCGGAACGAAGAAGATCACCGCCCCCTTGCGGTCAGCCGCTACAATCTTATGCTTCACACCGCCGATCGGCCCCACATTCCCCTCCGCATCTATCGTACCCGTACCAGCCACCCTCCGGCCCTTGGTGAGGTCTCCCGGCGTAAGCCGGTTATAGATTTCCATAGTGAACATCAGTCCGGCAGAGGGTCCGCCCACGTTAGTGTCCACGAAACTGACGGCATTGCCTTTCTCCTTAGGCTCCACCTTTTGAACGGCACCGATTACAACTCCGAAGCCCGGCCGTGCAGCTGCAGCCTCTTTATCCTTGACTCCCACCAGTTTGACCTGCTCCTTGATCTCTTTGCCGTCACGCTGGAGCGATACCTCCACGGTATCCCCGATTTGATGAACCGACAGCAATTTGGACAGTGCAGCCGGATCGGCGGCCTTTTGCCCGCTTACACTGATGATTTTGTCCCCCGGCTTGAACCGGTCCTGATTGGCAGCCTCAGGTACAGAGAACACGTACAGATAATCCACGACATCCTCATAGGGTACACCTGCCGCATGATAGGCTGCCTGCACCGCATAGGACTGTGAACTATTCATATAGAATACCTGTTCCGCAGCATATTCCTGCTCCGTCTTATCTTGCAGGCGGGTTTCTTTCAATACCACCTCGGCATTGGAATTGAACACGGAAGCGATTAGAAGCGCCACATTCGCATAGCTTGCCGAGACTGTGGTCATCATGAAGGTTCCCTGCTCCTGCGGATCGGCGTTCTCAACCTTGATCATCGGTGCCACCTCGGAGGCGCTTCCCGGCTGATATACAATGTAAGGCGTGTTCATAAAGACCACAACATAGAGAATGACCACGAATGAAAATAAATAGGCTGAAGCGCGGATGCCTACCCGGCGTTTATACTGCCTCAAGTCTCTTCCCCTTCTTTCCTGCGGATGATGCCCCGGCACTTAGAATGTCGTGCCTTAGCCTGAAGCTTCACTCCGGCTGTGGCATGATGGTTGTCTGCTCTGCATAAATTGGTAACAAGATCTGTCCATGTCCTAAGCTATGAAGAGGGGATAACTCTAATGATAAACTTTAGATCCAGACGCTTCCTGTCGGGTTCAGCTCCATTTATACCCGGGGCTGCAGCCATTCTGCTCGCTGTAGCGATTATCATAGCACCTGAAGCCTCGTTCAAGGCTTCACTTACGGGCCTTACACTCTGGTGGACCCTGGTTTTCCCTGCGCTGCTGCCCTTCCTGATCCTCTCAGAGATGCTGAACGCATCCGGCTTCGTGCATGGTATCGGCGTTCTGCTTGAACCGCTAATGAAGCGGTGCTTCCGGCTTCCCGGGGCGGGCGGCTGGACGCTGGTGCTCGGCCTAACCGCCGGCTTCCCGGGAGGAGCCGGGGGAGTGATGCAGCTGCACAAGCAAGGGGACATTACGGACAAGGAGGCTGGAAGACTGGCGGCTATTGTACATTATGCCAGTCCGGTCACACTGCTTATTGTAGTCGGGACAGCATTCCTGCACAGTCCAGCCGCCGGATATGCCCTGCTGGCCATCCACTGGCTGTCAGGGATAACCGCAGGTATTCTATCCGCCTGCTTCACCGGCTCCCGACAAATAACCTTCCCGATTCCTCAAAAGAGTGCCCCCAGCTTTACCGGCAACCGCCCCCATAACAAAAAAACATCCTTACCCCGGCGTATCCATCAGGCAGCAGCGGATGCCCGTTCAAGGGACGGACGGGGCTTCGGTAAGGTGCTTGGTGAATCCGTATCCTCCGCCGTACAGAGTCTAATGATTGTAGGCGGCTATATGATCATGTTCGCGGTCGTCATAAGTATTGTTACCCGGTTGTTCCCGCAGCTGCCGGCTCTGGTTACAGCAAGCATGCTTGAGATTCATCTGGGGGCCCGGACAATGACTTCAGCCATAGCAGGTCCCGAAGGCTTCGTCATAGGCGGTCTTCTTGGCCCGGCACTGCTGTCCGCCGGACTGGCCTGGAGCGGCATCTGCGCCCAGCTCCAGGTACTAACTGTGCTGAGGGCAGCGAATGTCCGCTTTCTCCCGTTCACCGCAGTCAGGCTGCTGCATGGACTATTTGCCTTTATGTTCACACTCCTGCTGTGGACACCGCTGCTCCATATTCAGTCTGCGGTGCTGCCGGTTCTTGCCGGTTCTCCCCCAGCTGCTCTGCCGCAAGACATAGGCACTTCGCTGAGAATATGGACTCTGGCCCCACAGATCCTGGGACTTCAGACCCTGCTTGTTATGCTGCTGCTGTTGCTGTCTGCTGCCGTGAAGCTGTTTACTTCGAGCCGCCGTCCATCCGGCTGAACTTCAGCTTCATGGCCTGCTCCACCTCAGGGGTTACAAAATCCGAGACCTTCCCGCCGAAGTGGGCAATCTCCTTCACCACACTAGAGCTAAGGTAGGAGTATCTCGGATTAGTCATCATAAATATAGTTTCCGCTTCAGGGTCAAGATTATGATTAATGGAAGCATTCTGCAGCTCATATTCAAAATCCGTAACGGTCCGGATTCCCCGGACAATAACCTGCGCATCCTTTTGCCTCAGATAGTTAACCAGGAGATCACGGAAGCTGTCTACCTCAACATTCGGTATATCCGCTGTCGCCTGGCGCAGAAGCTCTGTCCGTTCCTCGACCGAGAACAACGGATTCTTGCTCAGGTTGTTCAGCACCGTCACAATCAGCCTGTCGAACTGCTTGGCGGCCCGGTGAATAATATCCATATGTCCCAGCGTAACCGGATCGAAGGTTCCCGGATAGATAGCGACACGTTCTTTTCTAATTTGCAGACTCATCATTAACCTCCTTGCCGCTTGCGGCAGCCTCTGGAAGAGCAGCTTCATACCGGTAGATAGAGATCGTAACCTCTCCATAGACGGATTGCTTCGTTCTCACGAACCCCGGTATGTCCTCAGGGTAGGTATATCCCGATTCATGCTCCAGCACGATCACTGCATCAGGGTTCAGCAGCAGCTTGTCCGCCAGCGTAAACATCAGCTCGTCTCCATGCTTCATACGGTAAGGCGGGTCCAGAAAAACAAGATCAAATACTTTCCCCCGCTTCTGAAGTGCCCCAAGCGCTCTACCCGCATCATTGCGGTAGACCTCAGCCTGGGCCTCCAGCCGGGCCGCCTTCAAATTAGCGCGCACCGTGTCAATCGCCTTCTGCTCCATGTCCACAAACACTGCAGCTTCCATCCCTCTGCTCAGGGCTTCGATCCCCAGACCTCCGGTACCGGCATACAGATCAAGCACCGTACCTCCTTCAAAATAAGGCCCGATCATGCTGAATAACGCTTCCTTGACTTTATCGGTAGTAGGCCGTGTGCCATTGCCTGGAACACTTTTAAGCGGCCTGCCTTTTGCACTTCCCGATATGACTCTCACCGATCATCCACCTGCTTTTTAGCTTTTGTCTCTACATTACTATGCCATTTCAGGGCATAAGTCCAAGCCTATAGTACCACAATTATTCCATGAAATAAAAAGAATGTCCGACTTTGTCACAATGAGGAGCAGAAGAATATTCGCAAACAAATGTATAAAACTCCCGTAACCGGGTCATCCTGTAACTATCGACATCACAAAATGTCGTAGACAACCGCGGAGCAGGCTTACGTTTCCCCATAAGCTCTTCGTCCGGTTTCTCCTCTCCCATGAAAGAGGCTCCCGAAAGGGAGCCTCGATTTTTGTTTTACGCCAAAAAGCCCCCGCCTTGAAATCAAGGTGCGGGGGCTTGCTGTGTATATACTTATATAATCCGCTTCAGCTTGGCTTCCTGCTCAATCGAGCGCGCTGAGAGCAGTTCGATAATTCTGTGCTGATTCTCCAGAAGAGACTCAACGTTAATGAGACGTTCGTTTGTTTCCAACACAGCACGTTTAATCTGCTCCTGATCTTGCTTCATTGTTTGCAGATCTTGCCTCATTGTTTGCTGATCTTGCTTCATTGTTTGCTGATCTTGCTTCATTATTTGCAGATCTTGCTTCATTGTTTGCTGATCTTGCTTCATTATTTGCTGATCTTGCTTCATTGTTTGCAGATCTTGCTTCATTGTTTGCTGATCTTGCTTCATTGTTTGCTGCTCTGTCTCAATTCGATCTAAACGCTCGTTGACGGTTCCTAATTCCGCCTTAACAGGAACTAATTCTTCACGAATAACGGATCTTAATACCTGCACCAAATCATTATCCATGTGCTCCGCTCCTTCAAACTTAATATTTAGATTGTACCAGAATCAAATGTATTATTCCACTTCATTTCAGCTTGTCATTTGACCTTATCGATCTTGAAAACAAACTTCCAGGAGGCAGTGTTCCCGGAATACCGCCCGCGGTTTTCGACTACCTTCACTGTCAGCGATTTGTTCTGGGTATCCTTCAGGGCTGACACCTTAATAGAAGCGCTTGCTGAGCCTTCATCCGGAATCTTATCCTGTTCCTGCGCTTCAGCACGAAGCTTGATGCTTGCGGTTGAACTGAGATCCAGCGTGACTGAATCCCCTTCCTCAAGCTCCTCTCCATTGACGAATCCGCCCCACCACCACTCATTACCTACATGACTATTCTCTACCAGGTCTGCACTTACAAACGTAACCTTAACCTTCTGAGTCTTGCCTGCTGCCGATAATGGCTGCACACTTAAGGATAGAGCAAATATCATCACAAAAAAAAGCGTTGCTAGTTTCCGCTTCATTTTACTTGGCACCTCTTTTATATTCTATTTTTTACCAATTATATCAGGTCAAATGGCTTAGTTCTATAGACTCACACAATATTCTTATTTGTCATTTATCCCCGCTTCCCTCTCAGGGAATGTATTATCCATTTAAGGTGAAGACTGTAATTAGGTTACGTAGTTCAATCAGGCATCACAAGGTTACATATATAGTATATGGATATCCGATAGATTCAGGAGGAACCGCTATGAAGAAGCCCTTGTATAAAAAGATGTCGTCCCTCGCCCTAGTCATCCTAATCAGCGGTGCCATTGGACTGACCGCAGGCTGCAACACTCCGGCTAATCAGGCCGCCCCAACTCCCGCAGGGGAAGCGCAGCCAACCGCAGTCCAGTCAACCAGCGCACCAGCCACTGAACCATCCGCCGGGAAGGGGGCAGTGAACTGGGAATCTGCGATCCAGCAAATCGCGACTACGGATACGGAGGCCACGCAAAAAGCAGATGCTGCGGAAGTTTTGGCGAAATCATACACTCCGTCGGCTGTGGAGCTTAAGGATTTTGAATCCCAGATCGTGGAGGAGTACACCGCCGGGAATTATCTCGCGCATAGCGAGGATGCCGGATACATGCTGACGAACCTGTTCAAGGCTACCGTTGTTGAGCGCAATCACCCTGACGGTGAAGCTATTAAGAAGTTTGCCTTTGACTTTTATCAGAACACTAAGAATGTCTTCCGCGGAATTGATGCTGTGGACAGCGAAGCCGTACAATCGAATGAAACGCAGATGGACAAGGCGTTGTCAGAGATTACAACCAAGTAAACCTCCTGCATGGGACCTCCCGTATTTATTGACAATTCAGGAATGATGGTGATACCGTTCATTAGGGTAAGGGAGCTTAGGGCTCCCGCATTCATCATAAGAATTCAATTGATCAGGAGGTCCCATGTTCAAAAAAACAATCCTTTTCCCCGTCATCAGCATGATGCTTCTCAGCTCTGCCCCGTCTTCATCCGCAAGTGCGCAAAACTTGTAATCCGATGTCAACGAGCAGAAATATGCCTGGGCGATGGAATCCATTCTTTTTATGACGGATAACGATGTGCTAAAAGGGTATTCCGACGGTACCTTCAAACCAGAAGCAACGGTTACCAAAGCCGAGTTCACCGTCATGCTGCACCGGCTGTTCAATAAGTACCGCCCCAATGTAAAGCCCCTGTTCTATGAACCGAAAGTGGCCGGCTATCAGGATGTCCCCACAAATCATTGGGCCTACAAAGAAATATCTGAGCTATACAATTCCTCTGCGGTCAGCGGCGGCGGGATTTCCCAAAACCCTTCAACAGGTAAGTATACCTTCCAACCTGAAGCCCGGCTGACACGACTCAAGCTAACGTCTATGCTCTACCAATTATTCGCTGAAGATTTCGACAAGGGTGCGAATGCCGGTGATCCTGACAAAGAGTTATACCAGCGGTTAAGTAAATTCAAGGATATTCCCTTGAGAAAATTCAATACTCAGAATGCTATGGATCAATACATGGATACAGAAAGAGCGAAGGCCAGCAACAGGTGGGATACATACATACCTGGGGATGAACTGTCCCCCGCGATTTTTTATACATACCCGAATGGATCTATCTCGCTAATTGGAGATTTCACCTTTCTGCCGGTTTACGCCATTGCAGCGATGGATTCCCAAAGGATTATTACAGCCGATTCCCGTGGATACTACAGACCGCTCGCCCCTGTTACCCGGGCAGAACTGGCAACGATTCTGGACCGCGTCTATCTGTTGTTTGAAAAGAAAGGGGTTCTGCAAAAATACAGCAATAAATAGCCTTAAGTGTTGATTCATCAAGCAGGGACCCTAGTCAACAAAAATAGCCCGGCCTCTTACAGTGCCGGGTAATGACATCTATTTTCCGATCAAATTCGGCCAGACTCCTTCAATAAAATAAAATCATGACCACGCCGGGTCAATTTGATGTCAGTAGTTCTGACTGTCACGATCCCGCTTCCTGACCGGGAGATCTTAATATTCTCCACCATCCGGCTGTCGATAAGCTCCTCCATAATATCGGCGAAGTCCTCGGCTTCGAGTTCCATTACCTCCTGATTAACCGCCTGTTTTGCTTCAATCCGCTTGAGGATGGCATATATCTTTTCCTTCTCTTCCATCGTACACCTCTTTCATGCCAGCACTAATTGCCCTGAAGACAATGACTTCTATTATCGCACATCCATTCGGGCCAAGGCGAATTTAAATTCACCGTCATGTAGCAAAGCTTGTCCATCCTGCATCTGCAACAAGAGCAGTCCCGGATTACCGGGACTGCTCTGACTGATTGGATCTCCTAGTAGAAGCAGGCACTCAGAATAATAACGAGCAGGATATAAAGAACCAGAATCGCACCTGTAGATGTCCAGGGACCTACTCCACACGTATTCACGCCGCCTACATTGCCACCGTATCCGCAATCTGCACCCATGAGATTACCTCCTTCATAATGTTGACTACAGAACAGCATATGAGCCAGCCGCCTTATCAGATTGGGCGAAACGGACATAATTTGAGGCGTATGTACAAGGGCATCCTGCCCGCCCGTCCTTGCGGGCAGCCCAGGATGTCCCATGCTATTACTTAATCGGATACCAGGATTCCATCGAAGCTCTCCGGACCTACACGGATTGTACCCAGAAGGTTCGAACTGATGAACGCAGTATACGTTAACTGCGGTGTAATCGTCGGAAGAAAATCATCAGCCGAGAAGGTAATCACCTGTGGAGCCAAGACACTAAGACTGAAGGTACTGGTAGCGGAATAGACCAGTGGATCAGTCGATAGTGTTCCTCTAACAATTGTTACAGTTACACCTACCAGCGCAAGCGGAAGCTGCAGCGAGATGGTTCCTTTTAGTATTACGCGAGGATTCGCCCCTACCCCTTCAGTGATCAGCCCAATTTGCCCGAACAGCTGCGGAGTATTAATGACCAGGATAGGTATTGCAATAGAGTTAGCAAAACTAGCATTCTGCGAGGTTCTACCATCAACATAAGTTCCCATATCAAGCACCTCCTTTCTTCTTAATTAATATATTCGCGTTCCTTCTAAATCGCTTGGATGATATCACCATTACTTATTCCCCATCTTATATTACCGCCTGAAGCCGCCGCTCTACTAATCTTCTTTGGTAGTCCCGCTCCGCTTATTGAACGCCAGTTCAAACAATCCCGTTGCCGATAATCCGGCCAGGCCTCCGGCCCATAGACGAAGAATGAGATTCATATCTGTAAAAGGGTACGCAGCCGCTCCTACCAGCAGGCCGATGACCAGCCCCACCGCAGGAACCACATTACGCGGAAGGTTCACGCTGTTCTTAACGAGCTGCACCAGCGCCATGACGAATACCGCCAATACGGATGCAAAAGCTAGTACACTGTTAAGTGCATCATTGTACATACCGGCTACACCCCCTTGCTGGTAACCAGCAGACCGGCACGATTCAATACGGTCAGCATCCGGTAAAAATCATAGCTGCCGCCGGACGGTGTATCCAGCAGACCGGCGGCTGACGCTGCCTGTACTGCAGGCTCAGCCCAGGCCGGCACATTCATTACTGCACGGCCCTCAATGACAGCCAGCCGCTCCGCAACACCTTTAATGGACTGGCCTTGCTCTTGAACGCCGGCCTTCAGTGTATCTCTGCTGGCAGACAGTCCTGCCAGCAGCTCCTTCAGCTCACGCAGCTCGGTTTCCAGCGCCGCAATTTTTTGTTTATCTTCAGCCGACATCTCTTCATCCTCCTTCAGCTCGTCATATTGATACAGGTTATATGAATCCATAATCTGAATCAGCTTGGACGCATAACCCGGGTCCGTTGCGTAGCCTGCAGCAGCAATCTCGCGGGCAGCTGTTTTGCCGTCGACTCCAATAGCCTTGCTGTACAGCTTGGGGTTCCAGGACACTCCCCCGGTAATCAGTGCGGAATGATCCGCTATAGATTCTCCCCAGTTATGATAGGAACGGAACTGGGCAGTCACCTGTACAGCTTGGCCGTTCCTGTATTCCGTTGTCGGAAGCGCCAGGCTGCCCGCAGGCCCGCTACCCTTGATGCCGAACAGATTGCCTGCCTTCAGCGTCAAGCCGCTCGTTCCCCAGCCGGATTCCAGCGCTGCCTGGGCAATCGTCAGCGAAGCTGCGATACGGGTGCGCTGCATATCCGCTACTGCGAAAGAAGCGATCCGGGTGATAAATTCGGAGTTCGTCATTGCTTCACTTCCTTTCCTACTATATTAAATGCCCCGCCCTGCCAAACTGCCTGTGCTTATCCCTGTTATGATGTATATGGAAGTGAGCTGCAGCTTATACGCACGCAAACAGCGCCGGAGCGGATGCCCCGGCGCTGTCCCCCCCCCTATTTTCCCTTCCGCTAAAATACGCTAAGGATAATAATCAACAAAATAAACAATACCAGAATCGTAGCCGTTGACGTTCTCAGACCTCCACTCATCTGGAGCCCTCCTTTCTTACGCACATGCCCAGCTTTGCTTCCTCTACATCGTATGCCTGTAGTCCCAAAAAAACTGGGCGAACGTACAATATGGGATTTATATGTAATAAAAAGGATTGTTAAATCTTCCATCTTGGCTTAGACTAGTATTAATTAACTATATCGGAGGGACTAATTTACTATGCCTTCATATTATTTCAAGGAAATTTGGACACCGCTGAGCTGGATAGGCATTAAGTTTTTCCGGGACGACGAAGGATTTCTGTGGATAAAGAGATGGTCTAATCCACGTAAGCGGTTACGCTAATCTAGGGAGATAACATCAAACAACCTTTTATCCGGCACAAGAGGAGCATCCCCGTCCTGCTGATAAAAGGTTGTTTGTTGTTTCTGTCTGCTTCAGACTCCTGACCCTAAGATGCCGCCTCGAAAGTAATCCGGTTCTTCCCGCTCCGCTTGGAGATATACAATGCTTCGTCTGCGAGCCGCAGGGTCAGGGTGGTATCTCCGCCGTCCGGAGTCCATACAGCAGCACCTACGCTGCAGCCTACACGAAGCTCCTCGCCTTTAATCAGAATCGGCTGGTTGATCTTGCTGATAATCCGCGAAGCCACTACCTCCGCTTCCTTCATCGGTTTGCCCGCCGAGGTATTCAGAATAATCACGAATTCATCCCCGCCCAGCCGGGCAACGATCTCATTGTCCCGCGTACAGTCCATCAGCCGGAAGGCCACCTCCTGCAACAGAGCATCTCCAACCGCATGGCCGAAGCTGTCGTTCACTTTTTTGAAGCCGTCCAGATCCATGTACAAAAAGCTTAGCGTCGTCCGCTTCTGCTTAGCCTTACTAACCGCATGGGCCAGAAACTCATCCAGCGCTGCCCGGTTGGGCAAGCCGGTAAGCTTATCATGCAGCGCCATATCCGACATATAGCTTAGCTTGGTCTCTGTCTTGGTCAGGTTGTTCACCAGGCCCCGCAGGGAGGCCGACAGAATCGCCACATCTCTGAACCGGGTAGACGCCGGGATCTCCACATCGGCACCGGAGCTGAGCAGGTCGGCTGTACGGGTGATATCCCTCAGCGGACGGCTGATCCATGAGGCCAGCAGCCAGCCGATTAGTGCGAAGACTGCTGCGGTCAGCAGACCGCTGATCAATATGAAGCGTTCAAGCTGATGGACCGAGGCAAACGCGATGTCTGCCGGCTGACGGATAATGACCGTCCAGCCAAGGCCCGGGTAGTTCATGTAACCATCGCCATAGGCGTATCCCGTTAAATAGGAGTCACGGCCCCGCTCCTGTTCAATCACATAGGAGCTCTTGCCGCTGCGGGCCTGCTGCAGGACCGCAGCCGTCATTCTTTTACCGGTGAGCGCTTCAGGTCCCAGCAGAATGGTGTCATCCTTCTTGCTGACCACGAACACCTCCACGCCCTTAAGCCGTTCCTTGAGCGGATTCACGATGGAGGCCTCGACCTCGCGTGACCACTCCCAGCTAAGATGTGCCGCCAGCACGCCGCTTGTCTGTCCTTGCTTGTCCATGACCGGCACACTCACATCAACAAACTGCAGGGCTTCTCCTGTAGGATTAGGCAACAGCTTAGAGAGCAGCACCGCATCGTGGACATCCCCGACGAAGGTTCCCTTAAGCGCCTGCTGAAAGACCGGCCTCTGGCTGATATTCGTTCCTTGTAAAATCCGATCCGTGGAAGCAACTACATTCCCTGTCTTATCCAGAAAACCCACCCAAGTGAATACTGGAAGACTCTTCTTCAGCTGATTCAGCAATCCGCCGGCTTCTGCCGGTTCCACAGGCTCCTGAAAAGCATTAAGCTTACTCAAAACTTCTATTTCACCGGAACGTGACCACATGAATTGATCAAGCTTCTCTGACATTTGATTGGCCTCTGCGGCCAGGGAGCTGCCGATACTGACTTCCACAGAAGTGGTGGAGCGGTTGCCGATCACATAGCTGAGAATAGCCGTGAGCAGAATGATAATAACCGCAAATGCTATTGAAAATAAAGTGCGAAGACTTAATGACATGTACACTCTCCTCTTCCGATGACCTTGTTCATGCTTCCGACCACTGAAGATATCTTGCGGCAACATGTCGAAATGGGTCGATATTTCTTTATCGGAAGAGTCCGGCAGAAATATAATACAGCTTTCCGGCACACCGCCGTTTTTTCTTGAGTCGTTACCCTACCTTCGCTCCCATAGAACGGGCCAGCAGCACAGCCTGCTCCACATCCAGACGCACTCCTTTGAGATCCAGGCTCTTCAGATCAATCCCTTCCAGCTTGGCGTCACGCAGATCTGCCCCTGCAAGCTTACACTGTGCAAGCTGAACCCGGCTTAAATCCGCCCCGCGCAGATCCGCCTTTTGCAAATCACAACCCTGCATATCTGCCTCGGTGAACCGGATGCCACGCAGATCCTGCCTGCTGAGATTCAGGTGGCGCAGATTCGTATAGGCCCAGTCCCCTCCGCTCAATGTGATTCCGTCCATATGGGCGTTGGCGAAATCCGATCCGACCATCTTGCAGTTCTCGAACTTCGCCACGAACAGATTCGCTCCGGTGAACTTGCAGTTGGTGAACGCGCCATCCGTGTGCAGCGATGCATTCAGCAGGGCACCGGTGAAATCGCAATCGACAAACCGGCAGCCGCTGGAGGTCATCTCTTCCATCGAAGCTCCCCGGAAGGAGCAGTGCTCAAAGGTACAGCCGTTTATTTCTCCATCCTGCAGCGCCGCGTAATCGAAATTATGCTCATTAAACGTTTCATTATGAAATTGATACATCGTACATGCACCTCTTTATCTGGGTATTAGAGCAAAGGTATGGTATAACAGATACTATATTATTCTTTAAATATACTACTTTAGGAGATTGTCCAAGTGTAGCCGTTTCGATATAATAGCAAATAAAATCGCGGAGGTAAATGATGGATGACTCCAGCAGAAAAGAACCATTCCGATATGTAATGAACCAGCCCATCGATTGCTGGCTTGAAATTCCTGCCAGTAATTCGGGACCGGGAGCGGGAAAATTGACTGAAGGTATTCTGCTTGACCTTAGCCGCTCCGGCTGTAAGGTCCGCACCTCGCTGAACCTCCGCTTCACCGCAGGGGATACGAAGCTGATTATTCATTTTCAGCTGGCGGAAGAGAAGCTGCAGTATGAAGGCAGTGTCCGCTGGGGCTGGATGTTCGGTCTGGGGCAATACCAGTACGGGGTAAGGCTGGACCTGCAGGAAGACGAGGAAGAACAGCTGCTGCGGGAGCTGGAGCTGTGGACAAGCGGAAGAAGCGCGCAAGGCTTGTAGCCTTTGCGCTCCCTAATAATGTATACAAACGCAAGCAAGGCTGATTAGGAGCCTTGCTTGCGTGAAATAGGAACGTACCTTTTACACTTCGATTCTTCTCCTCACAAGCGTAACCATTCCATAGATCATCAGGCAGACCACCGCCACTTCAAACAGCAGCGCCCCTTGATTCACCGGAAGATACTTTATTGTGAAATCACTGCCGGACTGGGGGCTTACAGGGTATATTTTGAAGTTAAAAGGACTATCTAAACCAATGAAATTAGTGTCAAAGAGCACCTTTTCCAGATAACCTATTCCGTTCTGCAGCAGGGCCAACAGGGCGATGCCGACCCAGACTCTCAATCTCATGCGCAGACTGTAGGCAACGGTAAAGGAGAACATCACCATCACCATTAAAAATAAGATAGACCAGACCGATTGAAGCAATACCCGGAAGCCAACCGTCAGCAGATTGCCTGGCAGAAAATCCATCGTATACAGCAGCTTGTAAATCCCCAGATGGCCGAGACCCAAAAGGATGACCACCCCGGTCAGCAGCAGCGCCAGCAGCATGGGAGACAGGACCGTCTGCTGCGCAGTAACCGGCAAAAGCCGCCGCTGATAGGATTTAAGATTACGGAAATATCCGGTGACCGCTATAAAGATCATTGCGATGGCCAGTATACAGTAAACAGCCAGATTCAGGGTGACCAAATCCACGTCCATTTTTGCACTGTAGATCCACAGTCCGGCTTGAGCGAGCAACGCAATGACGATGAAGACGAGAATACGTTCTTGTCGGCGTTTAAGATCATATTTTAATAGCTTCAGCATTCGGCAAACACCTCTCTGAACAGCTCATCTACACTCTTCCCATGCTCTTGTCTAAGCTCTTCCACCGGACGATGCAGCACAATCTCCCCATCCTTCAGAAAAATCACCTCATCAAAGATCCGTTCGATATCCGTCACCAGATGGGTGGAGAGCAGAATACTGCTGTCCTCCTCATAGAACTCCATCAGCGCATTCAGAATCTTGGTCCGTGCCACCGGATCAACGCCGCCAATCGGCTCATCCAGCAGATATAATCTGGCCCGGCGGGAGAGCGCTAAGGTCAGCTGCAGGCGTTCGTTCATCCCTTTGGATAACGTCCGCACCTTATCCGCTGTACGCAGATTCATGAAATCCAGCATCCGCAGCGCCTTGGCCTGATCGAAATCCGGGTAGAAATCCTGCTGGAATCTCAGCGCATCCCCGATATTCATCCATGACTCCGTTACCGGCACATCCGGCATGAAGGAGACGAGCTTCTTGCTCTCTACGCCCACGGGTACGCCAAGGACCCTGATCCGTCCCGAGCCGGGCCAGGCGAGTCCTGAGATCAGCTTCATGAGTGTGCTTTTGCCGCTGCCGTTGCTTCCCAGAAGGCCGGTGATGGTGCCGCTGCCCAGCTTGAAGGAGACCTGGTTCAGCGCCTGTCTGGGCCCGAACTGTTTGCTTACATTCTGTATGTCAAGTATATCGTCCACTCTTCTTACTCCCCCTGTTCTTGGTCCCGCTGATGAATGCTCTCTGCTACTGCAGTTAGAATATCTTCGCCCTGGAAGCCGAGTTCCTGCATTCCGCGGATAAAACGGTCCAGCACATCCTGTGCCATCTCCTTCTTAACGGTCAGAATCGTCTCTTCGCTTCCGGTCACATATCTGCCCATGCCGCGGCGGGTCTCCACGATGGTCTCACGCTCCAGTTCCTGAAATGTTCTTTGCACGGTATTCGGGTTAATCTGCAGTTCAGCGGCCAATTCACGGACAGAGGGAATCTTATCTCCAGGCTTCAGCTTACCGGTGATAATCTCTCCCTTGATGTAATTCATGATCTGGAGATAAATCGGCTGGTTATTATCGAATTCGATCCCCATCAAGCAACATCCCTGCGTCTGAAGACGGCGAAGCCTGCAAGCAGGAACAGCGCCATGTAGATGCACAGCAGGATAATGGAGAAGCTCAGTGTCATTCCCTGCATCGGCGCACCGCCATCCTTGTAGGCTGCAAGATTTAGATTAGGGAACAACACATATTTGTAGAAATCACGGGAAATGACCAGCTTGTCGATGGTGGTGGCGAAGATGGTTGCCCCAATGGTTACGCCAGTCGATTTCGTCAGGATTCCCAGCATGAAGCCAATCGTGGCGTAAACTGTGCAGTACACGGTTGAATACAGCAGTGAAGTAAGGATCTCACTTATTCCCGCCTCCCCTCCGCTGATTCCGAAGAAGACTGCGCCCGAGAGGAACAGCGCCACCGCTGCAACTACTTGCATGCTAAGTGTATACAGCAGTACGGTTACATATTTGGAGGCCAGAATCGCCGTGCGGCTGCGGGCACGGATCAGCAGAAATTTGATCGTCCCCTGGCTGTATTCCCTGGATACAATCCCCGCCGTCCCGACGATCACCAGAATGGCCAGAATCTGGCCAATGCCTCTGGGCTGAAGAGAATCCGCCGTAAAGTCCGCCCCTGAAGCATACATATCCGTAGCAAATGTACGTGTCATATAGCCTACTGCCAGCGACAGCACCAGCAGGATGACGTAAGGAATGATATTGCTGCGTTTCTTCGATATTTTGAGCCATTCATTCAACACGAGCAGATTAAATTTACGCAATGCGGTTGCCCCCTGTCCATTTCAGGAAATCCTCTTCCAGACTTTGTCTATTCTCAGTGATCCGGTATATTCCAACCTTGGCCTCGCTAAGCGCCGCCACCAGCTCCGGTACGGCTCCATCCGGCAGCTGTACATGCAGCTCGGAATGAGCTTCATCCGCTCCAGTGACCTTGACACCCTGCAAGGCTCCGGCCACAGTCCGTGCAGCTTCAAGCTTATCTACCCGGATCGCAAGCGCTACCTCACTCCTCGCCTCCGGCGCTTCCGTAAGCTGTGTCACCGTTACAAGCTTGCCGTTCTGAATGACCACCGCGCGGTGGCAGATCTGTTCAATCTCGGCCAGCATATGACTGGAGATTAGAATGGCAATGCCCTCGACTTCTGCTATTCTGCGCATATAGTCGCGCATCTCACGGATGCCGGCGGGGTCCAGACCGTTGGTCGGTTCATCCAGTATGAGCAGCTTCGGCGAGTGCAGCAAGGCCTGAGCAATCCCCAGACGCTGGCGCATACCGAGGGAGTAGGCCCGAACCTTCTTGTTCATCGCCTCCTGCAGCCCCACCAGCTCCACGACCTCCTTGATCCGTGATACCCCGGCTCCATCACTCATGCGTAAATATTGCAGCAGGTTGTCGTACCCGGTCATATGCGGATAGAACTCAGGATTCTCAATGATCGCCCCGATCTGTGAGATCGCCTGCTTGAATTCCTTCCGGATGCTGTGTCCATGAATCAGAACATCCCCTCCGCTCATGCGGATCAGTCCGGTCATCATCCGGATGGTGGTCGTTTTGCCGGCGCCATTCGGTCCCAGCAGCCCGACAATCTCTCCCTTCTGAATCTTGAAGCTTAGATTATCTACAATGGCCTTACCTTTAATCACTTTACTGACGCCCTGCATTTCCAGTACGGTTTGTTCTTGCGCCGGGCCAGACGGCCCCTGAGCCTTAAGAGCGGTTGAATTCATGACAGCCTCCTTGTGCAGATAGGTATGGGTGGAATAACAATTCCACAGGTTGTTGCTGAGCTGAAATAGGTGTATTCTCTTCGTTGTATTGGTGTGTTAGTTAAATAGTACACTAGGTGTTTCAGTTTGTAAAGCAGGTTTGTGAAAAATTTCCTGAATCACTATGTAAACAGGCTATCCGTGCAGGGGTTCTAACCATACGAATCTCTATCAGCATACATAGAATAGTATTGCAGGTGGCAGTATCATGCTGCTTTTGCCAAAACGGCTTCAAGGAGGAATACACATGAATAAAGAGGTTCATATCTCGCAGACTTATCCAAGACTGACAGTGTACAGCGAAGAAAACTTCCGGGGAAGAAGCAGAATCTACAGAGGTAATCTAGGCATCCGCGATACGGACAATATTCTGGATGGCATCGAAAGTCTCCGCTTCTTCTCCACCAGCAGCAATGCTACGCTCGTCCTGTTCAGCAGAACCCGGTTCAGGGGCAGCTTCCGCGTGCTTCGCGGCAATCACAGCATCCGCGATCTGGATGACTTCATCTCCGGCAATGACGTAGAATCGATCATCTCTACCAACCAGAGACTGACGCTGGACCAGATCCGCCGTATCCGCAGCAGCGGGGAACTTCCTCCAGGCTACCGCTTAATCTAACAGAATAGGCACGTGAAACAGGGCACCCTCTGGTATCGCCCAGCCGGAGAGTGCCCTGTTTGGTATGACTTTAGATTAGTGAACTTCCTATGATAGGATATTATTGTAAAATAGTGAATAAAACTAATTATGAAGGAGGACCAACAGAATATGAAGCCACTGGATATCCATCCAACAGCGTTGTATGAGCAGGTTCAGTCCGACATTGGCAGCTTTCAGGTCTTGGCGAATTACAGACAGAATAGTGTGAGAACCGGGGTCTGGAAGCTGCAATCCGATCAGGACTCTAAATGTTATTACTTAAAAACGTACAGCCGCAAACAGAGATGGCATCCTGAGGTTTATGCATACCGTCACTGGATAGGTCAGTTGAAACCGTATGTACCTGAGTTAATAGCTGCTTACGAGGGGGAGAGTTGGCAGGCTATATTAATTACAGCAATCGACGGGTTCATTATGAGAGAGACGGAACTAAGCCCAAGTGCTGCTAAAGCTGCTTTTTATAAGGCTGGTGAGTTAACAAAGATTCTGCATCTATCGCAGACAGGCCGCTGGTTCGGCCGCCCCGATCAATATGGAAACCCGATAGAGCTAAGGCACCATGCTGACCCGGTGCAGTATGTTGCTGATGCCATTCAGGACTTAACTTCTCAGTGTGTTGATGAGGGGCTGTTGCAGGCCTATGAACTAAGGTTAACCGATTGGGCACTTCAGAACGTTCATGTATTCCGGCATAGCAGACCTGTGCCTATTAGCTGGGACTCCACACCAGGCAACTGGCTGGTGGATGACCAGGGTATTTTGACAGGAATGATTGACTTCGAGAATATGTTGTGGGGGCTGGCTGTGGACAACTTCTCCATTCTGTTCGCCAGATATTTCATAGATCATCCATCAGCCAGAGATGCCTATTTTGCAGGGTATGGACTTGAAGTGCTTAAGGACCAGTGTGCTGAAATACAAATATGCTGCATCAAAATGGCCCTCGGCGATATCTGCTGGGGTACTCACAATCATCAGCCCGAAGTCGTCCGATCCGGCAGAGAGCTTATGAAAAGAATACATAATCAGCAGCTTTTCCTGTAAGAAAGCTTACTTGAGCAGATTCGAAGGAAGTGGAAGCCCCATACGTGGCAGCAACAAGTGGACAAACGTATCTTAAATTCTGGATTTTCACCAATAAAGCTCAAACAAGTGGAAAAACAGCAACTACTGAGGGAGGTTTCGCAGATAAAGGGTGAATCCAGCTTAGTTAAGTGTTGTTTTTCCAACAATGGCTTCAGGAAACACTGTTAATTCATCGGGAAGTGGAGAAAAGGCAACTATTCCCCCTACCTGCCTCACACGCACCGGGTTATCGCTATATAAACACCTTGACTCTTGACTTCCCGCCTACATCGCAGCTACCTCTGCCGCCAGCTCCCGGACCTGCTGTTGCAGGACATTCACCTCATCGGTCCCTTCCCAGTAACGGGTGGCGAAATGCAGGAATACGTCTATCTTGCGCAGGAGCATGAGCACCGGAATCACCGCCAGTTCCTCGGGAGTCAGCGTAACCCTGCGGTTATAACCCCGCCAGAAATCACAGATAATCCGCTCCGAGTCCTCATGACTGAGCAAGGCTGACAGAATTACAGCAGCATCCATAACCCGTACATCCCAAGTGCAGAATTCAAAATCCAGCAGCGCGACCACCTGTGCTGAGCCCTCCCCATCCACCAGCAAATTGGAAGCATTCAGATCGCCGTGTACCAGCTGATGCGGCAGACTCTCAAGCTGTTCCAGCGAGTCAGCCACATTGTCGTAGGCCTCCACTAATAGGGTCAGCTCCGGCAGCAGCTCCTTCAGAGATTCGGGCGGGTCCGTCACCAGACCATGCAGCGCTTCACGGGTGCATAGCGGATAGGAGGTCCGTAGCTCGTAGTAGGGACGGTACACTGGAGCTATCCCTGTCTCCACTTTAGCCAGGGCAACGGATAATGTGCCTGCCGCCTCTCCAAGCGAATCATAGAAGCCGGAATCATGTTCGGTGGGAGATTCTCCTTCAATATAACCGAACAGGCAGGCGTATTTATCTGTGCCATCCTCCAATTGTACTAACGTCTCTCCCGTAACGGTAAGAATCGGAACAGGTATTGTAAAAGGAAGATTCAATCCGTTTAGCTTCTGCAAGACAGTATGCTCGAACACTATTTTATTCCTGTCTCTATGTGTATTATAGACGCGCAGCACAGCGCGGCGTTCCCCGCTCTCCACAAAATACGTAGTATTATTCCAGCCTCCGCTCTGCTTGCGCAGCGTACCCTTCCATTCAGGCCAGGCCTGACTCAATATAGCTTCCGTAGGCTTATGCCCCCTTTCTTATACGTTCAGAAGCAATTGTAGAATCCGTATACTGCGATGTCAAATCTACTAGGATAGGGGCGGTTCGCTATCCTCTGATCCAGTCGCCTTTTTTAGTAAACGAAAGACAATTATACAAAACAATCTATCAGATTTACATATATTACCGTATCAAAAGAAAAGGAGGATTTCCAAATGCCTATTTATACGATTGGTGCAGTACCCAACCTCGAACCAACCGGAACAGTGATTTCCCAGTTTGTACAACTCCGAATCACCAATACCACCGCAGGAAGACTCGAACCCATTGTAGTCAATGCCTACAGTGTCACAGATGCCGGCCCGGAGGGGATAGCTGAAACCCTGAATTTCACAACAACGTTCGCAATTGCTGCTCCAAATGGAGTAGTGACTCTCATCATTCCAACTACGGTAGCCAACTACAGTATCACCGTTTCTTCACCTGGTGCTCCCGGATTCGTGAACGACATCTCGCTATACGCAGTAGCCCGGGATGCAGCCGGATTCATAGTATTTGATCAGGTATATCCATTCGGAGACTGGAACATCATCGGTCCCGTCCTTAGTTAACTTCATTTCATTGCTCAGGCGAGTCCTGAGCTTTTTTTGTTTCTGGTAAAACTGTACAGAATAGCAGCCCGCTCACTATCACGATCACTCCTGACCTGATAAGCCTATGCTTGCACCACTTCAATAATATGCGGAATGCCTGATTATCCGCTATAATGTAATCCATACAATACAAGCAAAGGATGGGATACATATGGACGCAACCGTTAGCAAACGCTGGCTGCTCGCCAGACTCTACGAGCCGGAACAGACCATCGTAGACTGCCGGTTCACATTAGGCCAGCCTAAGGCCGGCAGAGACAGCTATGAACAAGAGCATATTCCGGGCGCGATCTATCTGGATCTGAAACTGGATCTGTCCTCTCCGGTGAGCGAGCATGGCGGGCGCCATCCCCTGCCTGACCCTGAAGTGCTGGCTGCACGGCTCAGCAAGCTCGGAATCGGTAATGATACTCGTATTGTCGCCTACGACGATGAGAACGGCATGAACGCCGCCCGTCTGTGGTGGCTGCTGCGTTACCTGGGGCATGAGCAGGTATTCATTCTGGAAGGCGGCTTCAGCCAGTGGAAAGAGGGTAAATATCCGGTGACGGATCATCAGCCGGTGCGGGTGCCTAGTACCTTTACAGCTAATGTTCAGCCGCAGATGCTGGCGGGAGTTGAGGAGGTGCGCAAGGTATCGGAGAAGACAGTTAATAATGCTGGCGCTAAGTCTGAGAGTTACGTCAACGTTGCGGATGCCGTGCCTGCTCTTCCCGTGCTGATCGATTCCCGGGCCAATGACCGCTATCACGGCCAGAATGAGACCCTGGACCCGGTCGGCGGGCATATCCCTGGTGCGGTCAACTACTTCTGGAAAGACACGCAAAATCTCGACGGTAGCTGGAGGAGTGCGGAGCAGCTTGAAGAACATTATGCCGGACTGGACAAAGACCGTGAGATCATCGTCTACTGCGGCTCCGGTGTAACAGCCTGCCCGAATGTACTGGCGCTCGAAAAGGCCGGGTATAAGAATGTACGGTTGTATGCGGGAAGCTGGAGTGACTGGATCAGCTATGAAGATAACCCAGTGGCTACAGGAGACGAGTAAGAGCCGATTGACCGCATCGGATTTGAGTTTTGGGGCTGTGACAGGTTGCCGGAAGGCTGGCTGCTCACGGCCCTTTTTCGGCATTTTCGCGCGCGCTGTTCCAGAGATCGACAAGTTGGTAATTTGAGGATTGACAATATGACCCGTTAAATTTAAAATAATCACAGCGGAAAAGTATGATTTAAATTATTATAAACTAACCATAGAAGGAGATTTTTAAAATGACCGCTCTCCAAACCTTTAAAGCATCTGCGCATTTGCAAGACGGAGTCCAAGTGAAAGTAGCATCCCGAAACTTTGAATTTATTATTGACGAGCCCAAAAGCTTGGGCGGAACTGATACCGGTATGAATCCGGTCGAAGCTTTGCTGGCCTCACTGGGAGCATGTCAGTCTATCGTAGCCAGAGTGTATGCGCCTAAATTCGGCGTGAACCTCAAGGATTTCTTCGTGGATGTAGAAGGCGATCTTGATCTGGATGGCTTTTTCAACAAGTCGGAGGTGCGTCCGGGCTATTCAGAAATTCGGTATACCTTCCGTATTAAAACAGATTCACCCAAAGAACAGGTTGAAGAATTTGTACGATTCCTGGAAAGCAAATGCCCAGTTGGAGATACGCTCGCAAACCCGGTTAATCTCAAGCTGGAGAGCATTATCATCGAAAGCTAAGCAACCGATAAGAACCGAGAAGCTTCGTCGGACGCGGGTTTGGGGGCTGGGACAGGTTAAGAGGCAGTGACCTGTCCCAGCCCTCTTTGGGCTTTTCTGTCAACAACTCGCGATTCCAAAAGGCTAATATTCCAGGCCCTTATGTGCTGGTGGGACACAGTATCGGCGGGTTGAATGTAAGGGCATTTGCCGACCACTATACCAATGATGTTGCAGGGGCTGTTCTGATTGACTCTTCTCACGAAAAGCAAGAGAAACCCCTTCTGGCGGTTACGACTCCAGAATTTGGGAACATGTATCTGTCGCAGTTTACTGCCGAGGGAAGTTATACGGAAGTGACAGATCACAGCAGGGATGCCAAATCGATAGACAGTAGGTGAATCGGCTGCTGAACTGGCTGTCCCAGCTGGTAGCAGAAGGAAGGTCTCGGCTCTTCGGACAATTGCTTACAGACAAGACCGCCGTCATGAAAATCATGCAGACGCAGGGATAGTTGGCGCGGCGTTATACCGGTGAGCGACTTGCGGATATCCTCGAACCGTTCATTATTAAAGTTCAGCGTTAGTAGAACAGACAAGCCCCAGGCTCTGTCTGAAAGTCTGCCATGCCCAATCTTCTGTTCGCTGAGTTGGACAGCACGCGCGGCTTCTCGGTGAAGCCGCCCTTTGTCGGTCAGCACATACTCAGGAAGGAGCGGGTGCCTCCGATCTTGCGGAGAAAGATGAATGAGCAGACCATCCGCTATCATCTTTTTCAAATTGGCAGTCAGCCGGGAGGGAGCGATACCTAGCTTGTTCTGCAGCGGGGTGAAGCGACCGCCACGTTCGTCAAGCGACAGCAGAATGGGCAAGGTCCATTGCCCGGTTAGCTCCCGGCTTAGCTTGAGTATCTCTTCTTTCTTGATCAAGAGTCTGTAAGGGATTCGGCTAACATCAGATTATGCCCGTCGGGGTCCACGAATGTAGCCAGCTTGGTCAACTCCGGAATAAGTTCAACTTCACCAATGAAAATTACCCCTATACTCTTGAGCAGCTGTATCGCTTCCTCGATATTCCATACCTCAAATACGGTCGAAGAAGTAGCCGGTTCTACGGTGTCTGCCACTGAAAAACCAATAACACAGTCCTTAGTATTGGTACTCACCATGGCCATGCCACTCTCCGCATCATGAAAGATAACCTCGAAACCAAGCTTTCCTGAGTAAAACGCCATCGTCTGCTCCAAGTCGGATACGCTGTACCATACGGTAAGACCTGATCTGTACATATTCAGCCTCCTTAAGATAAATACAGAATTAACTACCGATAGTATACCCCATATAATAACGGTAGTAAAGTAAACATAATCATCGTCAATACTGCTAAGAGGCTAGCGGCATATCTTCTTTCTATAGAGTTTGAATACAACTCCCCGTCTCTCACACGATCTACGGACAATGTACAAAGCAGATCATGGTTACGTATATTAAAAGCAATAACACGGCTTTTTTTAGTGAAAGCTGTGTCTTTTAAAGAGGTGAACCGTGTGCCCATTAAAACAGGTAGCCAATACATCGAACGTATCGACCGGCAAAATATCAATATCTTTTACAAAGGAACACGGATCGAAGGTCCTCTATCCAAGCATCCCGCATTTCAAGGTCTCATACAAACCCAAGCCGAAATGTACGACATGCAGTGTGATGAGCGTTATTTAGCACAGATGACCTACCCTTCACCCGATACAGGAGAGCCTGTCGGTCTATCTTTTCTTCCACCCAAGAATGCTGAAGATTTACAGCGCCGCAGAAAAATGATTGAACTCTGGTCCAACTGCCATCATGGGTTTTTAGGACGTTCCCCGGATTATATGAATACAGCCCTAATGTCTCTGTTAACAGCGGCCAATATCCTTGAGGAACTGAATCCGAAATATGCTGAGAACCTCAGAAAGTACTATGCTTACTGCCGGGATCATGACATTACCTTATCCCATGCATTCATCCAGCCTCAAGCAAGCAAAATATCCGGCCAGATTGATGCTACAGAGGATTCTATCGCTGCTAAAGTCGTAGAAATCAATGATGAAGGGATCATTGTAACCGGTGCTTTTATGATGGCAACACAAGGGGCTACATGCGATGAAATGCTCGTATTCCCGACGCCTTCCCCCTCGTTTGTGGATGATGATAATCCGTTCGCGTTTGCCTTCGCCGTGCCTAATGATCTGCACGGGATGACTTTTTTTTGCCGTGAAAGCTACGCAGCCTCATCTGCCTACGACCATCCGTTAAGCTCAAGATATGAAGAAATGGATACCCTAGTCATATTTGACCGTGTTCTTATCCCTCATGACCGTGTATTTTATTACGGAGATGAAATGTACTGTTCCCGATTGTTCGGCGAGAGTCACTTCCATACGCATCTGGCCCATCAAATCATCACCCGCTATATTGCTAAAACAGAGTTCTTTCTCGGGTTGCTGGAATCTTTGGCGGAAGAACAAAACGTTATCCCTGAGCCCCATACTATTCAGCCTATTTCCAGAACGATAACCTATTTAGAGACCTTCAAAGCCTTAAGACTTGCTTCTGAAATAGGGGCTTCCCCGGACAAATTCGGATATCTCGTTCCAGACAAAGGTCCACTTTTGGCTTCGTCTGTTCACTTTTCGGAATTTTATCCGGAACTGATTGAAATGGTTCAAAATATCAGTTCAAGCGGTCTCATCATGATCCTCTCGGAGTCCGACTTCGATACAAGCGCGGGTACGTACCTTAGTCAGTATTTGAAGGGTTCGGCTTCAGAGGCCTGGTTCCGAAACGCTTTATTCCGGCTTGCTTGGGAACTCGGAGCGGGTGCATTCGGAGGGCGACAAATCCAGTTTGAGCGGTTATTTTTTGGCAGCTCCCACACACTGGCCTGGCGTATGTACAACAGCTATGATAATCACGAATCCTTCCGTCACATCATTCACGAGTTCATTGCGCCAGAAGAAATTCGATCCGTTATGAGGGGAAGCCGGTAACTCAAAGACACTCTGCTCATTGTTCTGAGGAGAGTGTCTTTTTTCTCGGAAAATCATCATTTAAAAGTCTGATGTCTCCATGCTTCCGGGGCTGCTTCAGGTCCAGCCGTCTATTCCTGCAGCTTCGATACCTGCTCAATCAACGCATCAACGCCTCTGTCTACGGTATAAGGGCCGTTGTTCCAGTTCACACGGGATACATTAATAATCCGGTTGTTCTTCACCGCAGGGATGCTCTGATAGACAGGCTCCTTGAACAGCTCCATCATGGTAGCCAGCTCTTCATCCGTCATTTGTGTAAAAAAGTAATCCGCCGGCTTGTCCACCAGCATCTCCATGGACAGTACCGTTCCCCCATCCGCATAGGGCTTGAATTGCTCAGGCATTGCAAAACCGAAATCCTGATAGATCAGCTTGCCCAAGGTACCTCCTTCCCCTCCGAGCAACACCTCTCCGTTACGGATAATGAATGAGATCGCTGTAGTTCCTTCATCAATTTTGATATTGATGTTATCGCGGATGCCCTGCAGCTTCTCATCGAAAGAAGCAATCCATTGCTCCGCTTCCTCTTGCTTACCCATAATATCGCCCATGGTTGTTAAGGTATTCACCACATCCGGGTCACCGCCCCAGGCGACTGCTACAGTTGGAGCAATCTTCTCATAGGTCTCAATTACATCTTCACCAAGATAGTCCGGAATGATAATCAGATCTGGCTCCAATGCAGAGATGGCTTCAACACTGCCTGTTCCTGCCCCTATATTCTCCACAGTCTTCATCTCTTCTTTGTATTGATCCAGCGTCTCCTGGTTGACACCCGCCGGCATCAGGCCGAGAGGAAGCATATAACCGCCATAAGCGAGCGCCACTACCGCGCCAGGCTCGACTGGAATTTCCACCTGTCTGCCGAAGCCATCGGTAAATATTCTTGTTGCTGCTGCTTCGGGTTTCGTATTCCCGCCTCCGCAAGCTGCAAGCAGCACAGACAGACTAAACAAGAGGGATACGGCAAAAGTGAGTTTATGGCTAACTTTCAAATCATTCACACTCCATGTTCTGTATTGATAATGATTATCACTGATATCAATATAGCGTTGTTCTTTCGCTGGAGCAATGAACGATTCCGGCATATCATTGGTAGGAATTGAACCTTTGTGTAACGGTGCGTGCATTTTGAACTGGGCGGGGGTCTCTCCGTACAGCTTTTTGAATAGTCTGCTGAAGTAATAGAAATCCGTATACCCGACACTTTCAGCAACATGGCGGATAGGAGCATCTGTCCCTGCCAGCAGGGTTCTGGCTTGCTGCATCCGGGTCCGGCTCACATACTCCATGGGACTGCAATCATACTTACGCTTGAATACCCTCACCAAATGATGGGCGCTGTAGTGGAACAGCTCAGCCATAGCTGTCATAGAGAGGGGCTGGCGATAATATTCCCGGATATAACGGGCGATCTGTTCAGCCAGATCCGGTTCCGCCTGCTGCGCTCCGCCCAGCTGGAGCTGACGGAATTGTTCAGACACGAACTGATAGAACAGTCCGGTCACCTGCATCCGTTCCAGCTCCCCTCCGCTTTTCCAAAGCTGAAGCATGCGCTCTTGCAGGGAGAGGATCATCCAGGGATCGCTCCCTTGGAAGACATAGGGCTGCTGGAACGGATTGTGATTGCCCCCCGCTAGGTCTGTGAATGGACTGCCGGGACAAGGCTTGTATAAGATCAGGTAATAATCAAACGTACTGCTCAAGCAGCAGATATGAAGAACTGCACCTTTGCCGCCATGTACGACCTGGTGATTGCCTGATGCGCTCCCGTACCCGTCCAGCATGACTTTGGCTTCTCCCTGATTCGTGAACACAAACGCACTTGAAGGCAAAGTATAACTCTGAAGCTTCTCTCCCGGCTGCATAATCACATGACGGATATCCAACACTTTCACAGGCACATGATTCCATATCCGAAATCTTTCTGACCACTTCATAGAAGCACCTCATCGTATATTTCCCACATTATAATTGATAACCATTATCATTTACAACACTGCAATGGTGATTGGAGCCACTGAATTTCGTCTGAGGAGAATACGGTGGCAATCATTCATTGGGATTGATTTCATTCAGTAAAACACGAAGAGCCCGCACAGGATGCGGGCTTCTTATGATTGAATGAGGGCGATAATGCTGAGATCCTGCCAATCGCGGTCGGCTGCCAAGGCCCGATGGCTAAAAAGGCGGCGTATCAGCGGTGCCCCTTTTTTCACTTAAGATTTACGAATATCCTTCAATCTAAACTGTCCGATCAGCTGCTGCAAAAAGGTCCCGATCACCTCAACAAATTGCGTGGTCTGTTGTACATGAACATAATCTTCTCTGAGCGCTGCCAGCTTCTTCTCGACTTCAGCAGAGATGCTGCGGTTATCCATGCTGACGGCCGTGATCTCCTCCATCAGCTGGACAACCCGGTCAATGACCTGAGATTTGCTCGCATCCTGATCATTCGCCTGTATCAGCAGTCTGGTTGCTGCAGCGACACGCGTATTGCCCTCTTCAACTACTTGAGTAACCTCTGCCATGGATTGCTGGGCACGCTCTGAGCCGGTATAGATATGCCCAATCGTCTCCTGAATGTCCGCTACCGATTGTCCGGTTGATTCCGCCAGCTTACGAATCTCTGAGGCAACAACCGCAAATCCTCTTCCATGCTCTCCTACCCTGGCTGCTTCAATCGAAGCATTTAACGCCAGCAGATTCGTCTGAGAGGCGATCCGCTCGATCATCTGCAATACGTCCTCAATCTGGCGCGTGGTGCCGACGAAGGAGTCCATCGTTTCATGCGTAGCTGATACTTGCAGGGAGATGTTCGACATTTGATCTCCGATATTCTCCACCTCCTCGCGGGCCACTCTGATCTGATCAGCAGCCTGCTGTTCGAGATTCTGTAGAGTTATGCGCATATCCGCCACAGCAGCGCTTACCGCATCAAGATCTTGAAGCTGCCGAAGAATGCTCTCCACCATGGCTTCAATGCGTTCATTTACGCGTTCAGTCGATTGCTCGGTCTCAGCGGTGGAATGACTCAATTGGCGCTGGCTCACAATGACATCATCCGCCGCGTGCTTGACCTTCAGCAGAATGCTTTCCTGGGAATCAATCATACTGTTGATCCATTTCGCCGTATCACGCAGCTCATCTGTTCCGAAATCGTGAAGCGGAATTCTTTGGGTGAGATCGCTGCTGCCTTCCGTATTGCGGCGTATGAAGCGGTTCAATTGATGAATACGTCCTGTTTCGGGAAGCAGGATGGTACGGAGAATCATCTGCCAGAGTATCAGCCCGCAGATCAGCACAGCCGTCCCCGTTCCCAAAGCGCTGCCCATCCGGGCAACAGCCCCGCTTCCGTTCAGCAGTCCGGCCACTGCCGCTACAAGGATAGCCATCGCAATCAGCAAGGGCAGCATCAGCTTAGTCACGTTAAAGCCAAGGCTGCGGGTGCGATAGACTTCCTCAAAGTCGGCTTCACACATCATTCCCCACACATCAGGGCAATGTGGAAGCTGAACTGTAACCCCTTTGCCAATGACAGGAATATGGCGGTAATCCGAGTAGCCTGGAAATGAAACGCATACATTACTGCCGTAAGCAATCACGTTTGCCACACCGGGGTGGAGCTCTCCCGAAGCCGGGTCGGTAAACATCAGCTCCAGCTCGGTATGCTTCTCCACCTTCACCGTCCCCCAGCGCGTCGATACCCCATCCTTCAGATTCTCGCCATGTGTGAAGGTGCGGTCCTCAAACCGGCTCCGTGACAACGCAGTCCCCGGCTTAATCCCCACCTGCAGCCGGGGCTCTGCCATGAACAGATAATGGTCGCCCGAATCCGGATAGATATGCCCCGATTCCCGCTGGATCAAATCACCAATAACATCATTAGGCACGCGGCCGCACAAGAAGCCCTCGATCTTCCCCTGCTCCACAACCGGCAGCACAAACAACATAGTGATCTCATCGAAAAAGGTTGAGGTGCCGGGCCCCGCTTGCAGAGTCACCGGATCGGCGTAGGGTCCGAACAGACATTTACGCCCCTCTGCTCCCTCGGAGGCATACCGCAAGCACTCACCAAGGATACTTTCGTCCCCATACTGTTTGCCACGGTGCGCCGGAAAGGTAGTCGATATTACGGTGCCTTCCCCGTTCAGCACAAAAATCTCGGAAAAATCAGCCGCCCTGCCTTGGGTAGCTGCGAATAAAGACTCCCATACGGCCGGATCCCCTCCATTTGGAAAACGGTTCTCACCGGGAAGCATCCGTAATTGCTCGTGCAGCCGACTTAAGTAATTCCAATACAATTCAGCCCAATTATGTAATATTTCCTTGCGTGTTTCTGCAATTCCTTCAAAAACATCAGTAATATCAGACTCTAAATTCCTGTTCAAGCGATTGGACCACCATAAAGGCAATCCTGTCTTCCAGCCCAGCCAACCAAACATGTATTCTCTCCCCCCAATAAAACCGTTCCAGTTCATTCATACTGAATTCACTCTGTGTATGATCACTGAAGCAGCATACATTCGCCTCCACTTTAATGAGTCAAAGCGTTAATGAAGATGATAAGGCATACTTGTGTAATAATCAACATTCAATTCTGGGTTGGGAGCGGATCACCAAACAAGCCTGTTCCTGCTTTCATCCGCAGGAACAGGCTTGTTACAGACTAACTATAAGCTTCAATGTAAGGCTCAGCTATTAATCCATTGCAGATATTGCAGCAGCCGCCTAATCATTACTGCGCTCTCTGCGCGGGTTGCCGGCTCCTTAGGGTTGAAATCGCCTGCGGGGTCCCCATGGATAAGTCCGGCTTGCGACAGCAGGACCACAGATTCAGATGCCCATGCTGCAATGCTGTTCTGGTCGGAGAACACTTCAGTTCCGGACGATTGGGGCAGCTTGCCTGAGAAGTTCAGCGCCCGGGCCATAGCTACAGCCATCTGCTCCCGCGTAATATAATCCTCCGGCCTGAATAAACCCTTCTCGAAGCCGTCCATGATCCCTGCGGTCTGGATCATGCCGACGGATTCAGCATACCAGGCTTCTGCCGGGATATCTGCGAACGAACCTACCGATGGACGGGCATGAAGTCCAAGAGAACGCACAAGCATTGCTGCAAACTCACCGCGCGTAACCTGTTGCGAAGGGGCAAAGGAAACGCTGCTTATCCCTTCAACAATCAGCTTATTGGCAAGCAGTTCAATGTCAGCCTGTGCCCAATGTCCAGCCGAATCCGCAAAGAAATATCCGGACGTAACGAGCGCATATGCACGGTTAAGCGGCGTGTAGACTATAGCCCGGCCCGCCTGCCCTTCAACGTCAAACACGGCAGGTACATAATGAAGCTCCTGGTCATTATCCACCCATACCACAGTTGTTGTCCCCGGATTGGCTGGTGAGGCAAGAGGAAGGATATGTCTGGTGTACAGAGGACTATAGCTCTCTGCCTGGACACCATCGATATCAAGCGTGAAGTCTACAGGACTGCCGAGCAGCTTATAGCCCTTCTTGATAGAAGCTGCCCTGAAGCTGTCGCTGGTTGCAGATGCGGCTGTGCCCATTCCGACTGTAAGGATCTTGCTGTCAGGCCACTGATCTAACGGGTCAAGCCGCAGCTCGAAGCCGATTCCATTTACTTCAATGGTTAACGAAGCGCCCGGCCGTTGTTGTAACACCTCCCTCAGAACGGAAAGCGATACATCAACAAATGCAATATCCCTGCTATTCTCGAGCTTGATCACAGCTTCCTTGTCTGAAGCAAACGCCTGGACTATAAAAGCATCATCAAGCCTGACCCGGAGCGCCGACCGGCCATCATCCATGGCTTCAAGCGTTGCTTTCGCCAGAAGCTCCTGATCATTAGCAGTAAGCCGGATCAGAACAACGCCAGGATTAGGCGGGCTCGAAACGACAATTGCTTCGTGCACAATCGAGGGCTCCTGAGTTGCCGTCGGCGTCGCTGTTGGTGTCACCGTTGGCGTTGCTGTCGGCGTGGCCGTTGCTGTCGGTGTCGCTGCCGGCGTTGCCGTAGGTGTCGCTGCCGGCGTTGCCGTAGGTGTCGCTGCCGGCGTTGCCGTAGGTGTCGCTGTCGGCGTTGCCGTAGGTGTCGCTGTCGGCGTTGCTGTCGGTGTCGCCGTTGGCGTTGCTGTCGGTGTCGCCGTTGGCGTTGGTGTCGGCGTGGCCGTTGCTGTCGGTGTCGGCTTCGGTGTTTCCGTTGGCACCGGTGTCGGCGTTGCCAGCAAAGTTAGATGAGTGCGGCCTGCATCTGCCGTTTGTCCTGCATACACATTCACTAGCTGCTCCATAGGCGCATAACCCTGTGCAGACAATTGGAGTGTATATACGCCGGCAGGAATCTCATCCAGCCTGTATACTCCCTCACTGCCGGTAACGGCACTGAAGCTGTCTATGGATACAATGGCTCCCGCCAGCGGTAAATCCCCCGTACCATAGACTGAACCGGTAATCGTCCCTGTCTGGACAGTGGCGGGAAGCACCGTGATCTCTGTCTGCGCCGTCAAGGCATTTTGCACAGAAGTAATGGTAATCGTCGCTTCGCCAGTAGCGACAGGCTCCACCTGCCCGTTCTGGTCTACGGTTACTACCTCCGTGTTACTTGAGCTCCAGGTGATATCCGGATTCGTTGCGTCTTCAGGCAGAACGGTTGCCTGCAGCCGGACAGAGGGCTCGCCGACCCTCAAGGTTAGCCGGGAGACATTCAGGCTAACACCACTGACCGGAATGAAAGTACGGATATGACCGTCTTCTATTCTGAACTGGTGCCATGCCTGAATCAGCCGGTCCTCATTGACCTCATACAGATCGAGATATTGTCCGGCAAGGACAGCAGGGATATCCGTGTCCGGAATATAATCTACCGCATCCACCAGCAGGGCACTGTCAAGCAGCGGCGGTGACATCCCGGTACTCCCCAGAACATAAGCGAAGCTGTCGCCGGACCGGTTCGGCTCAGCCATTATTGCCGTGGAGCCTACCACCTGGCCCGGATGAATCGCAAGCCTGCCGATTTCAAGAGCATACTGACTGACAACAAGCTGAAGATCACGTGAAGCGGTGGCCAAGCCCGCATCCGTTACTTGCAGACGAATATTGAAGGTGCCGGCCTCTGCGGGCGTACCCCGCAGTTCTCCACGGGTGCTGACACTGAGTCCTTGCGGAAGGCCGGAGGCACTCCAATTGAGACCTATATGTGCGCCGTCGAAGGCTGACAGGTCTACGGAATAAGGCTGCCCCTTGATTCCCCCGGGAAGCTCCTCCGTCAATACGGCAGGACGCAGGTAGGGATAACCGTTGTTAACATTATCATGAATGTTCCAGGTATGATTGAAATCCCATCCTGCATAGCTGCTCTGCTTCTTCATCTCCACAGTAGTCAGTGCCTTAATATCTATTGTGCTGCTTGTGAATAAATCCGCTCCACTAGTATTGATTCCACTGGCAGGAATTCCTGTTGTCGTCGTGTCAAAAAAAGAATGCTCAATAGTAGTCTCAAATCCAAAAGCTCCAATGCCGCCTCTCCGGGTATAGGTTGCAGCATTCGAAGTAGAGAGGTGTCCTGCGGCATAGGTGTTTTTTATTGTATTATGAAATTGGTAGCTTGTGATCCCGCTCGTGAACACAAAGTAATCGGGAGGCTCGTTGCTTATCTCGCCAGTCGAATAAGAATCTTCTACAGATCCATACCCCTGAGAACCCACAAGTCCACCGGCATACATATTGGGGGAGTTGGCAACAGTGACTGAGGCACTGGAGGATGACATTTTCAGGCTGGTATTAACAATCGCACCAGCTATACCTCCGGCAGCGGTTACCCTACCATCGGTTCCGCTTTTAACACTCCCTTGCGTATAGACCCTTTCAATACTTCCCCCGCTTTGATGCCCCACCAGACCACCAACCATGGAGCCGCCGCTTATATTGACATCCAGACCGAGATTTCGGATCGCACCGGTAGATTGGCCAAAGAAGCCGGTATTAGTGCCGCTGTTACCGGTTACCTCAACACCACTAATCGTATGACCTTGTCCATCAAAAATCCCGCTGAACGCAGCATAAGCATTCCCGCCTAGCGGAACCCAATTCACCCCGGATAAGTCAATATTCTTCATTAGGCGGATATGTGCACTCAAGTAATTCTCCTGATTCTGATTAAGATACATAAGCTGCTCTCTGGTGGACACCTCCGCCCATCCGTCTGTAACAGGCGGGATGCCATCCGCTTCATCGGAGCCGGAATCCGCATGGACCACTAAGGAATACAGTCCAAGCTGTCCTACGAGCATCACAATAACCAGCAAGGCTGCCGTTATAGTCAGGTATTTTTTCATTACAGTCTCCCCTTTGGCTACGATAATAATGGTTCAAGCATCTGCAAATCTGCCGAAGCTGCGGATCAAAAAATAGTATAATATATGAATTGAATCGAAAGGTCCCGTTTTTGTTTCAAATTTGAATAGAAAGTAGTGTGCAGCATGAACCTCTCTTCGGCTAACAGCAAAATCTCAGCTCAGCGGATCGTCGGCTTCAGCCGGGAAAAGAACGCCTTATTCCAATGGCTTGCTGCACCCGATGCCGGTTCGCAAATTTTCTCCGTCACGGGTATTGGCGGCATCGGCAAAACCACCCTGCTCACAGAACTGAACGCCGGAGCCCGCCGTACCTCCACGCGTACATTATGGATGGACGGACAAATATGCCTGCAGACTCCAGGTGCTTTTCTGTCCTGTCTGGAGATGAGTCTGGAGATAGAATACGGCCTGACACGGGCAACAGACGAGACGATGCTGGCTTATGCGGTACGGGAGTTAACCCGCCAGCGGACCGTACTGATTATAGATAACTGTGAGCATATAGATTATCTTGAAAGCTGGCTGCTGGCCAGTCTGCTGCCTAGGCTGGCCGAAGCTGAATGTCTGCTCATTCTGGCCTCCCGCCGCGGTCTGCCGACGAAATGGCATAGTCATCCCCTTTGGTCCAAGCGGATTCATTCCTATCCTCTGGAGTTGTTCTCCCGTGAGGAGATCTATGAATATCTGCAAGACAGCGGACTCTCACCAGCCCTTCAGGTTGATATCGTTCAGAAGACCGGAGGCCACCCCCTGCTGCTGGCGCTTACGCTGGATATGCTGCTCCGCCAGGAGCCGGAGAGACAGGAACGCGAATATCAGCTTCCGGGGATACTCAGTGCAGAGCTGCTGAAGGAAGCCTCCTCCCCCTTTATGTATGAGGCTCTGCAGCTGTTATCTCTTCTTCCTGCGGCAGACCAGACAATCCTGAACCAATTGCTGGCACATCCCCTGTCGGCCTCGGAATATGCGGAGCTGAGCCGATTGTCTTGTGTGCGTACCAGCATGAACGGATTATGCCTGCACCAGCTCGTATCGCGGATGCTGCGGGAAGACTACCAGCGGCGGGACCCAGGACAATATCACCGGATGCGGTCCAGAACGCTTGAGCTGCTCACCGGGAGATTCCCCGCGTCCAATACACTTCAGCAAATGCAGATTGCCGCCCATGTGCTGGAGCTATACCGCGAGCAGCTGCCGGTTACCGGCACATATACAGATTTCTCAGCCGTAAGGACACAGGAACGGCAGCGGGGGTATGAGCCGGGGGATCTTCCTTATCTGCACCGTTTTCTTGAGGCATCGCTGGCCCGATCGGACTGGCAGTCGGAGCTGATCGCAGCCGGTGAGCATCCTGCGCTGCTGGAGGATATTGCAGCGCAGGATCCAGGCAGTATTGTAGTCCTGTGTAACAGCAGCGGGATTCCGCTGGGATTCTCGGCAGGCCTGCGACTGCATGCACTTACGCTGCCTCTGCTCGACCGTTACGCGCCAGCCCATAGGGAACTGCTGGGAGAATTGGCCGGGTCTCTCTACAGCCTGCCCGCCGAAGCTGCGGATACACTGTTCATTCTGCTGGCAGCGGTAGACACAGAGCAGCCCTACTACCAGCCGGAAGAGCTGGGTGCCATGCTGCTCCAGTCGTGGCTGGTGTACACTTCCGGGGGCTTGCGCACCATTGTCGCGACAGCGGACAACCAGTTAAACCTGCTATTACCGCTTTTGGGCTTTCAGGAACAGATACAGTCAAGACCTAAGCAGGCTGCTCCAACAGGGCTGATTGTGTGGGACCTCGATTTCCGCCAGGTGACATTTGAGGTGTGGGTACAGCGGGTATTTCAGCTGGCTGTGCAAGCCCCGGAAGCAGTCCTTGCGGAAGAGCCGCAGTCTCTGGACTGGAAGGATGTCAAGCAGATTGTTCAGCATTTGTATAAGGATGCCCTGCTGGAAGAGATACCTTTGGTGCAGCGGCTTGGGCTTGCCGGAGAGTATGTACGTCAGCAGGTACAGCATATCCTGACGGATAAGCAGCCGCCTTATCCGCTCACAGAGCTGGAGCAAAGCTTACTGAGAGAGAGTTATTTGCAAAAGAACTACCGGAAATCACAGCTTGCCGAAGCTTTTCATATGAGCCGCACTACATTCTACCGTCACTCCAGGCTGGCATTTATCCACCTGGGGTATGTACTCACAAGGGTGCTGAGGGATATTGATCTGCATGGTGACAGATAGCGGAAGGGGGTGCGAAGAATGAATAACAACAACGAAAATCCTCCTGCAGGAGCCTTCGGACAGCTTGATCAGATGTGGTTCAGGCTTCGGAGCAGCGAGCAGAACAGCAGTCTCACGGGAGGGTGTTCACTCCGACTGCAATTCCTTGAATCGCATCTGCTCCTGATTCCAGTTTCGGGCCGGGGCTGGATCACTGTGGACGGCAAGTATGGCGAACTCAGAGCGGGAGCTGCCTTTGTCTGCCTGCCGGGGCAATTAATCGAAGCCTGCCTGGACGGTTCAGACGAACCGAATATATACATTTTGCGGTTTGATGTATTTAGCCAGCGGAATCTGCCTGTACAACCGGGCCGGATAAGCTCAACGGAGCCCCAGCTCCCCTTCTCACTGGAAGGTGAAACAGCGATGTCTTCAACTGTTACATACAGCAAACACTGTGAGGCTATCACCGCTTCCCTTGGCAGTACAGACCCCTTACAGCAGCTGCTTGCCCAGAGCAGATTCTATGAGCTGCTGTACAGTCTGCTCAGCGATGCCAGGCAGTCCGAGCCAGACGATACCGATACGATTATGGAACGGGTCAAGGCCTATATAGAGCAGCATTACCGTGAAGAGCTTTCGATCACCCTGCTGGCGGGCGAAGCAGGCATTAGCGTAAGGCATTTTATCCGGCTGTTCAAGCACAAATATGGTCTTAGCGCCATCGAATATCTTACCGAATACCGGATCAGACAAGCAAGAAGTCTTATGCTTCCGCATTCGAATTATGAATTAAAGGATATCGCCGCTTATGTCGGTTACAAGGATGTTCCTTACTTCCGACGCAAATTCAAGCAAGTTACCGGTGTAGCTCCGGCCACCTTCATGCGCAATGCCAAGCTCAAAATCGCAGTTTGTCACGGCAGCCTCATAGGGGCGCTGCTCACCCTGAATATTATTCCCTGCGCGGCTCCTGCGGACCATCCCTGGGCTGAATATTACCGGCGAAAATATGAGACGGATGCGGCGCTGCCGCTTGCCCAAGATGATGCTATCCGCATCCAGCAGCTTGCTTCCCTCCGCCCTGATTATATTCTGGGGCTGGAGCAAACGCTAAGTCCCGCCATGCAGCAGCAGCTTCAAGAGCTTGCCCCCACTTCGCTTGTTCCCCGGCTCCAAATGGATTGGCGGACGGAATTAAGCTTCATCGGACAATCTCTTGGCAAGTCGGAGGAGGCAGCGGCTTGGTTAGGCACCTATGAACGCAAGGCGGAAACAGTCCGTGCAGAGTTGGATTATAAGCTTACCAAGGGCAAGCTGCTTATCGCCCGAATATCCGGTCAGACCCTCACCGTATTGTCTAACCGAAGCCTGGCCGAGGTGTTCTACGATGATCTGCATTTCATCCCCGCTCCCCTTGTTAACCGCAAGCTAAGCCGTCAGACCTTGACACTTGTGGAACTGAAGTCTGCGGATGCGGACAAGCTATTGTTGATCGTAGACGGGGATGCCGCCTCTCAGGCCATTTGGTCAGAAATCCAGCATCAGGAGTTGTGGAAGCTGCCTGATCCCGCCGGATATTCGCGCGTTGAGCTTCTCCCTCCCTTCCCTTGGACAGAGTATACCCCGTTCACACAGGACCTGATTCTTGACCTCGCGCCATCTCTGTGGCGCAATCGGATATGAAATATTGGCGCGATCATCTATAGTCGAATCCAAGGGATTGTTTTATACTCCTAACAGTGATATTGATTCTCACTCTCATGTGAGATACAAGGTATCGAAACTCAGGAGGTTATAGAATTCATGCGACAGATAAGAACAGGAATTGCATTCTTTACGGCCGCTCTGCTAGTACTGGTAATGGCAGCTTGCTCTAATAACGCGGGACAGGCCGAGGTAGAAGCTTCAACAGAAGCGGACTTTCGTCTGGTAAACAGTGAGAAGGGCGAAATTAAGATCCCGGCCCATCCGACCAGAGTCGTCGGCCTATCCGTAGTCTACCCGGAGTTTCTGCAAGCGTTAGGCGTTACGCCCGTTGCTGTACAGAACTACCAGGAGGAGTTCCCGACTTATCTAGAGGAGCCCTTCAAGGATACGCTGAAGATGGGTATAGCCCAAACTCCGAATTTTGAAATGATTCTCTCTGCCAATCCTGATCTGATCCTCGCCCCTACATGGTGGTCGGCTAAGGATTATGACCAGTTGTCGGGGATCGCTCCGACGGTTCTGCTGCCGCAGCGCGATGACTGGCGGGATGAGCTGAAGGATATCGCCGGGGTACTCGGCAAGACGGAGCTTGCAGAGAAGGTAATTAAGGATCTGGAGGCTCAGGAGGCAGAAGCCAAGCAGAAGCTGGATGATCTGGTGGGTAATGAAACGGTGATGTACATGATGGTCATGCCGGGCAGCTTCGTTCTTTACGGGGATCAGATTGACCGCGGAAAATTCCTTCACACTACGCTTGGGCTGGAGATGATCCCGAATTTCCCGACTAAAGATCCTTCCTTATCCATCTCGCTGGAGAAGCTGCCGGAGTATAATCCCGATCACATCTTCCTTCAGTTGAATAACGAGGACGATGCCGGGGTGAAGAAAACTTATGAGGATCTGCTGAAGAGTCCATTATGGAAGAACATGACGGCGGTCAAAAAGAACCAGGTCTACACCATGGCCGGCAAGGATTGGTTCAACCTGGGGATGTCTCCTCTGGCTAACCGTTATGCGGTGGATGCGGTGCTTAAGGCCTTTGAAGGCAAGTCGAAATAAAGGGGATTCAGGATGTGCGATACTGGCAGGTTCCAGAGGGCTGAACGTTACTACATCTCCCCCGAAGCTATTGAGAACGCAGTGGTTACTTTACGACTGACCGAATTATGTATGCCCGCACATGCTGAGCATCTGCTTACCACTTATGCTTCCATGCTTAGGACTGAGGATAAACGTATAGCGGCAGCCATCTTCTGCACATGGATCGCCGGGATCTGCGGAGCCAAATACGCACTGCTCACAGCCGCAGACCCGCTGGCTCATGCCTTGCGACTGAATAACCTGTCTGTGCAGCTCATCCGCACGGAGGGGTATCCCGAATTCGCCTTTTTTATCCACGATCAGGGGAACGGGACCTATGACCAGGATGGAGATGGAAAAGAATTATCCGGCGAGCTCGGCATGTTCTACAGCAGTGTTGTCAGACCGGTTATTGACGCGCTTGCCGAGGCTTCACAGACCAAAGCGGTGATGCTGTGGAAGCATGTCTATAATCAGCTGTATACTTTTATCGAAGAGGATGCTCATAACGTCTCCTGTGAGTGCAGCCGCAGCCGGATCCACGGGCAATTCCAAGCTGCACACTGGGAGCTGACGCCAGAGGTATTCGGACTTCGCAGCAATCCATTCCGTATTACCCCTAAGTTCCGGACGGACCCCCACCCTCCGCATGATACGATATCTGTTAAGGCTACCTGCTGTCTGGCCTATAAGCTCAGAGCGGATCATGGCTATTGCGGCGGATGTCCTATACTTCCCGCAGTACCCGGAGAATTATAAGCTGAGACCTCTGCTGCCCGAGCCGGAATTGAGCTACAAGCTGCCAGAAGGCTACACCCTATTCAACTCAAATCAATGTCTGCCACCCTTCAAGCGGCTACCGGACCGGGATATTTTCCCATCCGGTTTTTTTATGCAAATTAACATCCTTCACTCTACAAGAATATCCGCCATATTCCGACATATTATTTAAGAGCTTTCGCTCTAATACATATCCGGGAGATGACCTATGTCACAGCTAATTCAAAAACGGCCAGTCCGTTCAACCAGCATCGCCAACACATTGGCCATTGTGCTGCTAGTCATTATTCTTGTCGTCTTCTCGATCCTGGGTACCTTCTTCTATTCCAGCACCCGAAGCATTCTAGTAAGCCAGCAAGAGTCGATGCTGATGACCAAAACGCAGGGAATTGTCAGCCAGTTCGATGCTCTGTTCAAGGAGAAGGGCTCACTGGTCAAACAAATGTCCACCAACTCGATTTTTCAAAAATATATTGAGAGCACTACAGCAGATCAAATCACCACTTCCCCCCACGCCGCAGAAGCACTCGCCACACTGGCGGACATTGTAAAGTCTGAGCCCTCCTTCGCCGATGCCTGGGTGGCCGGGTTATCCGGGAAGGGATATTTCCTCCAAAATGACGGTCTGACCTCTAAATCGGACTTTGATATCCGCGCCCGCCCCTACTTCAAGCCTGTATCCGAATCCAAGGGTCTCTACTATTCTGAACCTTACGCCGACGTCATTAGCGGCAAAATGCTGATGGGCATTTTCTATCCGATTCTGAATGAGAGCAGCCAAATGATCGGCTTCATTGCCGCAGATATTGCTTTCGATGACATCCCGCAGATCATGCAGAGCTACTCCTTGGGAAGCACCGGGTTCTCCATTCTGGCTACCCGCTCTGGCGATATTCTCTACCACCCGGATGAAGCCAAGGTACTGAAGGAGAAAATTACAGAGAGTCCGGGCGATCTAGGCGCCATCGGTAAAAAAATGATTAACGGCGAATCCGGCGTATCGCTCATTGATGATAATGGCAACCCCCGTTATATCGGCTATGCCACCAGCAAGGATACCGGATGGTCTGTAGGCTTAACCATTACCCGGCAAGAGGCGCTTAGCGAGCTGACGTCCTTCACCCGGACGACCATCACCGGTTTTGCTGTTGCCGCTTTGGTCCTGGTGTTCATCTGTTATCTCACACTGCGCTACCTGTTACGCTCCATTCCAAAACTGCTGGCCGCTATCCAACGGATTGCAGACGGAGACCTGACGGTTCAGCTCAATGATGCCTCTCGCAATGAAATCGGACAGATTGCTCATGGCATTGCGGGCATGGTCCAGAAGATTCAGGGCATGATTCAGGTGATCCATAACACGACTCAGGTGCTGACCCAATCCTCCCAGAACCTGCAAGCCATCTCTACCAAAACCGCGATAACCATGAACGAAACGGCTACGGCCATTAATGAAATTGCGAATGCTACCAACTACCAGTCCGTTGAATCGGAGAGCATTCTTCACAAAACCGGTGCGTTGTCGAATCAGATTGACGAGATCACCAGTGATGCCCAGACTGTAGGAACCATGGTACAGACCTCAGCAGAGCTCAGCAGTTCCGGTCTTGACTTGGTGGAGCAACTCTCCAAAGCTGCAGAAGACAATCACAGATCTACACAAGCGATGTCATCGCTCATTGAGGATATTGATCTGAGCCGTCATGAGATTTCGGGTATCGTAGGCACAGTGAATCAAATAGCGACACAGACCAATCTGCTCGCCCTTAATGCTTCCATTGAAGCGGCACGGGCAGGTGAACATGGCAGAGGCTTCGCGGTGGTAGCTGGTGAGGTGCGTAAGCTTGCCGAGCAAACAGCCCGGGCTACTGAAGAAATCTACAAGAAGGTCAGCGCCATTGAGGAAAAAACAAGCCTATCCGTAGAACACACTACTCTTGGCCTTACGATTGCGGAGGAGAATGCCAAATCTGTCGAGAATGCGAAGCAGGTCTTCTTCAGCTTGAACAGTGACCTGGAGGAGCTGAAGGTACGGATGCTGCAGATCAGCAATAACACCTCGATTGTCCACAAGCACAAGGATGAGATTCTGCAGGCGATTGAGGTCATATCTTCGACGACCGAGGAGAATTCTGCCTCCACTGAAGAGGTAAGTGCCAATACACAGGAGCAGCTCGGCAGTATTGAGCAGGTAGCTGAACTGTCCAGAGAGCTGAGCGACATCTCACAGAGGCTGGAGGAAGAACTGCGGCAGTTCAAGCTGGAGTAACGGGGTATGCAAAAAGATCGCCAAGTAAGAGATTCACCTGGCGATCTTTTTGTCATGCGGAGGTCTAAGCCTGGTTCGGTGCTATTTTAACATGTACTTGGTAATCGTCTTAGGCGCATAGCTCCTCGTGATGTACAGCTCCCCGCCTCCCGCATAAATGTAATTATGCCCGGTTTCGTAGTCGTGCCAGCTTGTGGAGAGATGATATTTGATCTGCAGGTTCGCCGGGTCCAGCACATAGAAATCCTCCTTGGCAATATCCCCCTCAAAGGTCTCAGGATCAACGACAGCCGGACGCTCCTGCCATTGGTACTGCTTCTCGACCGTAATCTCGCCCGATGGTGTTATCCGGCAGTACCATTCGCGGTCCCCGGCTTCACCGATCTGCTGCTTGCCGAGTAATTGGTTGTCTTTGCTGTACAATTTGTAGACGTTGTCGCTCTGGATCAGATAGTTGTTGCCGGTCGTATCGATCCGATCCATCTTGTTCACAGGACGCACCCACTTCTTGGTGCCGTTAGCGTCATAGCCGAATAACAGCCAGGTATCGCTACTGCTCATCTTAATCAGGAACGAACCGCCGCGAAGCGGATACACCTGGAAATCAGGATATTTAACTGCTTTGGGAGCGGTGTAGGTAACCAGCGGTTTCGTCAGAGCATCCAGACTCCGGTATACGCTGACTCTGTTTGTATCCAGCTCCTTATGTACCACATAGCCGTTCGGCAGCACATCAATCACCCCTGAGGCCCATTTGCCGGTCAGCTTAAGCTTGCGTACCTGCTTCCCGTCCTGACTGTACTCGGTAATACCACGAGAAGCTACATTGCCGCTAACCAAGGTTCGAATCACAATATTTCCGTTATCCAGCACCACCGGCGAGTAGGACCCGGTTATGGTTTTGGTCCATTTCCGTTTGCCGTTCGGATCAACAACGGTAAGATCATAGGGTTTGCCGCCCCACATTTTATAGAAATAGCTGTAGCCGTTACTGGCAGAATAAAAACCATTAGCAGTAAACGGCTTGTCGTTGGCCATGTCCGAATAGTCATATACCCAGTTGGCAGAACCGTTAATGCGGTCAATGGATGCGTACAACATGCCCGAAGACTTCGTCTTGGAAGGGGATACGGTTACGGTCTTGACCAGCGGAATGAACATCCGATTCTTACTCTGTAAGGTGTCTATAGTGCCCCAGAAGGTAACGCCATCCGGCAGCGTATAGCTCCATTCCGGCTTCGGGAGCTGTTCCATGACTTTTGCCGCAGATGAGCGCCCGGGAACCAGTACCTGTGCCGCCAGTAATAGCGCAAAGCCTGCGGTAAAAAATTTCAATCGTTTTGAATTCATAACTCCTATCCCTCTTTTACTATGTATTAATGTTCCAACCTGAATTATTATATGACCACCCAGACAATAAGGACAGGTTATAAATGGATGCTATCTAACCGGTGTGTCCGGCCGCTTTCCCGGCGCGTTTGCCAGTACCCGGGGCTGTCCATTACAATGACAGTAATCAGGCTAACAATGCCTATTCCCGGGAGGAGAGTATGACATGGTAGCATGGGACCGTGCCGCATGGGGGCAATTAACGGTTGAAGAGAAAAGGCACGCGATGCAGGGAGTGCTTAAACAGCTGCCCGCTGGCTTCAAGTCGCTGCGCTTAGAGAGGTTCGAACGTTACGGCCAGTCCATAGAAACGGGTGTCTTCGTATATGAGGGCAGTGAATACGTGTACGTGCCGGGCGACACGGTGACCCTGGGCCGCTCAGAGGTACATATGTATGCCGAGATGTCTCCCGTCCGCGAAGCTGTGATCGGGCCATTGCTCGTCCAGCGCCAGCCTGCTTCAGCAGGCTGGTATGAATGTCCGCTGGACCGGCTCGACCCAGAGGAAGATGCGGATGTGCTCGAAGCCATCGAGGAGTTCCGTCAGGGGCCGCACACCAGCTATGAGTACTCCCAGTATTTCCGGCTCGAACGGGACGGGGAACAGATCGTAGTGTTCCTGTTCGACGACAGCGAATCGTTCGAAGAATGGTGCGAGTCAGAGCTGCCGGAGGGCTTCACCCTGCCGACTGAGGACGAATGGGAGTATCTGTACGGCGCAGGTGCACGAACGCTGTTCCCGTGGGGCGACGAGATTGACGAAACCATGCGGCTCAGACATGTGTCCGGTTCAAGTGTGGCTAATGCTGAGGACCCGTATCCGCTGGAGCTGCCGAATGGGTTAGGGCTATGCTTCCCCGGCGATCCTTACAAGAAGGAGCTGGTCCTCACACCGGACGGTATCACCGGCAAAGGCGGCGACGGCGGCTGCAATCTGCACGGCGGCCAAGGTGTTGCTCTAGGGTATCTCCCAACCGCGACCGCTTTCCGCGATCCTTATGAGAGCGAGCTGGAATGGGAGGATCTGCTGGATTGCCTGGTGTACCGGCGGGTTGTTAGGCTGTGAAATTACGAATAATATTATAAAACGGCCAAAAGCCGCCCGCTTCGCTAACGCGAATGCCGGGGCGGCTTATTCCATTGTCATGTTATTTAGTAAGGCAGCTTCATCGGCTAACGGTTTCACACACCCTGCGATATAAGCTCTCTCTGGACTGAAGCTGTTGAAGCTGCTCCTTCTGTGTCCGAATCAGGGCTCTTATCCAGTTCTTCCACACGTGCTACATTCAATTCCTGCTCGTTCTGATGAAGCTCTTTGACCATATTCCTGTAGATATGGGCTTCTTGACGGTCCAGTCCGTCACGATTCTCTTTCATGATCCAGGTTTCCACGGTTCGCTTGAGAATTTCGCCTCTTCGTTCCAACAGTTTCGTATAAGTCAACGTTTCTTCATTCCCTTCCTGAAGCTAGAGTTCATACGCCAGGGTGAAGCTCTGATGTCACATCCGGCGTAACGTCTACTATTATACGGGAAAGACCCGGCTCACCCAATGCGGAGCATCCGGAATTACATCGGGTGAGCTGCGCTCAGCGTAGAAGAGGCTGACTCAGCAGGCAGGTTCGCAGATGTTCGGACAGATGCTCCCATATACGGCAAGATAGAAGCAGAATTCGCCTACAAGTCAATATGTGTTCGGTTTTCCGCATACATTCTGTTCGTGTCCGTACTACCGCTTCAGCTCCGCAGCTCCACACGGAACACGCTGCCTCCGCCAGGGCAGTTCTCAGCCCGTATGCTGCCGCCAAGCGTGTCTACCAGCTCCTTGGCAATGGCAAGTCCCAGCCCGTGGCCCCCGGCCTCCCGCGAACGCGACTGGTCAGGGCGGTAGAAGCGCTCGAAGATCCGGCTCAGGTCTTCCGCAGGAATACCCACGCCTGTATCCTGTACCTCCAGCGCCAGCCACGTGCTGCTGTTCTTCTGAATGAGCGCAGCCCGCAGAATGACGCGGCCGCCTGCGGGTGTGAACTTGATGGCATTCTCCAGCAGAATGACCATGAGCTGCACCAGCTTCTCCTGATCCTGCTTCACCGGAAGCTCCGCCGGAGCTTCGAGGGTAAGCCGGATCTGCTTCGCTTCGGCCAGCACGCCCAGGCCGGAGAGCGTAAGGGCCAGAACCGGCGCGAGGTCGAAGCGCCGGAGGACCTGCTCCAGCAGCCCGGCATCACTGCGGGCCAGCAGGAGCAGGTCACGGGTCAGCGCGGTCATCCGCTGGACCTCCGAATACATCCCGTCCACCACATGACGGGTGAACGCCTGTTCATTGATGCTGTCCTCCAGCTTCAGCGTCTCGATGGAGGACAGCATCACGCTCAGCGGCGTGCGGAGCTCATGCGAGGCGTCCGCCGCGAAGTGCTTCTGCCGGTCATACGCCTCGCGGACCGGCACCATCGCCTGCCGCGACATCACCCGGCTGAAGACGGCGGCCAGCAGGATGAATGCTGCTGCGATGGCGGCCAATACGCCGAGAAGCCAGCGGAATAACTGCTGCTGGAAGGTAACATCTTTACCGGCATACAGGATGCCCGCAGGCTGCCCCTTATGCTCGAAGACCCGGCTGCCGAGCAGATAAGCAGCCTGCGGGCTGTCCTTGGGATCATTCCCCTTATGCAGCAGGCCTGGCCCCTGCTCCAGCTCCACTACCGCAAGTCCCTCCGCTGTCTTGGCCGCCCCGGAATCCGCTAGCTTCAGCACCTGCTCCTTCAGTCCCGGCTGAATCTCGCCACTGCCCAGCAGACCGCCCTCCGTATTCAAGATCACGTAGAATGACTGATCCGCACTGAGCGTAAATTCCTGATTCCCCGGCCCATGGTCCCTCCCTTGCAGCAGTTCATTGAACATAGGTCCTTGCAGCTGCTTCACCTCGGCATCCAGCAGAGAATTAAGCCGCTCCTTCTGGTTATTCCAGATCAGGAGATACAGAAGCAGATAGATGATAAGGAAAGACAATAGCAGAAATACGCTCATCACCGCACTATACCGCCAGGTAAGGCGCTTTTGGGTGCGTGCGAACAAGTCATTGCCGGAGCTGCTGGCCCCGGAACGAAAAACATTAAATTTCAAAGCTATACCCCACTCCCCGGATGCTGTGAATGTGCTGCTGTTCTCCGTCCAAGAGTGCCAGCTTCTTACGGAGCAGCTTGACCGTAGCATCGATGGTCTTGAGCGTAACCTCAGATTCCATCCCCCAGATCCGGTCCAGGATCACCTCGCGGGCAAGCACCGTGCCCTGGTTCTTCAGGAGCAGATCCAGGAGCTGATACTCTCTGGGCGTAAGCTGAACTTCCTGCATCCCTGCCGCAATCCGGTGGCTGTTCCGGTCCAGCACCAGCTCTCCGATCCGGCATTTGTCATTCTCCAGCGGGAGGAAGGTCCGTCGGCCCAAGGCCCGGAGCCGGGCCAGCAATTCATCAATTTCGAACGGCTTCACCAGATAATCATCCGCACCCGCATCGAGTCCGCGAATCCGGTCTTCCAGCGAATCCCTGGCCGTCAGCATCAGGATAGCCCCGGGATATCCATCCTGACGCAGCTGACGGCACACCTCCCGGCCATCCCGCTCCGGCAGCATCCAGTCCAGCACCAGCACATCATAGCCTGAGACACTGGCGAGATCATACGCCTCATCCCCGGAAGTGACCCATTCAACGGTGTATGCCGCTTTCTTCTTAATCATATGTACGATCAGTTCACCCAGCCGGGTATCGTCTTCCGCGAGCAAGATCTTCATGGGGGCCTCCCCTTCCTCTCATCAGGTGCTTGTGTCCTGTACATTTGTCAATATATCAAGATACCACATTCCAGTGAAAATCTGGTGAAAACAATGCAGTTGCCCTTTCTCCGTATTTTCACACTGGGAGTATAGAGTAAGTGGCAAGCCATACATTACCCGAAAACGGGAAAGGATGATTCAACGATGAAAGCAACACGTAAACCGTTCGTTCCAAAAGCAGGCAAGCTGATTGCCGGCACCTTGACAGCAGCACTAGCCCTAAGCACTGGCGGGCTGAGCGCCTTCGCCGCCTCTTCCCCATCGGCTGCTAGCGTTTCGAGTGTCCAATCTGCAACGTACAGCAGTCCAGCCCCGCTGCTTCCGGCTCCTGAAGCTGGCCTTCCGCCTGCGGGTACAGAGCCGCTTAGCCCGCCAGCCGGACCACCCGGCGGCCCCGGCTTAGGCGGTCCCGGCCTCGGCGGCATCGAGACCAGCGACCTGCTGGCCACGCTTGGCCTGTCGTCCAGCGGGCTGCGCAAAGCGCTTGAATCGGGAAGCTCGCTTAGCGCAATTGCCAAGCAGCAGAACGTGGACTCTCAGAAGCTGCTCCAGCTCGCCGCAAGTGCAATAGAGGCCAGACTCAGCCAGGAATATAAGGATGGACGTATCACCGAGAGCGTGTATAAGAGCCGCCTCAGTGAAGTCTCCAAGCGTGCGGCGTCCCTGCTGAACCAGACCCGGCCGAAGCCGCCGGTGCCCGGTTCAGCACCGGCAGATACGGCTGCATTGCCGCCGCTCGGGCCTGGGCTGGCGAGTCTTGACCGCTCGGAACTCGCCGGACTGCTGGGCATCAGCACCAGCCAGCTTGCCTCCGGTCTCGGCAGCGGACAATCCCTTGCCGAACTGGCAGGCACAAGCGGAACCATTACGCAGAAGCTGATGGATCTGGTCTCAGCTGCCCTGACCCAGGATTTGAAGGAACGCCTGGCCAGAGGAGACCTGTGGACGGATGAATATTCAGCTGAACTCGCGAATGTTCAGACCCGGGCCGCCGATCTGGTGCAGCATCAGCATCCGTTGCCCCCGCATCTCCTGCAGAATGACCAATAAGATAAGCGTTTAGCGAAAAATACAATACCAAAGAGCCTGTGTCTAACGATGCAGGCTCTTCGTGTTGAAAGGATTTTCCAGCAGATGCTAGAATAAAAAGTCGTTTCCACTCGAATTCTGTCAGGGAATTAGCTTATAATGATCACACTGCGACTTGACCGAGGATGGAACAGGACCAAGCAATCCAGAATAACCCCAAGGAGGAAGTCCATTGTATAAGGTGCTGATTGTAGATGATGAAGTTTTTGTGCGGAAGGGCTTGATCCGGATCTTAAGCGAATGCTCGCCGCAATTCGAAATTTGCGGTGAAGCCGAGAACGGGGAGCAAGCGCTTACCCTGATTGAACAATTGAACCCGGAGCTGGTGATATGCGATATCCGTATGCCCGTGCTGGACGGGCTGGGACTGATCAAGAAAGTGAAGACGGAGCTTGTGCAGGAGCCGATTTTTATTATTTTGAGCGGATATGCCGACTTCTCCTATGCCCAGCAAGCTTTCCGGTACAATGTGTCCGATTATATCCTCAAGCCGGTTGACGAACAGGAGCTTACGGTTGCACTAGGCAAAATCGCCCATATGTTGAACAAGAAGCAGCTCCTCTCCATCACCCGGGAAAAGCCTCTGGTCGAGACGGTCATCGAAAGCCTGCTGCAGACAGAACCCGACGATCAGGTCATGGGGCGGATCGCCTACGCGCTGGAGCTCCCTCTCACCTCTTCCTATACGTATCTCATCGCAGAAATGCAGGATCAGCTCCCCGCCGGAGAAGTCGATTACCTGCCTGCACTGAGGGACTCGCTGCTGCGTTATTTCCGCCAAGAGGCTCAGACTCTGCTCCTTCATGTACGCACTAACAATCAATACGGGGTGATCGTGCCCGGCCATTGGATCGATGAACCTAATCATTCCCCGCGGGGAGGATACCGTACGATGCTGGATACATTGGAGCGGGAGCTTGGAACAAGCATCGCTTTGTTCGTTGGCCGGAAGGTAAGCCATCTCAAGCAGATTGCAGACTCCGGGGCCAGTGCCGAGCAATGCCTCCAGTACCGTTTTGCCGCCGGCTTCGAGGGTATATATATGGCGGACGAGCTGCTGGAGCTGCCCTTATACTATTTCGACATCGATGAAGGATTACACAGTAAGCTGATTTACGAGGTCGAAGCCAATGACAACAAGGGTTACAGCTCAACTGTAGATGCTATTTTCGCCTTGTTTCAGGAGCGCCACTTCGCCCCCGGGGCGGTGACGAACACGATCCGGCGCAGCATGATTGCCATCATCAACATTATCCGGCAGCTCGAAGGTGACGAGAATACGCTGCAATGGATGAATGAGCTGCTCAACTGGCCGCTGAAATACCGCAATCTGAATCAGCTGAAGCAGATATTCCAGCAGTTTATCGCCGAAGCCGCAGAATATATCGCCGAGAAGCGCGGCGGCAAGAGCGAAGGCAATATTGAGCGGATCAAAAAATATATCGACGGGCATTACCGTGAAAATATCTACCTTAAGGGTATTGCCGCCGATTTCGATATGAACCCGGTCTATCTTGGGCAGTTATTCCGCAAAACCTACGGAGTGTATTTCAATGAATACCTGCTGACCCTGCGGATTGAGGAGGCTAAACGCCTGTTGCGGCAGACCAAGAAGCGGATGTACGAAATCGCGGAGCTGGTCGGCTTCCAGAATGCGGATTATTTTGCCACCCAGTTTGAAAAGCTTGAGAATATGACGCCGACCGATTATCGCAATATGATGATTGGGCAGTAAATAAGGAGGCTCCCTGCCGTGTTCAACTTCCGTCTGAATCATATGAAGCTTAGAAGCAAGCTGATTGTCATCTACATTGTATGCGTGTTCATCCCGATCATCCTGACCAATGTAATGTTCTATCGGGTTACCACCGCCAATATTAAGAATCAGAAGACCGCTGATGCTGAGCAGGCGATGAATCTGCTGCAGGCTGAGCTGAGGACCGTAATTGAGGATGCAGCAGGCATATCCTACCTCTACTCTATTGACCGGCAGCTGATCCAGCATCTGAATACCACCTATGCTTCAACGGACCGCTATGTGGAGTCGCTGAACGCCATATCGAATCTGTTCAACCGGACTGACAAAGAGAACAAGGTGCTGAGCTCCTCGGTGATTATGACCGACAATCCAACCGTTCTGGCCTCAGCCCATATCATTAAGCTGGAGGACAGTATGCGCCAGCAGAACTGGTATAAGCAGATCAGTAAGTTCAGTAACACCCACCCTCATCTCTATGTAACGCCCGACAGCATCAGCGTGATCCAGCGCCTTACCGACCGCAGGCTGGAGACCTACGAACATGTGCTAAAAATCGACCTGAACATGAACCATATCCGGCAGATTCTGGATTTATCCAGCTTCAGCGGTGATTTCTATATTCTCGATCCGTCGGGCCAGGCCCGCTTCGGCCGTCTCTCCAGCGGTCAGCCCAGCGGGCTGATTACTGCGGCGCACACCCTGACCCCAACTGAGATTCCCAAGCCTAAGCAGGCCATTGTGATCGACAAGACATACCAGAATAACCGTTATCTAAGCGGCTGGTCGATTTACGGCGTCCTGGATGAGACCCTTATTTTGTCTGACGTCAGACAATCGGGGCAATTTATCCTCTGGTTTGCCGGTATTAACTTCCTGGTTCCTACCATCGTAATAATGATCATGTCCCGTTCTATTCACACGCGTATTAAGAACATTCTGAAGCATATGAAGTCTGTAAAAGACAAAAACTTCGGACTGATCCCCTACCACCTGGAGCGGGATGAGATTGGCGAGCTTACCGTCGAGTTCAACCGGATGAGTAAGCGCATTGAGAACCTGATCAATGATGTATATGTTGCAGAAATACAGAAGAAGGAGCTTGAGCTGCGGCAACGGCAGGCCCAGCTGCATGCACTGCACAGCCAGATCAACCCTCACTTTCTGTTCAATGCGCTGGAGACGATCCGGATGCGCAGTATGATGAAGGGCGAGACTCAGACGGCCCGGACGATTCAGAACATGGCGAAGATTTTCCGCAAATCAATCATGTGGAAAAGCAGCTTCGTTACGATCCGCGAGGAGCTTGAATTAATCGAGAGCTTCCTGGAGATTCAGAAATACCGCTTCGACAACAAGCTTGAATATCACATCGAGGTGGACCAGTCACTGCTGGGCATTGAAATTCCGAAGATGGCCTTCCTTCCGTATGTGGAGAACGCCAGTATTCACGGGATTGAGAATATAGCCGGCATCGGGTATATCAACATTCAGATCGCCCAGGAGAACGGGCAGATTGTCTTCGTCATTGCAGATAACGGCGTAGGCATGGACCAGGCAAAAATCAGTGAGCTTATGCATTACCTGGAGGATGCATCCGCCATGGGTGATTCGATCGGGATGAAGAATGTAATCACCCGGCTGAGAATCACCTACGGGGAATCGTTCACCTTCTCCATCACGAGCGAGCCCGGAGCGGGAACCCGCATTTTGCTGCGTCTGCCCCTGGAGAATAAATAAATATAGGGTATACCTTAATTATTCAAAGACCAATCTAAGGTTTGCCCTGTAACAAAGTTAAACGCTTTCTTTTATAATGAGGATGTTCAATAGCACAAAGAAAAGAAAGGGGATATGAAATGCGTACAAAGAAATGGTTGCAAACCGGACTGGCTGTTGTTATGGCTTCCGCACTCCTTGTAGTTGGCTGCTCAAACGGCAACTCAGGGGAAAAGAACAGCGCGTCCGGCGGAGAAAACAGCGAAGTCAGCACAGAACCGGTAACATTCACTTACTTCGGCTTCGGGGCCAACAAGGATACCATGGCCAGTGATACCACCATCGGTAAGAAGCTTCAGGAACAGACAGGTGTAGACTGGAAAATGGAATACGTAGTTGGAGATGGAAGTACCAAGTCCGGTGTTATGATTGCCGGAGGCGACTATCCGGATGTCATCTCTCCAGTCGGCGAGTTGGCCAAGCTGCTCGATGCCGGTGCATACATTCCGCTCAATGATCTGATTGAGAAGTATGGCCCTAATATCAAACGTGTCTACGGCGATTATATGAACAAGATCACCAATGAAGACGGCAACATCTATATCCTTCCCTTCACTGCAAATGTAAACGGATACTTGTCGCCCCCGGATCCTAGCAGCACCTTCTGGATGCAGAGACGCGTCCTTAAAGAATTCGGTTACCCGGAAGTGAAAACGCTTGACCAGTACTTTGACCTGATTGAGAAATACCAGGCCAAGTACCCTAAGGTGGATGGTAAAGATACCATCGGCTTCGCCACCTTCGCCGGTACAGCCGGTGAATTCTTCACCATCACCAACCAGCCCATGCATCTGGCCGGTTATCCGAATGAAGGCGGCGTCCTGGTGAACATGGATTCTCATGAAGCCAAGCTGTATCAGGGAACCGAAGATGAGAAGCGCTGGCTGGCCAAATTGAACGAAATGAACGGCAAGGGTCTGGTTGACCCTGAGACATTCACAGCGAACAAAGACCAGTATCTGGCGAAGCTGACCTCCGGCCGTGTACTCGGATATGTCAACTATTCCTGGCAGATCAACGATGCCACTAACAACCTGAGATCTGCCGGTAATGACGACCTGCGTTACGTTGCCCTTCCTATCGTATTTGACGAAGGCATTAAAGACGCTTATGTTGATCCTCCGTCCTTCGTGAACAACCGCGGGCTGGGCATCTCAGTCAGCGCGAAGGATCCGGTCCGCATCATCAAGTATTTTGATAACCTGCTGACCGACGAGAACCAGAAGCTTGTAGAATGGGGCATTGAAGGCGAAACTTACACGAAGAACGCTGAAGGCCGTATGGTGATGAGCGAAGAACAGCTGACAAACCGCAACGACAATGATTTCAAACGTAAATTTGGCTTCGCTTATTTCGATTATGAATGGCCGCGTTATGGCGACAACTCCGTGTATGATGACGGCAACGCCCACGTTCCGTTCAACCAGCCGGAAGTTGCAGCTATCAACTACACAGAAGGCGACAAAACACTGCTGAAGGCATACAACCTGAAGACCTTCTCCGACTTCTATGCCGAGCCGGTAGAGCGTCCATGGTACCCTGCCTGGAGTATTGAGAAAGAACCGGGCTCACCTGAGCAGCTCTTCAGCCAGAGAGCCGGCGATTTGCAGCAGAAGTACTATCCTCGCATGGTGCTTGCTGCCCCTGGCCAATTTGAAACGGTCTGGAATGAATATCTGGCCGAATACAACAAGCTCGATGCTAAGGGCTACGAAGAATTCATGACTAACAAGATCAAGGACCGCATCGACGGCAAATGGTAAGCGTCCGCTTCCCAGCTGCAGCATGATGAACCGGGAAAAGTGAAGCAGCGCCTTCACTTTTCCCTTCTACACTTGTTAGCAAATAGAGAATATGGAGCTTGGAAAGGGGACGGTACAGGTGGGAAAAACCGCTGTGCAGTTGGCAAAATCGAATAATACCGGTACTTCGCGCTTCAAAACCTTTTTTAAAGAGCTATCTAAACAGAAAATGCTGATGCTGATGTCATTGCCCTTTCTGTTATGGGTGATTATATTCAAATACCTCCCGCTATGGGGATGGACCATTGCCTTCCAGAAATTCAAACCGGCTAAGGATCTGTTCGATCAGAAGTGGGTCGGACTCGATAACTTCAAGTTCCTGTTCCAGGAACAGCAGTTCTACCGTGTGCTCCGCAATACGCTCGTCATGAGCTCAATTAACCTGGTTCTCGGATTTGTAACAGCCATCGTACTGGCCCTGCTGCTGAATGAGCTGCGCAATGTATTCTTCAAACGCACCGTGCAGACGATCAGTTACCTGCCTTACTTCATTTCCTGGGTCGTAGCGGCCAACATTGTACAAATGGCACTGGCACCGGAAGGGATCATCAATGTGCTGCTGGTCAAAGCGCAGCTTATTGATCATCCAATTCTGTGGCTGGGCGAAGGCAAGTACTTCTGGGGAATACTCGGGGTTACGGAAGTCTGGAAGAATGTCGGCTGGAATACCATCATCTATCTGGCAGCCATCACCTCCATCGACCCTTCTCAATATGAAGCAGCTGAGATTGACGGGGCATCCCGTCTGCAAAGAATGTTCTATATTACCCTGCCGGGTATCAAGCCGGTTATCGTTCTGATTCTGATCATGAACCTGGGCCATATTCTGGAGTCCGGCTTCGAGGCGCAGTACCTGTTAGGTAACGGGATGAACCTCGACTACTCGGAGAATCTGGATATTTTCGTACTGAAGTACGGAATGCAGATGAATAACTTCGGGCTTGCCACCGCAGCAGGTATGTTCAAAACGCTGGTCAGCTTCATCTTCTTGATCGCAGCCAATAATATCGCCAAGCGTATGGGCGAAAGCAGATTGTACTAGAAAGGAGGACACAAGTAATGGCTAAATCCAAAACCAATTCATACCGGAATTCTTCCTTGGGTGACCGAATCTTCGATATATGCAATACGATCTTCATGATTCTCTTGGTCATTGTTACCCTCTATCCGTTCCTGAATATGTTTGCATTATCGTTCAATGAAGCGAATGACTCTGTCCGCGGGGATATTTATATCTGGCCCCGGGAATGGACGCTGCGGAACTTCGAGTATGTATTCAGTGAATCCAACATCTTCTTTTCAACGTTTGTATCCGCAGCACGGACTGTCGTCGGGACTGTGGTCTCCGTGTTCTGTACAGCGATGCTTGCCTATACGGTAAGCCGCCCGGAATATAAGCTGAAGAAGTTTGTGTCCGTCACGTTTATTTTCACCATGTACTTCAGCGGCGGTCTGATCCCGGGTTACCTGCTGATCAAAGAGCTGAACATGCTGAACAGCTTCTGGGTCTATATCATTCCCGGTATCATCGGCGTATTTAATATGATCGTCATCCGCTCCTTCATCGAGGCACTTCCTGAGGGACTGATGGAATCGGCCAAAATCGACGGCGCCGGCGACTTCATCACCTTCTCGCGCATTGTGCTTCCGCTGACCGTGCCGGCGCTCGCTACCGTCTCCCTGTTCGTAGCGGTCTATCAGTGGAATTCCTGGTTTGACGTCTTCCTGTACAACTCCTCCACGCCAAGCCTGAGTACTCTGCAATACGAGCTGATGAAGATGCTGTCAACATCCAACACCGCGATGTCCAGTTCCTCGGCAGGCGATGCCTTTGCGAACGCGCAGGGCAACAAATCGACCGTTACACCGACCTCTATCCGTGCTACGATGACCATTGTGGCCAGTGTGCCGATTATCATCGTCTATCCGTTCCTGCAGAAGTATTTCGTCAAAGGGATGGTTGTCGGCGGGGTCAAAGGCTAAGTGTAAAAGGCTGTGCACATAAACAAGCGATCTTCGGAAGGCCATCCGCCTGGTCTGAAGACCGCTTGTTTTTTTAATTACTTTTGCTTGCCATTAACTCCTGCTCCAAACGGGATTTCGTTGCCGTATCCGGCAAATAGAGCATAATCCGCTGATCTGGATCATTAGGGAACTGTAGGGTAATATGTTCAAACTCCAATACTCCAAGCTCAGGGTGATACAGCTTCTTGTAGCCGTCAAGGCTGCTCGGCGCCTCGTGTTGCTGCCACATCCTTGCGAAATCTGAGCTTACATTCTTAAGATCAACAATTAATTGGTTAAATGAAACATCCTCCAGATAACGGGCTCGCGATGTCTGGAACTCGGCTACAATTCTCTGGGAGACATCATGCCAATCCTCTGAACCCTCCCTCCAGACAGGGTCGGTGAACTGACGCCACATTAGATTATGATCATGCGGAGGTGACGGCCGGCTAATCGTAAAAACAGCTTCCGCCGCTGCATTCCAGGCCAGAAAATCATACCTCCTCCCGATTACATAAGCAGGATTCGGATTGAATTCGTCCAGCATCATCTGGACAGACGGGCTGATCTTCTCTTCAGCAGCAGCCAGTTGAGGCGGCAGTGACTCTCCTGACAGTAGAAAAAGATGCCGACGCTCATTGGGGGTTAGCTTAAGGGCCGAAGCCAGACTCTCCAGCACACCCACTGATGGACTGATATCACGTCCCTGCTCAAGCCGCGTATACCATGAAAGACCTATACTGGCGAGTTGAGCAACTTCTTCGCGGCGTAAACCTTGTGTCCGGCGGCGGCCCCCGGCAGACAGTCCGACATCATGCGGAGAGATCGAGGATCTTGCTTTTCGCAGAAAATTCCCTAAGGCTAAACGGCGTTCACTATCATTCAACTAAGCAGCCCCCTTATCCTGTCACTCGTAAGCCTACCATTAAGAAGGCTCTCCTCCCAAAACAATAGCCAAAGTATACTCAAAGTGATCAAGGATATCAATATATCTAGGGAAAAGGAGAATCAACATGACAAATTATTCGGGACAATTATTGAAGGACAAGGTGGTAATGATTACGGGTGCCGGACGGGGGATCGGGGCTGCGGCAGCAAAGTGTTTTGCCATGCAGGGCGCCTCGGTGATGCTCGTCTCACGGACAGAATCTGAGCTGCGTTCACTCAAAGATGAGATTACGGCAGCCGGAGGACAGGCGGAATATTTCACAGCCGATCTGGCAGAAGCGGGCGGCGCTGGGGAAGCGGTCAACGCCACAGTAAGGCGGTATGGCCGGCTTAACGCCGCTTTCAACAACGCTGGTATCGGAGTCACCATATCCTCTTTGGTCGATGAGAAAGAAGAGGATTTCGACCTGATTCAGTCTGTAAACTATAAAGGAGTCTGGCTGTGCATGAAAGCCCAGATTACGGCAATGCTGCAGACCTCCGGATCAGGGGCAATTGTCAATACCAGCAGTGTCGGCAGCTTAAAGGGCAATCCCGGCTTGGGTGCCTACGGCGCCTCCAAACGCGGAGTTAACAGCCTCACGCAAACAGCTGCCATCGAATACGGACCAGCGGGCATTCGGGTCAATGCCATCGCCCCCGGTACAACTATGACAGATATGATTCAACAGTGGGTCTCCATCAATCCTGAGATTATCGAGCAAATCAGTGCCAAGACGCCCCTCCGGCGTCCGGCTGAACCTATAGAAGTCGCACAGGCAGCGGCCTGGTTACTTAGTGATCAAGCCTCCTTCGTGACCGGGGTCATCCTCCCGGTAGACGGCGGGCTGAGTGCCTAAAGGGCGCTTCCCCGCCCCTTTTTTATCCGGCCAATACTTGTCTCAGGAGCTTATAATCCATACATTGGTAAACTGAAACATGAATGAATTATAATATACAGGTAAAGTAGCCCGAAGACGTTCATGTTAGTAGTCGGGAGAGCGGGGAGAGGACATTACTATGAATATAGCTGTTAAATGGTTGCAGAATTTCAGAGACCACGATAACCGGCAACTGCTGAAGAACTATGAGGTTACAGCGGAGCTTATCCGCACACGGAATTTGACAGCCTGGGCTGATGCAGAGCTTCAAGCAGAGTCCCTCCGTCTTCAACAAGCCGCCCGGTCAGGCGTAGCCCTGGACGAGCTGCTGGTGGATGCCTATGCGTTAGTCTGTGAGGCTGCTAACAGAACACTCGGATTACAGCCCTATCATGTCCAGATTATGGCCGCTATCGCACTACACCAGCGTATGCTGATCGAACAGCATACCGGTGAGGGCAAAACCCTCTCAGCCGTAATGCCGGCCTATCTGAATGCGCTGACCGGCAAAGGCGTGCATGTGCTGACCTTCAATGATTATTTGGCCCGGCGGGATGCGCAGTGGATGGGTCCCGTCTACCGCTTCCTGGGACTAACGGTGGATTCGGTTCAAGCGGGTATGAGCCTGACTGAGAAACGTGCTGCCTACAGAAGCGATATCACCTATGTTACGGCAAAAGAAGCAGGGTTCGACTACTTGCGCGATACTATTGCACTTACGGAAGCCGCTACGGTACATCGCCCATTCCACTACGTCATCGTGGACGAAGCTGATTCCTTGCTGCTTGATGAAGCGCGGGTACCGCTTGTAATCAGCGGCGAATCTGAGGTCAGCCTTAGCGACGGCACGCGATACGCGGAACTGGCCCGGCAGCTGCTGGCTGGAGAGCATTACGATTATGACGAATTCCAGCGGAACGTATACCTGAACGATGCGGGGGCTGCCAAAGTAGAAGAGTTGCTGGGATGCGGTAATCTCTATGATAGCCGGAATAGTCAGCTGCTGACCTCACTGAATTGTGCACTGCATGTGGAGACCTTATTAACGAAGGATATTGATTATATCGTCCGTGGCGGTGCTATCGAGCTGATCGAAGAGTATACAGGACGCGTGGCAGAGAACCGTTATTTGCCGGACGGGCTGCAAGCGGCTTTGACAGCGAAGGAAGGACTGAAATGGAACGCAGGCGGGAAAATACTCGGTACGATCACTATTCAACACTTCATTAGCCTATATCCTGAAATCTGCGGAATGACGGCTACAGCCTGTGCCTCCGCTATGGAATTCAAGGATATCTATGCTCTGCAGGTGGTACAGATTCCGCCGAACCGGCTGAACATCCGGACCGATTACCCGCACCGGATCTACACGCACAAGGAAGCCAAATATCAGGCGCTCGTGCAGAACATCTCCTCTATTCACAGGGAGGGCCGTCCCATTCTGATCGGGACCGCAAGCGTTGAGGAATCGGACATGCTGGCTGCGGAGCTTGCGGCTGCCGGGGTTCCCGTTCAGGTGCTGAATGCGAAGAATGATGCTGAGGAAGCTGATATTATCGCCAGAGCCGGAGAACTGGGCGCCGTAACGGTCTCAACGAATATGGCGGGACGCGGTGTCGATATCCGGCTCGGCGGCGGTGATCCGGTACAGGCAGACGCTGTCGCCCGGCTCGGCGGCTTATATGTTATTGGCACCCATGTGAACGAAAGCGTACGGATTGACAACCAGCTTCGCGGGCGTTCCGGCCGCCAGGGCGACCCGGGGGCTTCTGTCTTCTATGTCAGTCTGGAAGATGAACTGATGCGCCGCTTCAGCCCCCCTACCCCAGCCCATGCGGTCAGACAGCAGAAAGCTATTGAAGAGCCTTCGCTTGGCCGTAAAATCGCAAGTATTCAGCAAATTGTAATGAGTCAGAACTTCGATATCCATAACGAGCTGAACCGTTATTCGGATATGATCGAGGACCAGCGGCGGATTCTCTACGCAGAGCGGCTCAGCATTCTGCTGGGCGAGCAGCCGATGAGCCCTGCGGAGCAGCGGGTACGGCTATTCTATATCGATGAATGCTGGGCTGACCATCTGGCCTTCGTCTCCTATCTCCGCGAAGGCATTCACCTGGAGAGCATCGCCAGCCGCAGCCCGATCGATGAATTTCATACACAGATTACCGGAGCGTTCGATCAGATCCCGGGCAAGATCAACCGAGCGGAAGAGGCGATGCTGGTCAGGCTTGGAGGGTCCAATGATCCGGCTGAATGGGAACGGCTGGGCCTTAGGAGCCCTGCTTCGACCCGGACTTATATCATTAATGATCAATATCTACAGAATAAGCGCAGCTCATGGACGGGAACGACCGTTGTAGCTTTTTGGCTTCGTCCCTTTGCACAGAAGGTACTATCCCCCTTCATTAAGCAACCGAAATACTAATATGGCTCTTATTGCAGAAGTGGAAACAGCATCTGCAACTATCCATTTTCCCTATTGGAGGTGCTTCGAGACAAATTAAGTGCCCTTTTTCCAATAGCTGTCGTCGCAGGGCTCCACACTCCTTGAGCAAATGGATATAATCCATCTATTTCCTGCTATCATCGCTGCCCTCCCTATTCTCCCTCCGAGTGGCCGCTTCTCTGCCCTTCCCCGGCTACTTAACTGTAGAACTCCCAGAATACAAGCTGGGCCAGCAGAATTGCCATCATCACCATGGGCACGATGACAGACCAAGGATAACGGGCCGTTGAAGCAGGCGGCGGCGACAGATGCTTCATCTTGGTTATAAACAGCGCAGCGATAAGCAGTGCAGCCAGACCGGTTAGCGTAATATTCACTATAATCTGCGGATACACTTCGGAGTAGGGACGTTCATTGTTGCTCAGCATCCGTAAGGCCAGCACCAGATTGTTCACTACCAGACCGGTACCGGTTAAGGTCAGTCCGGCCGTCAGCTTCCGGTTGGCGGAACGGGGTGCTGGACGGTTACGATGTGCTCTCCTTTTGCCCAAAAGCATCTGTACCAGCCACACAAATGGAGCGATTACGAAATAGACGATCGCCAGTCCCGCAAGTGCTGCACTGATCAGCAGTACCGGCATGGACCGGCCCGGAGACAGCGGCAGATAATCGGAAGTGTACACCGAGACAGACTCTACCTTCCCTTCTTTCATCGTGGCGTACAGCATCGGCCAGGCATCCAATCCTGAATCCCCGCCCGTCTTCTCATAGAGGTAAGGCTGAACCTGCTGATAGCTCCCGCTCATCCCGGCAAGTGACACCTGAAGCTGATCTGCTCCCTGAGGCTCAAGCTTCATCATTGTCAGATAAGGGAACAGCTTCATGAAGCCATGTCCGGGACGGCGTGCTGCCACGAATCTGCCTTCCACCTCTGACACGTCCGGCAGCACCGCTGCCTCAGTCTGCGCTCTCTGTCCCACTACTGCTTTGGTCAGACCATGAACAATATGGGATTCGCCCGCCTGATTCGTCATAATCACGACTGCAAACCGGTCTTCCGGCACAAGCATCAGATTGGTGGCAAAAGCAATCGTGTTCCCGCCATGTCCCAGCGTACGGTGTGCCCCGGGATACTCCCAGAACCCATGGGCGATGCCCGGCATGCCTTCAGCAGCGGAATGACTCCGGGTCAGCATCGTATCCAGCGTACCGGACTTCTGGAACAGCGGGGATTGCTCTCCGGCTGCGGGCATGAGCGCCATGGCGAATTTGGCCAGATCCTCCGCAGTCCCGTTATTGCCGCCGTTAGGGTACATGGACATATAATTCCATGGGCCTTGATTGAAGGAGCCTTGCCCGGCGAAGAAATATCCTTTGGCCTTATGCTTCAGCAGCTCCGGGCGGTCCTCCACCACGGAATACGCCATGGAATGCTTCATGCCCAGCGGCTCAAAAATATGCTGCTGAACATATTCATGATAAGGCTGCCCGCTGATTCTCTCCACAATATAGGCTGCCAGTGAGTTGCCGTAGTTCGAATAAGCAACCACTTGCCCCGGTCTATAAATCTGTGCCGGCTGGGCCAGCTTGAGCCCCTCTTCCAGTGACCTTACTTCCTCAGGAGACTGGTAGGCCATATCGAACATATACTCTTCAAATCCGGCGTTGTGGTTCATCAGATGCAGCATGGTGATCGGCTCGTCATACTCCAGCTTGGTCAGGAAATGCTCCGGCAAAAGCTTACGGATATCTTCATTCAGATCCAGTTTTCCCTGCTCAGCCAGCTGCATTACGGATGTCCATACAGCGAGCTTACTGATGGAGCCCCATTCCATGACCGTATCCGGGGAGACGGGGAGCTGCTGCTCCACATCGGCGTAGCCGTACCCCTTGGACAGCACGACCTGCCCATCCTTCACCATCACAACGGACGCGCCTACGGTCTGTTTTCCTATGTACTCTTTTACATAATCGTCAACAAACGCTTCCAAACCAGTCAACGGAATACCGGATGGGGTAGTTCCTCCCGGTCCAACGCTGCCTTGCCCAGCTGCAAATGCTGTAATGCTGCCCGATAGCAGCAATAGCACCAAGAGCACTAGTGTGAATCCTTTTTTCAAAATAAAACCTCTCCTTTAGTCAAGTAAAATCCTGTTGCCTTCCTAATTCTAACAAAAAACTTGACCGGCTACCGGATAATTTCCTTCAAGCGATTTCCCTGATAGTATCTATAGTAGAAACAGCATCAGCATCTCTATGGAAGAAGGGACAGCCTATGAATAAATTTCATACCACGTTAGCTTATATAACTGAAAAATTATACGCACCAGCCCGCTTAACTGTCGCTTCTATACGTGAAGAACCGCAGAACTCCGAATATGGAGCCGGTATATTTCAACTGGATGCTCTTTCGGTGCGATTTCGGGTTGCCAAAATCACCCCCACGAAGACCGGCCAATTTGTCGCGATGTGGGAAAAAAATGCCGATCGTAAAAACCAGGCCTTCACCTATGCCGATGCCCCTGATTTGCTGGTAATCAGCACCTTCCATCCCGTCAGCGGGGAGCTTGGACAGTTTGTATTTCCGAAAGACCTGCTGAAAATGCATGGTGTGCTGGCAACCGATAATGTCCCGGGAAAAATGGCGATACGGGTCTATCCTGCCTGGGATACCGTAACCAATAAACAAGCTTTGGCTACTCAGAAGTGGCAGACCCCTTATTTTGGAAGAGTCGATCCGATGAACAATCACCATCTGCAGGCGTTAACCCGGTTGTATCTGCCAGAACTACCGTTTACAATTTAAGAGATGGCATCTGCATCTGAAAGGAACTACACCTATGATTCTATTCATACACCGCAAGGACCTGCGGACTTCGGATCTGCCGGCCTTCGACGCTATAGCTTCAGCAGAGAAAGACTCACTGCATGTGTTAATACTGGAGCCGTTTCTGCTAAGGAATAAACGTTATCTGGAGCATAGCGGCCGGAATTTCCTGCAACATGTTGTCCGTCTTCAGCAGCAATATACGAAAGAAGGCAAACGGCTCCATCTCCTGTATGGAGAGCCGGAGGTGATCCTCCGGCGGCTGGCACAGCTCCACCCTGTTCAGGAGGTCAGCCTGCATGCAGACTATACCCCTTATGCCCTTAAGCGCGACCGGCTGCTGCAGGATACCGCCCATGCACTGAACCTCAGGTTCCAAGTGCGGCATGACAGTATGCTCTGTGATCTGGAAGAATTCATGGACTGGTGCGGCCGGAGTGAGCCGTTCAAGGTGTTCACTCCCTTTTACCGCCGCTGGCGTGCTTTCCTCTCGCAGCGGTTCCAGCCGCCGTACGCTGCCGGGCTAAGCAGTCTGCGAACCGTAGATCTTCACCCGCAGCTCGCAGACACCTTCCAGGTTCCCGAAGAGATTGCCCGGCAGCTTACAGCGCTGGCTCCCACCACAGAGCAGATGAACCCGGATCATCTGCTTGAGAATTTCCTGCACGCGGATCTGCATGATTACAAGGTGGGCCGCAATCATTACGCGCAGGAACGGACCAGCCGGATCAGCAGACATTTGAATACAGGAGCGATCTCGGCACGGACCCTATACAGCAGGCTTACTGAAGAAGAAGATTTCGGGGAAGAATGGCTGAGACAGTTAGCCTGGAGGGATTTTTATCTATATCAGGCACGGCTGGACAAGGATTTCTTCAACTATGAGAATGTCTATGATCTCTCTGCGCTGGGGACACAGCACTTCGAGGCCTGGGCTCAGGGCAGGACCGGCATTCCGGTCATCGATGCTGCCATGCGCCAATTGAATGAGACCGGCTGGATGCCGAACCGGCTGCGGATGATAACGGCCATGTTCCTGACAAAGAATCTGGGCTGTCCCTTCATCTATGGCGAACGTTATTTCCGGCTGAAGCTAAGCGATTACGACAACGCCCAGAACCGTGGCGGCTGGCTATGGAGCTCTTCGCTCGGCTTCGATGCCTCTCCCTATTTCCGGGTGATGAATCCGGTCACCCAATCCCAGACCCATGATCCGGGCGGCAGCTATATCCGTACCTGGCTGCCGGAACGCGCGGACTGGTCTGATAAGGACATTCACCTGCCCGCCGAAGATGCCATTGTGGATCTGAAGCGGTCCCGGGCATACGCCATCGAAGTCTACAAAGAGATCATGCGGAGCCGGCAAGGCTGATAGTCTCCCAATCGCAATCGGATTCCGGTGATCATCAGAATTCTTTATTCCGATGAATCCGCACGGAAATCAGATAGGACACCGCGAACAGGAGAACAGCAAGGAGCAGGGTGGCATACCCGGTCTCAGGACCATTATAGTTCACATCGTCCATATACAGGTTCAGCAGCATCCACACCAGGAAACGAAGGCCCACCGATAGCCCTGCCGATATCATCACCATCTGCTCGCTTTTTTCCACACCGAATTTAAGAATGACCGGATAATAGATCGCCAGGGTGGAGATAGATAAAGATAAACCGAAGGTATACCCGGTGGACAGGTTCAAATGTGCTATGTCTCCCTTGCTTACATAGGTTAATGCCAGAGTAACCAGACTTACAGCGGTGCCCATGAGGATTAACATCAGGAAGGACATGTATTTCGCATGGATGACCGTTCTCCTTCTGATCGGCATGGTGAGTTCAAACCGGTTCCATTTAGAAGCCTCATCCATCTGCAGGGAGGCCCCGATGCTCAACACAAAAATCCAAATCTGTGCCGCGATGACTGCATTCAGTACGCTGTGATCCACCCCGGCAAAGGAAACCAGCGACAGAAGCAGCGCAATGCCGAGGGAAGATTTGATGTTATTTTGCAGTGAGTAATAATTATTTAACAGCAGTCCGCGCATATTATTTCTCCCCCTTTACGAGCAGCAGCAGTATTTCATCAATGGTTACCTGGTCCACTATGATCCCGCTGTATTGTTGCTCAAACCCTCTTCTATCCTTCACCAGCACATCGGTCTGATGCTCCCTCACTCTATAGGACAACTTGTCTTCTTCAGCGATACCTCTGAACTGGTCCCTGGTGCAACGGGCAACGCCGTAGCCGTAGATCAGCTCGTCCTTCATCGCCGTCAGTATGATCCGCCCTTGATGAATGAAGGTGATGTGATCGGCTATTTTCTCAAGGTCGCTTGTGATGTGGGAAGACATCAGTATGGCATGACGCTCATCCTCGACAAACTCCAGGAATACCTCCAGAATCTCCTCTCTGGTTACCGGGTCCAGCCCCGAGGTCGCCTCATCCAGGATCAGCAGCTTAGGCCGGTGCGACAATGCGGCAGCGATCGCCAGCTTCATCGTCATGCCCCGTGAGAATCCGCTGATCTTACGGTCCATAGGCAGGCCGAACTTCCCTGTGAGCTTCACATAGATCTCCTGATCCCACTGCTTATAGACACCGCGCATAACCTTAGCCAGCTTAACCGGTGTCAGTACCGCCGGGAAATTGGCCGAATCCAGCACAACCCCGATGTCTTCACGTAAGGCGGTATCTTCATCCTTCATCTCCTTGCCCAGCAGCCGGATTGTACCGCTGTCGATCTGAACCGTGTTCAGAATGGACTTGATTGTTGTCGTCTTCCCTGCTCCATTCTCACCCACGAACCCCATAATGGTTCCGTTAGGAATGGCTAGTGATACATTGTCCAGCATAAAGCCGGAGCCGGCATAGGACTTGGTCAGTCCGGTGACTTCCAAACTAAGATTCATGATTACCCTCCGTATAAAAGACAGTCAGCATGTCCACCATCTTTTCCAGTTTGATTCCGCCCGCACGGGCGAGCTCGGCTGCTGCGATGAGATGCTCCTCCACTTGCTTCTGCTGCTCTTCCTGAAACATGTTCTGGCTCACGGCGGACACGAAGCTGCCCCGGCCAACCGTAGTCTCAATGAACCCATCCCGCTGCAGATCCTCATAGGCCTTCTGCACCGTAATTACACTGACTTGAATAGCCTTGGCCAAGGCACGCATCGAAGGAATAGGATCTCCCGCCTGAAGCTCTCCGCTCATAATCTTGCCTTTGATCTGCGAGGTGATCTGCTCATAAATGGGCTTGTTCCTGTTGCTGCTGATGATAATCTCCACGCGCTTCCTCCTTGCATGAACAGTGTACTTATTGTACCAGTACAATATAGCTGATCTTCAGGTATTTGTAAATCTTTATCCAAAAAAAGAGCTAACCCATCACGGGTCAGCCCTGTCAACTTACTGGTCTGCGTTAGAAAACTGCACTTGAATGGACACGATCTCTGAGCGCGACCCGATGCGGATCGGCGGACCCCAGAAGCCATAGCCTGAAGACACGATGGTATGAAGCTGCCCCTTCTGCAGATAGCCCCAGTCATTCTCGAACACTCTGGAGGTGATCAGATTGGCCGGCGCGATCTGCCCGCGGTGGGTATGGCCGGAGACCATCAGATCCACGCCCTGCTCCTGCGCAATCCCGAACTCCACCGGCTGATGCTCCAGCATGAACACCGGCTTGGAATGATCTATCTCCTTGGTCAGATCAGCCAGCTTGGCCCGTTCCTTATCGCTGTAGTCCTTCCGTCCAATCAGCGTCAGCCAGCCGCCCACCTCGACGTCTTCATCATAGAGCACCTGCATCCCGCTCTCCTTCAGCAGGCTGATGATCTCCTCCGTCCCGCCCTTGAACCGGTCATGATTCCCCAGGGAAGCATACACTCCGAGCGGAGCTTCAAGCTTCGCCAGCACAGCGCCGAGTCCCTTCTCCTTATACGGCCTGACATCATCATCCACGATATCGCCCGGGAGCAGTATTAGATCGGGGTGCAAGGCGTTAATCTCCTGTACCATCCGCTCCGCATGGCGTTTGCCGGATAAATAACCGAAATGCATATCTGAAGCCATCACGATATGAAGCTTACCGCTGGCCGGACCCGGCTTGTCAATCTGTACCTCGTAGGAACGCACAACCGGGCTGTATGCATTATAGCTTCCATACCCGAGCAGGCTCACCAGCGCCACCAGCGTTAGAATACCGGACCACTTCTGAACAGCCCGGCGTGGCAGCCTGACCAGCTTCGTGAGCCAGACCATAAGGTGCACTAGAGGCAGAAGTATGAGCAGCAGGCTGAATACGGCCAGCCAGTAACTGCCAATGACGCTTAAGACCGCTGACCCCGCCACCACTCTGGAGAGGATCAGCGAGCTGGCCAGGAAGATCAGCGCAATGATGTAGAACAGCCGGAACCGTCCGGAGACGACCGGCTTGATCCAGCCCCAGCCGCTCCAGCCAATATAGAAGACAATTAACGCGTATAAAGCAATGAATACTAGCCCAATGATGATAAACATGTTAACCACCTTATCTAATTTTCGGATAACATATTATCTCATGGCACCTTGGTCTTTTCCACTATAGGGACAGCCGGGCTTATTTAAGTTTATCTACCACTGCCTCTGCTGACAGCTTCCCGGAGGTCAGTGCCCAGGCATTATTGGCGCCGGAGGGGGAGTCATCTCCCATGACACCACCAACAACCTCGCCTGCGGCGTAGAGTCCGGGAATGATCTGGCTGCTGGTATTCATGACTTCAAAGCCTGTGTTCACAACCAGTCCCCCCATGGTTGTAGCGAAACGCGGTTTCTGCTCTACCAGATAGTAAGGGCCTGATCCAATGGCTTCCTTCATGTAATCCGCTGAACGCCCGAAGTCCTTATCCTTACCGGCCTTAACGAAGCCGTTATAGCGGTTAATGGTATTCTGCAACGCACCAGCCTCCATTCCGGCAGCCGTTGCGAGCGCTTCAGCCGTCCCGGCATGGAAGAAATACGGCTTAGATAAACCATTGTTCTTCAGCCATGTCTCAATATCACCCTGTGAGATTCCTGCTTCGCCCAGACTGGTCTTAAACACATCGAAGGTTGCCGGATCCATCAGCAAGTATAGCATCTGATTCTGTTGCGTAAGTTCCACTTCCAGAATGCTGCGATTACTGGATTTCTCATTCACTACTCTATCTCCGGCACTATTCACCAGAATTCCGCTCTTCTTGAACGCAGCGATATTGCCGACAATGGTTGATTTCGCAATTCCCTCGGATACCTCCACTCCATTGGGGTAACGTTTTCCGTATTCCATCAGGCGGGTTGCGGCATCGATGCCTTCACCTTTGGCCATTACTATTCCGTCTCCAGTCGAGGAAGTCGGACCATAGTATAGAGCGGTCTTTAACTGATCGGAGAGCAGGTCTTTATTATTACCATAACCTCCGGTAGCCATAATCACTGCCTTAGCTGTAATATTGTAGGTCTTCCCGGTGCCGTCTCTGGCAACGACACCTGTAACAGCACCGCTATCATCTGTAACCAGCTTCTCTGCTCTGGTCTCCAGGTGCAGCTCCACACCCGACTCTTCGACCTTCTGGCGGGCCTGCTTGGCGAATCCGGGTCCGCCCTGATCGTAAGCAAGCTCCCGGTCATGACTGTACTCTGCCAGCTTATGCAGTCCGCCTGCCATATCGTATTTAATCCCCACATATTGATTCAGCCAGTCTGTAGTCTGCCCGACGTTGGCTGCGAACAGCTTCAATAAATCGGCAATGTTCTTATTTCCCCCGTTGGCAAGAAAATCCGTCACGATGCTGTCGGCACTGTCGTCGGTAACTCCGGCTTCTTGCTGAAGCTTGGAGAGTCCAACCACCTGATTGCCGCCGCTGATCGAGATGGCCCCGCCGATGTAAGTCATTTTCTCCAGCAGAATGGTCTTCAGTCCAAGCTCATCTGCACGCAGGGAAGCGGACATGCCTGCCGCTCCGCCGCCGATGACGACTACATCTGTCGTTAAGTCCTCTACCTCGGTCGATTCCACTTTCTTCACATCATTGTTCAGAACCAGCGGATCTACACCGGCTTGGGTTACGCAATCGGCGACGGCAGCCAGGATCGCATCACTGGTGACGGTTGCCCCGGAGACGGCATCAATCTTCAAGGACTGGTTATCGACAATAGCCTTCGGAATCTTGGTAACGGATGCGTCACTGACCCCTTCGGTCTCCTTGAAATTCACTACCTTCACAGTGTCGATGGCATGCTCCGAGAAGGTTACTTCCACCTGCACCGCACCGTTTTTTCCGTCCGCAGAGCCTGTATAGGTTCCTGCCTTATAGGTGATGCCCCCGGCATCTTTAGGGCTATCTTCATTTTTTGTACCTGAACATCCTGCCACAGATAAGATCACCAATGACATCAACAGGATAACCGACAGTATTTTCTTCACACTCTTTTTCCTCATTTGTACTCCTTCTTGGAACCATTTTTGTTAATATATAAAGGTCGCGATATGCCACTCTACTCCAGAACGCACTATACATTCAGATAGGATGATCAGCCATGACTATTGCACAGCTTCAATATTTTATGACTATTCGTAAATATCTTAGCTTCTCCAGCGCAGCAGATGAGCTGTGTATCACCCAGTCCGCGATATCCAAACAGATCAAATCCCTGGAAGGCGAGCTGAACACCCTGCTGTTCGACCGAAGGACACGGACGATCAGCCTGACTCCTGCCGGGGAAGAATTCGTATTATATGCCGAGAAAATCCTGGCCAATTACAATGAGATGATGTCAAACATGAAGAAGCATGAGCTGCTCGAAACAGGCCATTTATCCATTGCAACCATTCCCGTGATGTCCCAATATGGCATGACCTCAATAATTGCCGGATTTACAGGGATGTACCCGCAGGTCAAATTGCATCTGATTGAAAAAGAAAATGATAGCATATTATCCATGCTCCGCAATGGCGAGGTGGATGTAGCGTTCATGCGTACAAACTATATCCCGGAGGGGCTCGCCGAGGTTCATCCGCTGGTGGAGGATTTCTTAGTGCTGGTAGTCTCCAAGGATCACCCCCTGGCTAATCAGGCCTCCGTGGATCTGGACCGGGTGCAGAGCGATAAATTCATTCTGCTGAACTCCACTTCGGGTATTTATACTACCTGTATGGAAGAGTGCCGCAAGGCCGGCTTCACCCCTGAGGTTCTATTCACCAATAGCCGGATTGAGACCATTATGGAACTCGTTGCCGAGAATCTTGGCGTAACCCTATTGATGGACCAGGTTGCCCGCTACGCGGATCATCCCAGGCTTAGTATCGTACCGCTGACGAACCCGGTTCTTAGCTCGGTTGCTATTGTAAATCCCAAGAATAAACAGAACACGGAGAGCGTCACGGCATTTATGGACTATGTAATTCAATCATCATCCTGAAATTGAATTGTAACAAATTTCACATTCTCCTTCGGAAGTAAAGTTTACCTTGGCGCCAAGGCATGACTACATTCTAAACGCGGGGCGCCCGTTCAAACAATTCCAATATAGCAAGCATCTATTCCATTAAGGAAAATAACAGACCTGAAACGGTTCCCTGGAGGATTCATCATGGCAAAACCCTTTTTTCCGCGGCTGGAGGGAAACAGCCGGGGCTGCTTGACCTTTGAGCCTTTTTTCCTGATTCCCTACAGCATGTTCTCTACCTATGCCACCCTGTACATGTATGAGCTTGGATTGACCGAGCTGAACATCGGCTGGATAACGACGATCGGACTCATCGTACAGGTATTCTCCTCTTTGCTGAGCGGATATTTAACGGACCGGCTGGGACGCAAGCGGGCTATTCTGTATTTTGACCTGCTTAGCTGGAGCCTCGCCACCTTGTTATGGGCCTTCTCACAGAATCTGTGGTTTTTCGTGGCGGCCGCGGTGATTAACGGCTTCCAGCGTGTGCCGCATATCGCCTTTTACTGCCTGATTGTTGAAGATACCCGCCCCGCTGACCGGACCTATGTATTCACACTGCTGCAAATTATCGGGGTGATCGGAGGCCTTTTCGCACCGCTGGGCGGTCTGCTTGTCCACCAGTATGGCATGGTCACGGGCATGAGAATCATGTACGTGCTGGCTTTTCTCTTCATGACCTTCCAGTTCGTGGGCCGTCATCTAACCACCAGGGAGACCGAGGCCGGCATCCGCAAAAGGCAGGAAACCCGGGAGCTCGGCCTGCGGGAGAGTATGATCGAATACGGCGGCGCCTTCCGTGACCTCGGGGCTGAGCGCAATCTGCTGCTGATCTTCGGCGTATACATTCTGTTCAACTTCCAGGCTACGCTGAAAAGCACCTACCTGTACCTGTATCTGGCAGATTATATCCATCTGGACAGCGGCATCCTCTCTCTGTTCCCCGCAGTGTCCTCAGTCATCATGCTGCTGACCCTGTGGCTGCTGATGCCCAGAATCCCGGATGAGAGTGCTAACCGCGCCATGATGGCAGGCTTCGGCTTATCCGCTCTGTCGAATGTCATGCTGGTCCTCTACCCGTCAGCGAGCTTTGTCTGGATCGGGCTGAGCACCATTCTGGCAGCCGTAGGCCTGATGATCAGTTCTCCTTATCTCGAAGCAGCCGTGCAGAACGCCATTGATGATGATAAGCGGGCCAAGGTCTTCTCCATGTTGTCCGTCCTGATCCTGGTATTCACCGCTCCTGCGGGCATTATCGGAGGCTGGGCGTACAAGCTCGACCCGAGAATTCCGTTGTGGCTGGTAACCGCAGCATTCGCCGCCTCTTATCTGCTGCTGTATCTATACCGCAGACGGACAGCTCCTCAGAGCGCATGAACCAAGCCAAAAATAACAAAAGGGATGTCCGTAGCAGCACTGTGCTGTGGACATCCCTGTTTTTATGGTGATGCATCAGTTTTCACACGTTCCGTTGCCTGTTCCGCTGCTTGCTCCTTTTCCAGCGCCTCCTTGAGATCATCCTGGACGCGGCGGCTCCAGAGCGGAACACCAGAACGGTAGGCCGCGCGGCCTGTCAGATGAGCAGAGAGCGGCGAAGTCATGAAGACGAACACGATTCCGAGCAGCAGCTTCGCACTGATGAAATCGAGGAAGAAGGCGAAATACAGGAATGCGCCGCTGAGTACACAGAGCACACCGAGCGTAGCACTTTTGGCAGCGGCATGTGATCTTAAGTAGACATCGGGCAAGCGGATCAGCCCTACAGAGCTGACTGCGCTAAGCAAGGCTCCGGTCAGAATCAGCAGGACAAACACATACTCAATGACCGTCTTGATCATGTCCATGTTCAAACACCACTCCCCTTTCGATATATCTGGCCAAGGCCATCGTCCCGATAAAAGAGAGGATTCCAATCAGAAGAATATATTCTATAAAGGCTTGTGTCTTGAACAGGACCGAGAGGACTGCCACCATCGCCAGCAGATTGATACCGATAGTATCGAGTGCGGCAACCCGGTCAGGCAGCGATGGCCCCTTAACCAGTCTCCAGGCACAGATAGCAATGGAGATGACCATGATCGACAGCGCCAGCATAAGAATTGATTGAATCATGAACGGGTCACCTCCTGAATCGCGCGTTCAAAGGTATTACGGATATTCGCATCGAACTGCTCCACATCCTGAATGTCCATGGCATGAATGTATAAGGTCCGGTTGTCTTTGGACACCTCCAACACGACAGAACCCGGCGTAAGGCAGAGCATTGTGATCAGCACGGCTACTTCCCAGTCCGACTCCAGTTCGGTATGGTACATCAGGATAGCCGGACGGATATTGAGATTCGGTCTGAGCACCGCCTTCACCACTACATAGCTGGATACCAACAGTTCGCGCAACAGCAAGGCTCCCAGCTTCAGAATCGCCCATACTTTGCCAAGATATAGCCGGCCGTCGAAGAAGCGCCGCATGACCACCAGCACGGCCACCCCCAGCACATAACCGATGATGAAGCCGGAGGCCGTCCAGTCATTATTCAGGAACATCCACAGGAAGGCAATCATGAGATTCAATAATATTTGAAAGGCCATCTTCATCGACTCCTTATGACAGCATTAATATACGCTGCCGGATCAGCGAGGACTGCGCCGGCCTGTATTACATAGCCGTTCACCAGCTCAGCGCCGATACCCATTAGGATGACTAGAACAAACAGCACAGCAGCCGGTACCATCATCGCTTTGTAGCGCAGAGGGCGGATTTCTTCATCGCTCTTCTCGCCCCCCCAGAATACCTGCTGGAACACTTTGATCAGTGAATACAAGACCACGAAGCTGGAAGCCAGGGCGATAAGCGCAAGCACAGTGTGCTGCTCGCCGAAGCCGCTGCGGACCATCATGACCTTCCCGGCAAAACCGCTAAGCGGAGGAACGCCGACCAGCGCCAGCGTCAGGACGAAGAACATCCAGCCCGTCCACGGATACCGGCGGATCAGACCGCCCATCAGCCTGAGTTGCTCCGTCCCCGAAGCCGCGACAATCAGCCCGCCCAGGAAGAACAGCAACGCTTTGGCAACCATATCGTGCATCAGATAGAATACAACCCCGCTAAGCGAATCCTGGGTAGCCACGGAGATGCCGAAGGCGATGAAGCCGACACTGATGACAATATTATAATTGAATATCCGGCTTAGATCATTATAGGCGAGTGCCCCTATGGCTCCAAGAATCATAGTGGCCCCTGCCATCCAGCCGATCAGCGAATAGGTCAGACCCATATCATGGACAAAAATCAGTGAGAACATTCTGGTGATCGCATACAGCCCCACCTTGGTAAGCAGTGCGCCGAACAATGCCCTTACCGCCTGCGGAGGAGCGCTGTACGAATCCGGCAGCCAGAAGAACAGCAGCAGGCCCGCTTTGAGCGAGAACACCAGCAGCAGAAGCACGGCAATCACATTCATCACCCCGCCCTGCCCGGCCTCTCCCACACGGATGGCCAGATGAGCCATATTAAGCGTGCCTGTCGCAGCGTACAAATAGGCAATCGCCGCTACGAACAAGGTGGAGGAAATTACGTTGACAAGGATATACTTGAGTGTCTCGCGCAGCTGTACCCGGGTTCCACCCAAGACAATCATGGCGTAGGAAGCAACCAGCAGCACCTCAAAGCAGACAAACAGGTTGAACAGGTCACCCGTCAGGAACGAGCCGAACACGCCGGTGAGCAGGAAATGGAAGAACGTATAATAGTAGAAACGTTCCCGCTCCTCACCGATGCTTGCGAAGGAGAAGAACAGACAAGCTGCCCCTACCACCGCAGCCGTCAAGACGAGCAGCGCTGCGAACATGTCGGCTACAAAGACGATGCCGTAAGGCGGTAGCCATCCTCCCATATACAGCGTCTGAATCCCGTCCGTACGGACCTGGTACACAATGATAAGCGCTACTGCGATGTTCACCAGCACACTGATGGCGCTGAGGATACGCTGAAGCTTAATTCGTTCCTTGAGAAAAATCAGGATGACCGCCGTAAAGGCCGGAATCAGCAAAGGCAGCACCAGCAGGTTGTTCATGGTCTCTCCCCCTTGCTTCCTTCCACATCATCCGTCCCGGCCGAGCGGTAAGCCCGGTAGGCCAGAACGATGAAGAACGCGGATACCCCAAAGCTGATTACAATGGAAGTCAGGATAAGCGCCTGCGGCAGCGGATCGACATAACTGTCCGCCTTCTCGCCAAGCAGAGGTGAAGCGCCCGTCTTCAGGCCGGCCATCGTCAGCAGCAGCAGATGCACGCCATGAGTCAGCAGCGTCGTCCCGAGCAGGATGCGGAGCAGACTTTTGGACAGGACCAGATAGACACCTACGGTAAACAAGACACCGATCGCCAGGGCAATAAGGATCTCCATTAGTTATCCCTCCCGATCGTAAAGATAATATTCATCGTGACACCGATCACCGAGAGGTAAACTCCCAGATCGAACAGCATCGCCGTGGTCAGCTCCGTCTTGCCCATGACCGGCAGTTCAAAGTAGCCGAAGGCTTGGGTCAGGAACGGAGCGTCGAAGACAAAGGAACCGATTCCGGTGAGAAAAGCGATCATAATCCCGACTGCGATTAACTTGCGGTAATCGACTGGCAGCACCTTCTCTACAAACTCCGTACCGAAGGCAATCGCAATCAGTACAAGCGCCGCAGCAGCCATCAAGGCTCCGATAAAGCCGCCGCCCGGCTGATTATGACCCGCGAAGAACAGGTACAGGGAGAACGTGATGATGATCACGAAGGCTACTTTTGCCACCGATTGCAGCAATACATCATTGCTGCGGGTATAGCGGCGCGTGCTGGACTCCGGTTTGTTTCTGGTCAGAACAGGCGTATGATCCTGCTCCAGCTGCAGCTTGATCATCGAGTAGATGGCCAGCGACGCCAGCCCCAGCACCGTAATTTCGAACATGGTATCGAAGCCGCGGAAGTCCACCAGCAGGACATTGACGATGTTCTTGCCGCCGCCAAGCTTGTAACTATTCTCCACATAGTAGGTTGAGATAGACTCGAACGGACTGCTGCCGAGCGCCGCCAGCGCCACCAGCGTCATCGTGATCCCGAAGCCTAAGGCAATGATCAGTCTCGGCACCTTGACCCGCAGCTTCACCTTCTCCCGCTTCAGCTTGGGCAGATGCCGGAAGCAGAGCAGGAACAGCGTGACGGAGACCACCTCCACAATCATCTGGGTAAGGGCCAGATCAGGTGCGCGGAACAGAATGAAGAGCAGGGTCACCATATAACCGACCATTCCCGTCAGCAGGATCGCCGAGACTCTAGACTTCGCGAACGGAATGGCGAGCGCGCCTGTCAGCAGGACCAGTACGGCAACAACCTCAAAGAAGGTGACCGGAGCGTAGCTCCCCTGGCCGAACGTAATGCCCTCCGAATACAGCATCGTCCCGCCGACTACGGCAATAATCAGAGTGAAAATGTACATCAGATAATGACGCATCGAACCGGTCATGTATAGCCCTGTCACTGCACGGGACAGTCCCTCCACGAGACGGATACTCCCGTCATATACCTGTGTCAGCGTGAGGCCGCTGCGCCATTCCTTATCAACAAGGCTGAAGCGGCCATATACACGGTATACGATAATCCCCAGAAGGATCACGCCCAGTGTCATCCAGACCTCGGCGGTGAACCCGTGCCAGAAATAGATATTCACATAAAAAGGTGAGCTGGCTGCAAGCTCCGGATGAATGGCATTCATCCCCGGCACGATCAGTGTCCCCGAGAGGATGTTCGGGAAGAAGCCGGTGACAACGGCCAGCAGTGCCAGAATTACTGGCGGAAGCAGAAGGCCGAAGGGCGCTTCATGCGGTTTTTTGTCCAGCTTCTCCGGCTGATATTTGCCGAAGAAGGTATGGAAGACCATAATCATGCTGTATGCAAAGGTAAATATGCTTGCAATCCACGCCAGCACCGGGAATATTGTAAAGAAGGCCCCGGGGCTGAAGATATCCAGCTGTCTGATATTCAGCACAGCCGTGAAGAACATTTCCTTGCTCAGGAATCCGGCAAACGGCGGAAGACCCGCCATTGAGAAGCTGCCGATCAGCGCTAACGTGAAGGTTACCGGCATCAGAGACACCAGCCCGCCCAGCTTGCGCAGATCACGGGTATTCGTCTCATGGTCGACAATTCCGACTACCATGAAGAGCGAACCTTTGAATATGGCATGATTAATTAAATGAAAGAGTGCTGCCGTTGTTGCGGCGGTATAGAATACAGCCTGTTCCCCTGTATAGAAGGAAGCTGCTGATCCCATGCCGAGTAATCCCATAATCAGACCGAGTTGGCTGATTGTAGAATAAGCTAACAGAGCCTTCAGGTCCGTCTGCTTCATCGCCTGGATCGATCCATAGATCAAGGTGATCAGGCCGACGCCCGACACTATCCAAAACCACTCATGTTGCCCCGCAAACACCGGGCTGAACCGTGCTACCAGATATAAACCAGCTTTGACCATGGTCGCTGAATGCAGATACGCACTGACCGGGGTCGGCGCTTCCATCGCATCAGGCAGCCAGATGTGGAATGGAAACTGGGCCGATTTGGTGAAGGCACCCAGCAGAATAAGCAGCATTGCGGGAATGAACAGCGTCTGTCCGCTGATGTCGCCCACCTGGCTCCAGATCTCGCGGATGCTGAAGGTACCTGTCATCACATACAACATCAGGAAGCCTGCGAACATCGCCAGACCGCCGAAGACAGTGATCAGCATCGACTTTTGCGCGCCGTAGCGTGATTTCTGTCTCCGGTGCCAGTAGGCAATCAGAAGGAAGGATGAGACGCTCGTAAGCTCCCAGAATCCGTATAACACCATCAGGTTATCGGATAGGACGACTCCCAGCATAGCTCCCATGAAGAGCAGCAGATATACATAGAATGGAGTCAGCTCTTCCTTGCGTTTGTCCAGATAGAATATGGAATAGATAAAGACCAGGGTGCCCATTCCCGTGATTAACAAGGCGAACAGAAGACTTAATCCATCCAGATGGAAGACCAGATCTATCCCAAGGGAAGGAATCCATGGCAGTGTCTCATATCCGAGATCCCCTCCCTTGATGACCGGAATCCGGGTAAAAAAGTAGATAAATAACATCAGCGGTGCAGCCAGTACAAGCCATCCTCTATGGAGCTTGCGTACCCTCCCGCGTAGAAGCGCTATCATCAGGGCCATAAGAAACGGAACAAGAACGGTTATATGCAGCAAAGGCAAGCCTCCTTTTCCCTTCAGTGGTATAGGTTGTGAACACTGGTACTTACTTCCTTACAACAAGACCGGTTATAGCGGATCGGCCAAGTTCCCTTCACAGATATGCAAATATCTTGCTTTACCATCTTGCTCAATTTTGAACAAGCCATTCTCAAACTCGGTATGCAATTCGTGGAAGTATTTCCCTTTAATGAAGTCTGTACCTTCCGGCTCATCGCTGAGCTGATACATTCCCTCGTTCTTCACCAAATAAGCGGTTACTCCTTCTTCATGGGTCTCTTCCAGCCCGGCGCGCATACGTTGAACTGCAACCACATGCAGATCCATCATCTTCATCTTGCTGATCAGCTCATTGACGAAGTTACGCTTGGTCAACTCCTGCCACAGAGTCTGGGCGGATTGCCCGATAATAATCTGAGTGACTTCATGCTCCTCAGCCGCTTCAACGATCACATCCGTAGTCTTGCGGCCGCGGCGTTTGCGGACCATGAACTCAGCGCCGGCTTCTTCAGCCAGACGTTTCCAGACTGCCATATACATTTCTTTGCTTTGATTATATTCATCACTGTCTGAACTATCCACATTGAGCACATATAGCGGTGCTCCGATCATCTCGGATAACTGGACTCCACGCCGGATCAAACGCTCGCCGTGCGGGCCGTAATGAACACATACCATAATCTTTTCCTTGTGAATGACTTTCGCCCTCCTGTTAACATGGGCCGGAAATACAAAAGGAGCCTAATGGCGTTAGGCCCCTTTCTGTTGTTTCAAACCCTGAAAGTTATACCTAAATTATATCTATTCCGATGCTGTTTGTAAAGTTTACGGACAAGTGCACGTTTAGCACAGGCCTGCGGCTGTGAATACCAGCACCCTTCCGTCTGTATTCAGAAGCTGGACACCGTTGTCCAGCTCCGCCAGCGGCTGGTTCCAGTGAACATGCCCGCTGCAGACCAGTACCTCCGGCCCGGCTTCCAGCCGCTCACGGATGCCTGCGTGTCCTGGTAGCCCAGCTCCTGGAAGGTCCGGGCTCTGGTGCAGCAGCAGCAGACCGGGCCCGTGTTGCAGCAGACCTTCTAGTCTCTCCAGATACTCCTTCTCCGGCGTGCGGTTCGGCCGGCCTGCTCTTCCTGTGACGCCTCCAAGTCCAGCGATAAGCAAATTCTCATGGTGCAGGACCGCCGGTTCGGTGAACAGATGCATTCCCGGTGTAGAGGCAAGCTCTGCTTCCCCTTCTGAAGTCAGAAGATCGTGGTTGCCGTTCACGCCCATTACCGTTCCGAATCTGCGGCGGAAGGCACGCCATACCGGCAGCGGATCGCCGCTAGAACCTCTTACTGCAGTGTCTCCGTATAGATCGCCGCATAAACAGACCAGCACCTGATCCGGGCGGACATCCGGCATTTGGCGGAGCAGCAGATCTTCCAGTGTGGCGGCAAGCTTCTCACCCACCAATAGATCGCTGTAATCTCCATTGTCAGACAAGGCAACTCCCTGAAGGTCGGATGCGACGATCAGCACCTTCACCTCTTCCGGCAGTCCCTGCATCTCTCCCAGATATATCGGTAGCCCACCATATATTATTCCCTGGCTGCCGGGCGCCGCACTGACAAAGGGAACCATCTCCAGCGGTTCTTCCACTATCCTTAAGACTCTAAGCTGCTCGCGTTCAGCCTTTCGCCGCTTCATTCAGCACCTGCGCTTCCCGCTGCCCGCCATGCCTCTAGAATAGAGACTGGTACTTTGCTGCTGGCGCAGCCGCTGCCCTCCTCCGTCCAGAGCGGCGGATAATACCCGAAGACCTGATCCGGCGCAAGCTTCTGCGTCTCCTCTTCCCATCCTTCCCAGCGGAATGTTTCATAGAACAGATCCAGGTCACCTTCCGCCAGCCAGCCGATAAAGCCTGAATAGGTTAATTCCGTCGTCTCCCATACCTGAGCATCGGGGGCATAATAATAGATATGTCCGCTCTGTCCGAACCGCCCGGTATCCAGACCGAAGAAGCCTCCGGCCGCATCATAGGCCACAATCAGCACACCCGGCAGCGGGACTGTGTCCTCTGTATCACCCAGACCGTTCCAGGATACCAGGCTGCCGCAGACCCCATCTGCTCCAGCGCCAAGCAAGGTAATCCAGCCATGCTCGAAGATAATACCTCCGGCTTCATAAGCAATGGCTCCCAGATAAGACCTCGTACTTACCTGCAGACGGACGAGCGTCAGCGCTGCTTTCTCCGGTTCTGCGGCCTCAAGCCGGTAGGTTCGCGGCCCTTGGCTCAGCAGCTCCCTGATCTCTTCCCAGGCATGATTCTCCACATCTACTAATTCTGCTACAGATAATAAGTGCATATGTTTCCGCCTCTCTCTCAATGCTTTATGCTGCTTCCAATATTTATATATACCCTATTCAAGGGGAACTGCAATCCTGAATTGACCAGAGGTTTATTAACATTCTGCCGCATTTAGCTTGCATAGTATGTAAGGTTCATAGAATTTCTTAATGACTATGCCAAAAATAATTGATTGGCAAATTGATGTCAGGTTTTATAGAATTCTTTTAAATTCTAATTAATACGGGATAGCCCGAATTACAATCAGACAGGGAGTGCTTGCCAAAGTGTCCATCGTTCCTACACTAACGTCAGAAGTATCAAATGAGGCTGTGCAGTACGTGCAGCGGATCTATGCAGAGGTCCAGAAGCGCGACCCGCATGAGCCGGAATTTCACCAGGCTGTCCAGGAATTCCTGGAGAGCATCACCCCCGTTCTGACCCGCCACCCGCAGTATATGAAGCACGGAATTCTTGAGCGGCTGGTTGAGCCTGAGCGCAGCATCTCCTTCCGTGTCCCTTGGGTGGACGATGCCGGTAATACGCAGGTTAACCGCGGCTTCCGCATTCAATTCAACAGTGCCATCGGTCCCTACAAAGGCGGCCTGCGCTTCCATCCTTCCGTCTATCTCGGGATTATCAAGTTCTTGGGCTTCGAGCAGATCTTCAAAAACTCGCTGACCGGCCTGCCCATGGGCGGCGGCAAGGGCGGCAGCGACTTCGATCCCAAGGATAAATCAGATCAAGAGGTTATGCGCTTCACCCAGAGCTTCATGACGGAATTGTACCGTCACATTGGACAGGATACAGATGTTCCCGCAGGAGATATCGGTGTGGGCGCGCGCGAGATCGGCTATATGTTCGGACAATACAAACGAATTCACGGCGGGCATGCTGCCGGGGTTCTTACTGGAAAAGGGCTGCTTTATGGCGGTAGTCTGGCCCGCAAGGAAGCTACCGGCTATGGCTGTGTGTACTTCGTACAAGAGATGTTGTCATCGCGGGGAGCAAGCTTTAAGGACAGCAAGGTGGTCATCTCCGGTTCCGGGAATGTCTCCATCTATGCTATCGAGAAGGCTCAGCAGCTTGGCGCCCACGTAATTGCCTGCAGTGATTCGAACGGTTACATCCATGATCCTAAGGGCATTAATCTGGCTACCGTCAAAAGACTGAAGGAAACAGAACGCCTTCGCATCAGTGAATATGTGAAGGAGCACCCGCATGCCGAGTATGTTGAGGGCTGTAGCGGAATCTGGAGCCTGCCTTGCGACATCGCCCTGCCTTGTGCCACACAGAACGAGCTGGATTTGGAATCCGCCCGGACGCTGATTCTGAACGGGGTTCAGGCCATTGGCGAAGGCGCCAATATGCCGACCACCCTCCAAGCGGTGGAGCTGTTCCTGGAGAACCAGGTGCTGTTTGCTCCAGCCAAGGCAGCCAATGCCGGGGGCGTAGCCGTCTCGGGTCTTGAGATGAGCCAGAACAGCATGCGGCTGTCCTGGACCTTCGAAGAGGTGGACGAGAAGCTGCAAGTCATTATGAAAAATATCTACAGCAGCACCGTTCAGGCGGCTGAGGATTATGGCGTCGCCGGTAACCTGGTTGCCGGCGCCAACATCGCCGGGTTCCTGAAGGTTGCCGATACCATGCTGGCGCAGGGTATTGTGTAACCTGCAATCATACAAGAAGAGGTGTCCCTAAGCCGTTTGGCTGGGGACACCTCTTTTTTAATTGCCTACAGCAGCTCGCGCCGCAGCTCCTCTGCCGATCTTGGGGACAGGTGGCCGAGCGGAATGTCGAATACCGTCTTAGCTCCTGTCTGGCCTTCCTGCTTCAGACGCACAGCAGCGCGGGCATAGGCGGCCAGGACGCTGGCGGTGAATTCCGGGTTGCTGTCCAGCTTCAGCCCGAATTCGGCGATCTGTTTGCTTCCGCCTCCGGTCACTCCGCTGCGGATGACGAAGCCGCCATGCGGCATCCCTGAATGCTCAGCAGCAAGCTCCTCGTCCGTAATGAATTGAACCGTTGTGTCGTAATCGGCGAAATAGTTCGGCATCTCCACAATCGTCCGGGTAATGGCATCGAGGTCAGCTCCTGCTTCAGCCACTACGTAGCATTCCCGGCGGTGCTTCTCGCGGGTGGACAGCTGCGGGGTCTCGCCTCCGCGAATGCTGTCAATAACCTCCTGGACCGGCACGGTATATTGCACGCCTGCCTTGACACCGGGAACCCGGCGGATCGCATCCGAATGCCCCTGGCTGACTCCTGTACCCCAGAACGTATAATCTTCGCCTACCGGCAGGATGGACTGCATCAGCAGCCGGTTCATAGAGAACATGCCCGGGTCCCAGCCGGTGGAGATCACACTTACGCTGCCGCCTTCGCGGGCAGACTTGTCCACCGCAGCGAAGAAATCAGGGATTTTGGCATGAGTGTCAAAGCTGTCCACCGTATTGAATAACCGGGCCAGCTGCGGAGTCTGCTCCGGCAGATCTGTTGCGGAACCGCCGCACAGAATCATTACATCAATCTTGCCTATGTACTGCTCGGCGGCTGAGATGTGCTCGGTGCGCGTTCCTGTGATGTCTGCCAGCTGCTGCGGATCTCTGCGGGTGAATATGGCTACCAGCTCCATATCGGAGTTCTGCTCAATGGCCTGTTGTACCCCTTTACCCAAATTTCCGTATCCGACGATGCCTACTCTAATGGTTGATGTCATGTCTGTAATATCCTCCCTTGCCGGGTAACCCGGAGATATGAATCCTTCAAAAGTTAAGTATATATACATTACACGAAATGTAAATAATTAAAGTGTTATAAACCACAGTTATTTATGGAAAGCAGCCGCTGCTGCTTCACGAAGCCCGCAATCAGGCAGATGAGCATGCACACCGGGCCTTAACAGAATGCTGATCCAAGCAGACGGAGGGCAGCCCGGTGGCAAGGAACACAACATGTGATACAGGAAGTCCTAAGCTACGCTGAAAAGCACGGTTTTGGTGCCTATTAACGTTGAACCGCTGTTTACAAAATAATAGTTGGACGATGTATCCAGCGTGAGCGGACCGGTCCAGGTAATCGTGGCGAACTGGCTGCTGAAAATTCCGGTTGGCGGCACATCTGACAAAGCAAGCGTTACTGTAACCGCAGCATTAATAGTTGTGTTAGTAATGTGGGAATACCCCCGGACATTAATGACCCCGTCGGATTGGCTGTCCACCATACGCTGAATATTAAGCCCATTATGCACCATTGTATTGATCCGGCTATGGTACAGGTAAGTGTTCAAGTTCCCCATATGTCCAGACTGGATGATATCCCCAACCACCCGGGCATTCAGCAGCTGAAATTCAATCGTTGTAAACGGGTCTCCGACCGCCACATTCTGGAAGGTGACATTGCCGCTGATAATGGCACCGTCTGTATAATTCGTATGCGTGCTTACCGATGTCCCGTCATCAAACGTGCCGATTACAGTGACCGGACGCGCATCAAATGCTGGCCCTTGTATAAGATATACGTCCTCGGCAGCCTGACTGGTCTGAATGGTTACATTACGGGGAGTGGAGGAAGCGAAATTGGCCAGATCCGCATTGCCCAGCACCCAAGGACCCAGACCAAGCAATTGAATGTGCCTGGCCGGCGGGATGACTACATCTTCATCAAAAATTGAATTCGCCGCAATAAGCACAATACACCGCGCTCTCATACCGATGCTCACGGCCAACGGACTGTTAACTGCGGCATCAATGGCCGCCTGAAGGGAATTGAATGGGGCAAACGGAGAACCGTTGCCAGGCCCAGGAGCTGCCGAATCCGCCCAAAAGATCGTTTCACCCCATTCGAAAACCGGTGTTCCTGCGGGCGCCAGCACTTCAGAGGATACCAGGCGGTGAGCTGTCACCAGCTGCCCTGCCGAATTTTTGCCCCATGCTGAGATTTGAATCACTTCAGAAGCGGCATCCTCAACGGTGAAAATAAACTCAAATGCATTCAGATTGGCGAAGTAGTTCTTCGTGATCACTTCATTTGGAGCGATGGAAAATTCATCTTGCGCATACAGCGTCCGGGTTCCGTTCAAGACATAGCCTTCTACCAGAATCACCGAAGAGATTAGCGAGTCCCGGTTATCGAATTTGATCGTTACCTGTTGAGTGGGTCTACTCCCACTGGTAGGACTATTCTCAATTGGACCTGTCGATAAAATCGCCATACTGTATTCCTCCTCACAATTGCTAGATTTAAACCATCCCTTCAGATTAATGTATGTACTGTGTTTAACAACAAACCTGTACATTCTAGCAATAATTAACTCCTGCTGTCGGGCATAGACAAATAGAAACGCATCTCTATTCCCCGCATATCATATTATAGCCCACGCCTTAGACTAACGTCCTGCATACATTAACCTAGTCAAAGTCATTTCCATGTATGCCAATATTAGCTCAAAAGGAGCTGGAAACCAGTGAACTCAGCAACGAAGCTTACCGGACGCGTCATCTACAAAGGTGATCCGGGTTATGAGGCCGCGCGCAAAAATTGGGACCCGCATACCGACAGATTCCCCAAAGTATTCGTGTTCGCACAGAAGACGCAGGATGTAGCCAATGCTATCAAATGGGCCAACGAGCACCGGATTCCCATCCGGCCCAGAGGCGGCAGACATGCACTGGAGGTCAATCTGTCCCAGGTGAACGGCGGCATCGTCATTGATGTCAGTGAAATGAACAGCATTAAGCTAAGCCGCAAAACCGGGACAGCCGTCGTCGGAGCCGGAAACACAGTGGGGAGAATCGCCCATACGCTTGCCCGGAAGGGGTATATGGCGCCTTTCGGGGACAGTCCTACCGTTGGCATCGGCGGCATTACACTGGGCGGCGGCATCGGCCCGCTTCAGCGTACCCTTGGGCTCGTCAGCGATAATCTGGTGGAGCTTGAAATGGTCGATGCCAAGGGCAGAATTGTTATTGCAAATAAGAAAAGTAATACCGATCTGCTCTGGGCTTCCCGTGGCGGCGGCGGAGGCAACTTCGGTGTGTGCACTCGTTACAAATTCAAAGTACGCCCGGCTCCTGCCACAGCAACGGTATTCCGCATCACCTGGCCCTGGGGCCAGTTCGAGAAGGTCCTTAAGACCTGGCAGCGCTGGGCTCCCGCCGTGAATACCAGACTGGGCAGCGAATTATCCATCGGTCCCAAAAAAGGCGGAAATGTTAGCATGCTGGGACTATTCCTCGGATCTAAGGCTGAGGCTGTCCGCCTCTTGAAGCCCATTACAAGTGTAGGAACCCCTAAGATCCAAACGATCCGTTCCCTGCCTTACCCGCAAGCGGTCAGCTTCTTGTTAGCTCCCGATCCGGTTCAGACTCAGCGCTTCAGCAACCAGTTCTCCAGCGCCTTCGCAAGGAAACCGTTCCCGGATCAGGCATTCAAGCCGATGCGTGAGTTCCTGGAGAAGGTGGAGGGGAAAGACGCCGGGTTCTTTTTCCTCAACTGGGGTGGGGCTGTAAGCCGTAAATCTCCTAAATCTACTGCCTTCTACTGGCGAAAGGCCAAATTCTACGTGGAGTGGAACAGCTCATGGATCAAGAAATCGGATGCCGCCAAAAATATATTCTACGTCCGCAACACCCGCCGCAAGCTGCAGCCTTTCATCGTGGGAAGCTACATCAACGTGCCTGACCAGGGCATCAAGCATTCCGGCCCGGTCTATTATGGAACGAACTATGCCAGATTACGCAGAGTCAAGGCGAAATATGATCCCGGGAATGTGTTCAACAATCCGCAGAGTATCCCGCCAGCCCGCATCAAGAGCTGAGTTCGAATAAAAACGAGCAGGAGGCGTTTGCCGACCCTGCTCGTTTTTTTGAAGCTATGCTATGCTTGGCTTATTGTGCTGAATTCGCCAGGAATTCATCAATCTGACGCTGAACCTCTGCGATGATGGTGTCGATACCGGCTGCCTTAACCTGCTGCTGGAGCTTGGCCAGACCCGCGTCTACATCCTTCACAGTTCCGTATTCCAACGGAATGCCGTATTGCAGCATCACATTGCCGACATTGGCCACCTCTGTCTTCACCTTGCTATTGTCGAAAACGAAGGTCTCTAGCGGATAGTGATAGACCTCGTTCTCCCATTTGTCAGTCAGGGCGTTCGCTTCATCCGGGAAGGAAGCATTATCCCGGTTCAGCGGCGAGTTGAAACCCCAGTTCGAGAAGCCGGTGTAGTTGGCATTCTTCTCGGCGTTTGTGAATTTATCTTCGCCGACCGGATTATAATGTACCGCCGTGATGCCGTTCATGATCAGATCATGCAGTTCCTTATCGTTCTGGAGCAGATCAATCATCATCAGTGCACGTTCTGGCTGCTTGGAGGTGGAGTGAATCGCTACGCCGTTCTGCGTAGAGACGGCAACGGATTTTTTCTTATCCGGGTTAATATCGGCCAAAGCCAGCTCATACGGGGAGTTCTTCTCCCGCATATCGGTCATCAAGGCGCCAAGCGTACCCAGATTGTGGGTGATGGAGGCTGCCTTGCCGGCCTTGAATTCCTGCTGATGATCCAGCTTGCTGTTCAGTGCGCTCTTCGACCAGGCGTTGTTCTCGGCTAGATCTTTATAATAGTAGACAAGCTCCTTGAATTCAGGAGTCTCATATAAGTTGAATACCTTGCCGGCCGGATCATCCAGCTTGAAGCCCATCGGCAGATCGAGGTCGAACAGATTCCATTCGTTCTGCTGCTTGAGCAGGATCCGGTCCAGATTATGCAGCTTCCAGTCTCCGGTCTCCGGTACGAACGGGGTAACCCCCTTCTCTTTACCGGATATAGTCTTGAGATAGTTGGCGTACGCCTCAGGGCTGTTGATCTCCGGCAGATTATATTTTTTGCGTAGGTCTTCGCGGTACAGAATCAGCTTCTCCACGGTTTCGCCACGGTTCTGAGGCACCATATACAGCTTGCCGTTCACCTTCGCCTGACCCCAGGCTACCTCAGGCATCGCCTTCCAGGTCATCGGAGCATATTTCTCCAGCATCTCGTTCGTCAGCTCCAGGAACCCGCCCTTGAGTGCCTGGTCGTTATAGCCTGCCCAGTTGGCGGCATAGATCAGATCGAAGTCCTCGTTAGCCGCCAGCTTAAGCGGATATTTCTGCGCCCAGTCGGACCAGTCCAGGAATTCGGCTTCCAGTGTAGTGTTTATTTTCTCCTTGAGCTGCTTATTGATCTCTCCAAATACCTGATCGTAATCAACCGGCTTCGGACCTACGAAGATCATCTTCAAGGTAACAGGCTGGGATGTATCCACAGTGACGGAATCTGCGGCGGGCTGATTGGTTCCGGCAGCTTCCGTTGCTGCGGCTGAGGCCTTCGGCTCCGCTGCGTTCCCTCCGGCATTGCCGTTGCCGCCTCCGCACGCGCTAAGCAGAGAGATCATCAGGATACTGGACATCAGTGTCATTGCTTTTTTCTTATTCACTAGAATTTCCCCCCAGCTATATGTGTGTAATCGCTTACAAGAACAGTATAATAAAAAATCTGCGCCGCGCTAATATAGGCATTCAACGATATTGCATACTTTTGCAACGACTTTTAGGGCGGGATAACATAATATTCCTGTAAAAGAGCCTATCATAAAAAGACCCCGGGCAACATCCGCCCAGGTCTGTATTCACATCAGCTTCTTAATCTCATCCAGCGGCAAATCAACGGCTTTGGATACCGCCTCGGGAGTGAATCCGTTGAGCAGCAGCTTACGGATAATCTCCGCCTGGCCTTTCTCCCTACCTTCCGCTATGCCCTCTTCATAACCCCAACGCTTCCAAGCTGGCATTAGTTCCATAATGGCTTCCCCCTCCTCCGGATAGTGATCTATTAATTCTCTTAGAATCTCCTCATCCTGTACCCGGTCCGGCTTAAAGTACAGATCCGCCAGGGACATGATCAGTGCCAATCGGCCCTGATCCAGCCGCGCTCTCAGCTTCATGAACATCCGCAAGAATTCCCGGCGCACTTCTCTCGCTTCTCTTGTAGTATACCCCATCTTCGCCAATAACGCAGCAGCCACAGCATTATCTGAATCGATGAACCGCCGCCAGTTCTGCTTACGCAGCTCCACCTTAAGAAACTGGAAGCGCAGAATGTTGTGTTCCGGGATGGACATCTCTAGCGTGTCCTGTTCCTCCCTGACCTCATCCGAGGTAAAGATCGCAATAGGGATAATGAGTTTGTGATCTTTACGGTATCGCTCAAACAGGCGGCTGAAATAAATAAACATCCGGTCACGAAATTCATGATCCTTGTACGATTGCGGCTCCAAGTGAATTAGAATGTAACCGTCCAACCCTTTGTAGCGAGTCTCCAGCAGCAGATCCAGCTCCCGCGCCTCCTCGCCGACAATATCCACCAGCAATTCCTGCATCAGAAACCGGGTCTCACTATAGTCGAGCATATCGCCCAGCTCAGGAAAGAACAAATCAATGAATTCCTGATAAAAAGTTTCCAGCAGCTTTTTAAAAGCCTCATCATGCGGTATAGAAATCTCTATCGCCTCCCGTGTCAAATGTCGGACTTCTTGAATGTAATTATATTCCATAATTTAGTGATTATATATGATAAAAGGAACATACATTCTCATTTAAATGTGCTAACCGTGCTCCATAGCGTCATGCTTTCATTCTCAAACCTCCACCTCAATAGAAGAAAATCCCTATCTAAGTGTTTTTTGTTTTAACCACGCTTGTATGGAGCAGCATGGTTGCACTTCGTGCAGGATCTCCCTAAAATCTAACAACAAAAAGACGGCACCGTCCAAATCAGCCTCGCCCGGCTGATTCAGACAGCGCCGCCCCTAAGGCAGCACAGATGATAGTGATCTGATGCTTATTTCTCCAGGAATCCGGTAGACGGATTGGTGATGAAGAAGCCTTCCTGTGGCACATAGAAATACTGAATCCAGACGCCGTCGAGCAGCGGTTCGCGCGTATCCAGCAGAATCTCGATATCCTTATCTGTAGCAACCACTTCATCGTGCTCAGTAGGTGTATCCAGCGCTACATCATAGTGTCCGTGATCTCCGTGATTCTGGGTGATGACCACGCGGATTTTCTTGCCTTCCGCTTCCGGGCTGTTCAGCATATCTTTTAGAACCTTAGCTGCATTGCGGTTAATTTTTACTTTCATCCTCTGGCGACCTCTATTCTACTTAGTATGAAATCAGAAATTCATTATAACATATTATAAGGTGCTATAGATAATTAAGTGGTTACTCCAGTGAGCAGACTATAGATCACCACTTCAGCCAAGTGGAAACGGCTTTGCCGTCCTTTTAAAGGACAGTACCGTTTCAGCGGGAAATAAAAAGCTGCCCCAATCAGCCATATTTCACGGCTTGCGGGACAGCTTCTCATATGTGTACTTCTATTATGAAGCGTTCTGATTCGATAGAGCGGCTAACACTTCATTGGTAATGTCCTTGCCGCCCTTGAAGTTAGTAATGAACGCCCCGATGGAATAGATCGGCCCCCAGGGAATCCCCCACCAGCCCACCAAGGCCGTCAGCAGAGTGTACTTTAGTCCTTTTTTGACGGAGCCCTCGCCCGCCTTGATGAAATAGATACCCGAGCTACGTCTGAACGTCATCAGGACAACAGAGAAGCAATATGTGTAGATCACGAATTTACCGCCTTGCTGAATCTGGCTCATAATGTTGCCGCCGTCCATGTTCTCGATCCCTTTTATGATCATAGGAAATCCCCTTTAACGGTTGTTTATTATCATATACCGTAGGGATGGCGGACTGAAACAGCAGACAGATATTTGTAAAAAGTGAGCTGACAGCAGACGCGGATTACTCCAGCTCAGCTCCGTTACTGGCGATTACCCGTTGATACCAGAAAAAGCTGTCTTTGCGGGACCGGTCAAGCGTCCCCTTGCCTTCGTTATCCTTATCCACATAAATGAAGCCGTAGCGCTTCTTCATCTCTCCGGTGCCTGCACTGACCAGATCGATGCAGCCCCAGGAGGTGTATCCGATTAAGTTCACGCCGTCAGCCAGCGCCTCCCCCATCGCCCGGACATGTTCCCGCAGATATTCTATCCGGTAATCGTCCTTAATTGAACCGTCTGCTTCTACGGTATCTACTGCGCCAAGGCCGTTCTCCACCACCATCATCGGCAGTCCGTAACGGTTGTAGATATTATTCAGGGACCACCGCAGGCCTTGCGGGTCAATCTGCCATTCCCACGCGCTTGCCTGCAGATACGGGTTCTTCAGACCCAGCGACATATTGCCGCCAATCGACTCCTGATCCGGAGCTGCGCTTACGCAGGTGGATGAATAGTAACTGAAGGTGTAGAAGTCCACACAGCCTTCTTTAAGAATCTGCTCGTCACCTTCCTCCATCTGCAGCTCAATTTGCTTCTCCCGGAAGTATCGCAGCGCGAAGCCCGGATAAGCGCCTCTTACCTGCACATCAGAGCAGAGGAAATTACTCAGATTATCCTTCTGCTGGGCCAGCAGCACATCTTCGGGATTACAGGTCAGCGGGTAAGAGCACATGTAGGCAATCATACAGCCGATCTGAAAATCCTTATGAATCTCATGTCCCAGCTTCACCGCTCTGGCACTGGCGATGAACTGATGATGGAGCGCCTGGTATCTTAGCTGTTCATTGTCGGTTTGCGCGGATGCCGTCAGTTCGGCGCTTCCCTCCGGTTTCATCGCCCCGGCCATGAAGGTCCCGAACGGCATCGTAAGGATGTTGATCTCATTGAAGGTCAGCCAATACTTCACGCTGTGCTTGTAGCGGTTAAAGATCACCTCGCAGTAACGGACGTAGAAATCAATTGTTCTGCGGTCCGCCCATCCGTTATAGGCTTCAGCCAGATGATAAGGCGCTTCATAATGGGAGATCGTCACCAGCGGTTCGATCCCGTGCTTAGCCAGCTCGGCAAACACCCGGTCATAGAACTGCAGCCCTTCTTCGCTTGGCATGGCATCATCCCCGTTCGGGAAAATCCGCGACCAGGCGATCGACATGCGGAACACCTTGAAGCCCATTTCGGCGAACAGCGCGATATCCTCCTCGTACCGGTGATAGAAATCAACCGCTTCATGGCTCGGATAATTAGCTCCGGCTTCGAGCACAGGTGTAATTCTCCGGGAGACCGTATGCGTTCCCGCGGTCATGACATCTGCCGTGCTTAACCCCTTGCCTCCTGCATCGAACCCGCCTTCGAGCTGATTCGCAGCCGTTGCGCCGCCCCACAGGAAATTCGCCAGAAAACTTCTGTTGCTCACATTCACGTTCTTGTTCATATTAATTCCTCCTGAGATTGGATTAGGATACCACTTAGATCATGACGGTCAGCAGATTCTCCCGGTAATCGACGCTCTTCTGGTCTGTCTCAATAACGTCGAGATACTCACCGGAATTGGAGATAATCACAGGCGTGGTCAGCGTATAGCCCGCCTCTCTGATCGCGGCAACGTCGAACTCCATGAGCAGCTGGCCTTTGGTGACGGTATCGCCTTGCTTGGCCCGGGGAGTGAAGTGTTTGCCCTTTAATTTGACCGTGTCCTTGCCGACATGAATCAGAATATCAACCCCATTATCACTGGTGATGCCAATCGCATGGCCGGAGGCGAACAAGGTGGTCAGTACCCCGTCAACGGGAGAGTATACCTTGCCTTCCAGCGGTTCAATCGCTATACCTTTGCCCATTGCGCCTGTAGAGAAGGCTTCGTCCGTCAGCTCCGACAAGGCTCTGATCTGTCCCTTCAGCGGACTTCCCACCGTCTCCTGCTTCACCAGAACGCTCCGGGCAGTCCCGCCACTCTTACTGTCTACCGCTTCCTCATCCTTGAACCCGGAGAAGAAGACAAGAATGAACCCGAGAATGAAGCTAATCACAATCGCAGCAATCGCGCCGTAGAAGCCTTTATCCATCCCGTCCGGACTGATGTAGCTTGGGATACCGAAGATCCCCAGACCGCCGAGAATATAGCCTTTGGTGCCCATCAGACCGACGATACCGCCGCCGACCGCCGCCGCGACACAGCTTAAGATGAACGGCTTCTTGCGCGGCAACGTAATTCCGTAAATGGCGGGCTCCGTCACTCCGAAGATCCCTGAGATAATGGCTGGAATCGACAATGACTTCAGCTTGGCGTTCTTGGTCCGCAGCATGATCGCCAGCACAGCACCGGTCTGGGCAAACGAAGCGCCGAAGGAAGCCGCCAGAATCGGATCGGATTTCAGTACAGCCATGTTATTGAGGGCAATCGGCACCAGGCCCCAGTGCAGCCCGAAGATAACGAAGACCTGCCAGAACGCGCCTACCAGCAGCCCCTCAATAACCGGACTGAGATTGTAGAGGAACAAGGTTCCCTGCCCCAGCAGTTGTCCGGCCCAGGTGGAGACCGGTCCGATGGCAATCAGCGCCAGCGGAACGGTGACCAGCAGGGTGAAGAACGGGACGAGGAAGGTGCGCACCACGCTCGGCGTTACTTTTCGGAAGAAGGCTTCCAGCTTGGAGCCAATATAAGTCGAGATGATGATTGGAATAACGCTGGAGGTATAGGACATCAGGATGACCGGAATCCCCAGGAAGGTAATGTACACAGGCGATTCAAAGATCGTTCCGCTAAAAAGTGTGTACAGCGGTTCGCCCGCCGCCGTGATGCTGCCGAAGGACGGATACACCAGCGTAGCGCCTATCGCCATCCCGATAAAGATATTGGCCCCGAATTTCTTGGCCGAGGTATACCCCAGGAAGATCGGGAAGAAGTAGAACAGGCAATCCCCGAGCGCATTCAGAATCTGGTAGGTCCCCGACTCCTTGGTAAGGAGTCCCACGGTCAGGAACAGGGCGGTGAAGCCCTTGATCATCCCCGTTGCAGCCAGTACGCCGAGGGTCGGCGAGAATACGCCGGAGATCATGTCGATGAAGCTGTTGAACAGACCCATTTTCTCGCCGGAGGCTGTCTCTGATCCGCCTTCCTGCAATCCGCCCGCTGTCATCACCTGGGCATAGACCTCAGACACATGATTGCCGATCACGACCTGATACTGGCCGCCGCTCTGAATCACCGTTACAATTCCGTCCATATTCTTCAGCACATCTGTATTCGCCGCCGCCTCATTCTTCAGCTTGAAGCGCAGACGGGTCACGCAATGGCTGAGTCCGTTGATATTCTCCTTGCCGCCGACATGCTTGATAATATCCTTGGCTAATGCCTCATATTTCATAGTAAGTCCTCCCGTTTCCTGATGAATGATAAGCAAAAGGCGAAACCATCCCGGCAGCTTCCTGCCTGATTTGGTTTCGCCTGCATGACCAGTAACAATCCAAGTGGTTTTATTCAGTTTGTCTTTGCGTTACCCGCTGAATGTGAATCGTCAGATACAGGATTTCTTCATCCAGGAGCTTCAGATCCAGATACTTCTCGATTTTGAGCACACATAGATGCGCCTTCCTGTATTTCACCCTCACCTGCTTGAGCAGAAAATCGTCCACGGACTCCTCAGACTCCTGCTTGCGCGAACGCTGGAAGAAATATCGCAAATGGGTGATGAACCTTTCGTAGCTGACGGTATGCTCATCAATTTCGTTGTTATAGGAATACTTTACAATATTGAGGATGTCATCAATCTGCTGGGTCTGCCTGGTAAGATCTGCAATCTTGTTGCCCGAGCTGTTCATTTGCGCGTTGATCAGGTGGAGTGCAATGTTCCCGGCTTCATCCTCCGGCAGGCGGATACACGTATCCTGCTCAATCATTCCCATAGCATGATGTCCGATGGCATACTCCCTCGGATAACAGCGCTGAATCTCCCAGAGAAGCGGATTGTCATTATGGATGCCCTGCTCATGAAGCCTCAGCGCATGAGTCAAATGATCCGTCAGGGTCACATAGATGTAATCGCTCAGGCGGGCCTTCAGCGTCTGCTTGGCATACTCGATAATGTCATAGCTTAAGGCTACATATTCGGCGGGGGCATCCGCCATTAAGGCCTTGAATTTCTCGGACGCGTCATTTCGCTTAAGTACAAATGTCTTCTCGATCAGAGAGACATCCACCGGATCACCCGGGCTCTTCTTGAAGCCGATGCCGCGTCCCATAACAACCAATTCATCCTTACCTGAATCCTTGGCAATAATGGCATTGTTATTGAAAATCTTCTCGATAATCAACCAAGCTGCCCTCCTTTACCCCGAATTTCATTTGCACTGCTTACAGGATGTTAGACGGGTCAAGGCTTCCTTACGGCGTCCCGCAGGGCCTTAACATAAAGAAAGGCAAAACCCAAAACACGTGACCATGTTTTGGGTTTTGCCTTTGCAGTAACAATCCCAAATTCAGAATAGCACCTAATTTCACTTTTGGCAACAAAAATGTTTGCGCTTACAAATTGGTATGGTGAATAAAAAGGATTGCAAAAACATTAAGGCGAATAAGAAAAATATGTAAATCTTATTCTTAGGAGGTACTATCAATGAATTATGATTTTAACAGGGACTGGCTTTCAAAAAAGTTTGATGAGATAAGTACGCGTCTACTCAAATCCCTGCAACAACTTAGCGATGAACAAGTAAATTGGAGACCTGATAACACAAGTAACAGCATCTCGACATTAATAAAACATGTTGAAGGTAACATTCATGAAAGAATACTAAAGGGAATTTTACATCAAGACGTTCATAGAAATCGTGATGAGGAGCTCAAACCAACGTATATTACCAGGTCCGAACTGGAACAGATCATCCAAGCTAAGTTTGAATTGATCATTGCCACGGTAAAAAACATTACCGATGAAGAGTTAGAGCAAACACAATGGGTCAGGAATCTTGAAAGAACAAATCTGGATATGTTGCATCAATGTGCCGCACATTACTCGGAGCATACGGGTCAGATCATTTATATCGCAAAACAAATTTTACAAGAAAGTTACAAGTCAACATCCATATAGTTCCACAGACAAAGACAACAATGCTAGCTGTAAAAGGAGTGCTCCCCTATTCACTGGGAACACTCCTCTTCTTCTATCCTCCAGAGCTCAGACCGATGACGAACTCACGCTCTGAGCATTACCCCACCGCAGCTTATACAGCTCCGGCAATACCACACCCAGCAGCACCAGCACTACTCCGGTCCATTGCAGAAGACTTACATGCTCTTGCAATACGAATGAGGACATTAAGACAGCCACAGGCAGTTCGACGGCGCCCAGAATACCAGCCATCCCTCCGCCGATATGCGGAACCCCGATGGCGAACAGCAGCGGCGGGATAAAGGCGCCGAACAAGCCCAGCAGGAAGCCGAACAGCAGCAGCGGTCCCCATAGCATACCGTTAAACAGGAAGGTCGGCGGGAACAGGATACACAGCAGCACCAGGCCGCCAGTGACCATCCAGGCGCTCCGGTAGGCCGGATGGGCCGAAGGAACGGCTTTGCCGCTGAATATAATGAACATGGAATAGCTGACTGCCGATAGTAATCCCAGCAGCAGCCCCAGCAGGTTAAACTCGGCAGCTCCCTGATTCAGAATACCTGCGGCCAGCAGGGTTCCGCCGAACAGCAGGATCAGCGTCAGCACCGTGATTTTGTCAGGGCGTTGACGTTTGCTTACCGCCTGAATCAGCACACTGATCCAGGTGAACTGGAACAGCAGGATAATCGCCAGCGAAGCCGGAATATACCGGAGCGACTGGTAGTACAGCAGACCCGTAACCACGGTTGGCGCACCGGCCATCATCAAGAGCAGTCTATGCTTCCAGGTCAGCCGGGTGGGAAGCGCCTTGGCGGGTGCCGTAACGTTCGCTGTGCTGCGCTGTTTGCGGTTCGCTCTAAGCTTGGTATATAACGCGAGCAGCCAGGCGAGAATACAGCCGGTTAAGAGCTGAGTGCCGACCACCTCTCCCAGCTTGTAACCTTGCCCGTAGGCCAATACAACAATCGTTGATAAAATGCCGTAGCTCATAGCGCCTACAAGTACGGAGATTAAATATTTCATATCTTTCATGTCTGTTATGCCTCCTGAATCTTCTGTTTCGTCTACACTTGAATTACAGCCGCAACACGCAAAAAATCCTAACTCCGGGACAGGGACCACTGGTTCACGGTCCTTATCATCGTAGTTAGGAAGAGTAGGCTTCCTGTAGAAACCCTCGCCCTGTGACATCTGAATGGCTGCGAGGTTATACGAGAACAATATAGAGTTATGAATGATTGCCTGGTTGACGACTGTTCATATGTTACACGCCAAGTGAGCTGGCGTCAAGCCTTAATTCTTTTAAATTTGAAACTCAGGGGACATAGACCTCTGTTTAATCAATTCTCCAGCCTAACTTCACCCGTACTTTTATTCCACTGTAAGCCAATACCGAGAAGATCACATATTGCTTCCAGCGGGAATTGTGCCGAATCCGGCAGCCTATTCATTGTAAACTCGCGGTCTGATTTCTTGCCATTGATATATAATTCGAGCGGATCGCTGAACTTTACCTGAACGGTATTCTTACCGTATACGAAAGACCATACCGTGAATTGATAACCATAAAATTTCGGGTCAGGCTTGGACGTGCCTGAGCTTACCTTCACACCAAGCGCCTTGAACACGCTGTTAGCCGGTACATACAGCTTGCCGTCCTTAACGGAAGGCGTGCCATAGAATGAGAACGTCTCCCCGTTCACACTGAAACTCAGCGGCGGCTGGACCGGTGCCAGAATATATCCGTCTTCATCCTTGGTCATCGCCCCCCTGCCAGTCGCAAGTCCCGTATCGAAGCCGTCTCCCCACCCCATTAGAGTCCCATCCTTGTGCTGGGCAAATCCAAAGGTTCCGCTGCTTCCCCACAGATTGCTGATATGACTTCCTTTTTTGATCTGAAAAGGCTTAACCAGCGCTCCAGAGTTGTAGTTCCATTGCCAGAGCGTTCCGTTCCGCTTCAGTGCAAACAGCCGGTAGAAGCCGGTATCCAGCTTATAGACATTAGTAAGACCGGCAACGGCAGAAAGCACTTTAGAATCCTTGTTCCAGCGCAGCACCTGGCCGTCACTTCGCAGCAGGAACAGCTCACCTTGTGTAGCTGCCATACCGGTTATTGACGATGAAGCGAGCGTAGCTACACTGACAGGATCACTCTCCAAACGCATACGGTTATAGACGTTGTTAACGATACTCATCTGCTTCACACTGCCCTCTTCAGTAAGAAACAAAGCATCGTTACCGTTAATTAGGGCGGATCTAATCCCCGTAACTGCCTTGAGCTCCAAATAGTGAATCTGTACCGGAAGCACACCGGGCTGATCGTAGGAAGGGTACCACAGGGTGGCCGTCCCGTCTTTTTTTACAGCGATGCCCAGGCTGCCATTCGCAGTGATGGAGGATACTTCCCGAAGACCCTCCAGCTTGACCGGACCTCCCCGTTTTTGATACCTCAACAGAGGATCATTCTCAATATAGCTGCTGTAGTACAAGCCCCAGCCCCATACCTCCCCATCCCTGCTGAGTGCAAAAGACACTCTTCCTGCCGCCGCCACCTGCACAATCCCGCTCAGACCTTCTACCTGTCTGGGGATGTATTGGTTAATACTTGTCCCGTCCCCGACTTGACCGAACTTATTATCTCCCCAGCCGGTTACCGTCCCGTCACTCCAAGCCGCAATTCCATGCGCAGAGCCGCCCGATACACTTACAGCTCTGGGCACCGCAGCAACGGCCTGACTGCCGGCAGGAAAGCATAAGGATAATATCAGAAGTGACGCGATGAGAAGCTTTGATTTACGAAAAAACAATGGCTTATCCCCCTTGTAATTTACTTTATTCTCATAAATTCTGTTAACCTTCCTATTATACTTCCATTTATTTGTAATGAACAGCAATCCAAGGGCAGCCCTCTATCAATAAATAAAGTAAAAATTTGAAACATAGACAAGTTACGATACGTATCAGTGTATAACCGTCCTTTATTCCAATCATTTCTATGTGAGATGGGTAATATTGTGAAGGGAACCACGGTGATCACCCGAAGGTATGAATGATCCCATGGTTTACCGAAATATACATAACTGGAGGAGGTGTAGATCCTGAACAGATCCGGGCCCATTAAGCTCCTTGGCATGATTGCCGGAGTTGTCATCTTAAATGTCATCGTTCTATCTCCCGGCCTGCTCGGTATCGAGATCGGCGGAAGCCCGCTGGAAACGGCATCTGCGGTAACCCTGCTAATCATCAGTCTGCTGGTCGTCCTATACGGGAGTTACACCTTGCTCTTCAGACCCCCGGCTGCCAAGCCCGTTAGCGTGCAATTAGAGACGCGGGAGGATTACATTGCCGGCCTCGGCCGTCACCGGAATGTGAAGGTGCTGAAGGAGGATATCTCCCTCGCCTTGGACCAGATCGAGCGGATTGAGAAGAAGAAGACCGCACTGCTCCAGGTGCTGGGCCGCAGGTTCGATCCGGCTGAGCTCAGCTTCCGCAAGTTTCATTCCGTCATAATGGAGGTCGAGAAGCTCTTTTATCTGAATATCCGCGGGCTGCTGGGCAAGCTCAGTGTGTTCGATGCCTCGGAGTTCGCCAGATTTAGTGCAGATAACGCGTCAAGCCGGTTCTCCAGCGCTCTAATTCAGAAGAAAACCGCGTTATACAACGAGTATCTCTCCTATGTCAAAGGCTGCCTCGGGGCCAATGAGGAAATTCTGCTGAAGCTGGATCAGCTGCTGCTGGAGATTACCGAGCTGGGCAGCGCAGATTATAGCAATGTGGAAGACATGCCATGCATGCAGGAATTAACCGCCTTGATCGGGCAGACGAAACTCTATCAGTAAGGAAAGGGAGATGAACCTATGAGGAAAGGCAAAACACTGTTCATACTCGGCATTATCGCCGCATCCGTCTTCGCACTTGTCTATTTCGGAATTACCTTAACATCCAATCTGGGCAAATCCAAGACTGAAATCTCTGCCGAAGACGCCGACAAAAGACTGAACCGCATCTATAAGGATATCAACGTGACCAGTGCTGAGCCAGTAAAAGGGCAGATCGATCTTGATCCGGCGTCCATCGGCGATTCGTTGCCCGATATCTCCAAGTTCCCCATCTCCGTAGAGAGCACAACCGATAGCTACGTCGAGATTTTCTCCTCCACAGAGAAGTCCGGAACAGGCAATGACGGCTGGCTGAATGAAGTCGCAACAGACTTCAACGCTGCCGGTATTACAATAGACGGCAAACCAGTCTCCGTCAAAATCCGTAACATCGCTTCCGGCACAGCCGCTGATTATATCCGGTCCGGCAAATATGTGCCTGACGCCTTCACTCCCTCTAATGAGCTATGGGGCGAGATGGTCAAGGCCAGCGGCGTGCAAGCCGAGCTGGTTACGAAACGTCTGACCGGCAACGTGGCCGGAGTGGTAATGAGCAAGCAGAAATACGATCAGCTGGTCGACAAATACGGCTCGATCAACGTGAAGACAATTACCGACGCCATTGCGGCTAATGAGCTGGCTATGGGGTACACTGACCCTTTTGCCAGCTCAACGGGGCTGAATTTCCTGGTCACCGCACTGAGCACCTTCGACAGTACGGATCTGCTGGGAGCCAAGGCGGTTCAAGGCTTCGAGAAGTTCCAGGCCAACGTGCCCTTCATCGCCTCCACCACCCTGCAAATGCGGGAAGCGGCCAAATCCGGCATGCTGGATGCCTTCGTCCTTGAGTATCAGACCTTTGTCAATGCGAAGGATCTGACCAGCGGCTATGTGTTCACCCCGTTCGGCGTAAGACATGACAGCCCGCTGTATGCACTCGGGCAGCTGCCGCCGGAGAAGCTGGCGATCATTAAGAAGTTCGGCGAATTCGTCCAGCAGGATAAGTACCAGAAGACGGCTGCGGACAAGGGCTTCAACGGCCTGACGGATTATGTCTCAGAGCTGGCACCGGTTGACGGCTCCATTCTCTCCTCGGCCCAGAAGCTCTGGAAGGAGAAAAAGAACGGCAGCAAGCCGATTGCGGCAGTGTTCGTAGCCGATGTCTCAGGCAGCATGGCCGGTGAACCGCTGAACCGTCTCAAGGAGTCCTTGCTGAAGGGCCAGAAATTCCTCGGCAAGGACAACAGCATCGGCTTTGTCTCCTATTCCAGTGACGTGACCATCAATCTGCCCATCGGCAAATATGATACCAACCAACAGTCCATGTTCGTAGGGGCGATTAACAGCCTTCAGCCTGTGGGCGGTACGGCTACCTTCGACGGGTTGGTGGTTGCGATGAAGATGCTGAAGGATGAGCTGGCGGTGAACCCGGATATGAAGCCTCTGATCTTCGTGCTTAGCGACGGGGAGACGAACGAAGGCCATTCCCTGGATGATATCCGGGGCCTGATCGAGACTTACAAGATTCCGGTATACACCATCGGGTATAACGCTAATATCAAGGCTCTGGAGAGCATCTCCAGCATCAACGAGGCGGCCAATATCAACGCCGACACAGAGGATGTAGTATACAAAATCGGTAACCTGCTCAACGTGCAAATGTAGACTTTATATTCTGAAGGAGGGTTCATATGTCATTCACCATGGAAATCCCCAGCCCCGAGAAGCTGAAATCGGTCATTGAGGAGCAGGTCCAGCCGGAGCCGGAGGAAGTCACCCAGCTTAAGGAGCAGGCGATCAGTAATGTCTCCAGTATCCTGGAGCTGGACTTCGAGTCTTTGGAGAAACGCAAGGCTGTGCTGCAGTCGATTGACAGCTTCGGGATGGGCACCATGCGCTCCTCGTCGGAGAAGAACTCCCTGCTTCAGGTATCGGTGGGCAATCTGTCCAAGACCGGGGATGAAGGCGGCCAGGTCGCCAAGGGATTAACCGAGCTGCATCAGCAGCTTAAGGATCTGGACCCCAGCGCGGTAGATTTCGCCAAAAGCGGGTTTCTCGGCAAGTTTTTTCACCCCCTGCGTAATTATTTCGCCAAATATCAAAAGGCCGATGCCGTCATCTCAGATATTATTCTATCCTTGGATAAAGGCAAAGCCGTGCTGAAGAATGACAATACGACACTGGAGATTGAACAGCAGACTCTGCGGGAGCTGACCAAGCGCCTTAAGAAGGAGATTCAGCTCGGCATCCTGATGGACGAGGAAATCGAGAAGCAGATTGAAGCTGCCAAACAGCGCAGTGAAGATGAGGATAAGGTGCGGTTCATCACGGAGGAGGTCCTGTTCCCGCTGCGCCAGCGGGTGATGGATCTGCAGCAGATGCTTGTGGTCAATCAGCAGGGCATTATGGCCATCGAGGTTGTCATCCGCAACAACAAGGAACTGATCCGTGGAGTGGACAGAGCCAGAAATGTTACGGTATCTGCGCTCAAAATCTCGGTTACAGTCGCCAGCGCCTTATACAACCAGAAGATCGTTCTCCAAAAAATCGAGCTGCTGAACCAGACCACCGACAATCTGATCAGCGGCACCTCCAGAATGCTTAAGGAGCAGGGTGCTGCCATTCACAAGCAATCGCTTGAAACCAGTATTTCGGTCGACACGCTGAAGCAGGCCTTCACCGACGTCCTCTCCGCCTTGGATTCGATTAGTACCTACAAGCAGGAGGCGCTCCCCAAGATGCGTGAGACTATTACCCAGTTCCGGGAGCTGGCAGATAACGGCGAACAGCAGATTCAGCGGCTGGAAAAGGGCAATACGCTCGGGCTGTAGCATCACTGTCCATATACAAAGCAAAACAGAGCACGGCGGAGAATACGCCGGTGCTCTGTTTTTTTGCTGTCTATTTTCTTTTTTCCATCTAACTCCCTTTATTCAGTAAGCCTGTCACCATTCTGCTCAACGTCCCTTGATCGATAAATGGAGCGAGGCTTGCCAGCAGATCCGGGCTAAGCTGTTCAGCTTCGACTTCACCAAGCAACTTCCCAAGCTTCCCCCTGTCCAGAAAAGGAGCGAGGCCTGTGAGCTGATTTCCATCGACAGCACCGCCTGCCACCCGGTCAACTAGAAGGCCCAACGTTTCCCTGCTAATAAAGGGAGCCAGTCCTTGAATGGAATGCCAGCTGGGGCTGTCCCCTCTGGCTTGTTGCACCAACAGATCCAGCTGTTCCCGTTCCAGAAAGGGGGCGATGCCCACAAGATTGTTCACCTCTCTGGAACCGTCTGCTGCTTGATCAACAAGCAGGCTTAAGGTGCCACTGCTGACGAACGGGGCAAGTCCGGAAATGACATTCCAAGCCATTTCTTTCTTTTCAGCCTGACGAACCAGTTCATCCAATGTATCTCTTCCCAGAAACGGGGCTAGCCGCATAATTACATCTAACGTAAGGACGCTGCTGTCTATGCCCTCTGTAACCTTATTGAGGGCACTTGCTTTTACAAAAGGCGCTACCTCTACAAGCTCTTCCATCTCCAGCTTACCGGCATTGACCATCTCTGTAACCTGGCCCGGCCTGTTCTCTGCAATCTCCTCTACGATCCGTCCCAGATGCGGGTGCTCCCGATGTTTTGCGTGGTCTCCTGCATTCAAAATGTCATCTACGGTTAGGCCGAATAACCCCGCAACCTGCGGAAGTGTTCCAATATCCGGCAGCGAGTCGCCCCGCTCCCATTTCGATACCGCCTGATGACTTACATTCAGTTGATCGGCAAGCTCCAGCTGGGTCCAGTCCTGGTCTTTGCGAAGCCGCGATATATAAGCCCCAATTCTACGTAAGTCGAGCATGATATCCCTCCGAGATTATTAAATGTACAGTGCGCACTGCCAGAAACAGCATAGCATTTCAGCATACACAATCCTATCAATTGCTGGTTGAATAGCTGCATACCCTCTGATTCAACTGCCGGTAGAATGTACTCTTTAACATTAAATGGGTTGTATACTATTCCTGATTATTGTATATTTATTCAACCGGCATTTATTGCTGATTTCTCATCTACCGGGGGATACACCGATGCATTTTTTGAATATCAACCAGCTTACTTCAGAGCAGATTCTGGATATCTTTGAATTAACCGACCGGCTTCGTCTCCGAAAATCAGAACCGCTGCTCGAAGGTAAAACAATGATTCTCTTCTTCCCGGAGACCAGTCTGCGGACACGGGTCAGCTTCGAGAAAGGCATCCGTGACCTGGGCGGGGACTGCATTACCTTTCCGCCGGAGACACTCGATAAGAAAGAAGCGCCGGGCGATATCGTCCGCTACCTGGAGAACTGGGGGGATGGTATCATTGCCAGAACACCTGACCTCTGCAAACTGGAGGAGCTGTCCGCCTACGCCTCTGTTCCCGTTATTAATGCGATGACTGCACATAATCACCCCTGTGAGATTCTGGCTGACCTGTATGCTCTGCGCAGCCTCCGGGACAACTACCGGGAGCTGACCTACACCTTCATTGGACCGCCCGGCAATATATCAAGAACATGGCTGGAGGCGGCGCAAGCCCTGAATCTCTCGTTCCATCATGTATGTACGCCAGGTCATGAGATGGCCTGCGGCAATCACCCGAACTATACCTTTCATACAAGTCTGGATAACGTGTTACCGGAGAGCGATGTGATTCTTACCGATTCATTGCCCAAAGATTTCCTGACCCCGGAGTATATCATCACCTATCAGATTACACTGGACCGGATGAAGCAGACAAGACCCGGGGCACTGCTGAACCCCTGTCCTCCCTTCTTCCGCAATGAGGAGGTCAGTGAAGAGGTGATTGCTTCGCCTTATTTTGCCGGATTCGGGTTCAAGAAAAGCCTGGTCTATCTTCAGCAGGCTATCCTGATCTATTGCTTATCGCATTGATGCACCCGGACCATGAGTCCCGGCGCAACGGTTTATTTGTTCACCACATTGGCTGAAGGGGAGAATGACTATGAAGGCTTTACAATTACTATCCAGAAAAACAGGTGTCCTTCTGCTTGTATTGCTACTCGCGTCACTCGGTACATTTGGGGGAGGCAGACAGTCACACACAGCAGCAGCGGCTGCTTCTGCGAAATCATATGTGTACTATGTCTCTAACGATATTCTATACCGTGTGACCACAGATGGAAGTGAGACACAGAAGATCACTGAGAACTATGACGGCAACGGACTAGACTCGACCGGCAAATATCTCTATTTTTACTATGATGACGGTATGGGAATTCAGCGGCTGTCCCTAAGTGATCCCGATGCTTTAATTACGAGCTTCCTCGGGGACCGGAATATCCTCTTTTACCTGTTCGAGGGTCCATATCTGTACTTCCTGGATGATACAGGACACATTTACCGCACCTTGGCCGACGCTGACGATGATTCACAGCTTACTCTTATAGCAGACAATGCTGATGTGAATTTCCGGGCCTTCGACGTATCAGGCGGGCGGATCTACTATAATGCGCTGAAGAACAACACTACCTGGGTTGCTTCGAGGTCCCGCGACGGGAGCGGTGTCATTCAGTGGATTGCCAGCGGAGCTATTCAGAAGAGCAAATTTTATCATCCTTATGCTACAAGTGTTAACCTTATGATTGACAACAAACCTGCCGAAACCGAGTATTCTCTAAACTCTATGGTGCTCTATACTCTCCCCCTTAGCGGTGGAGCTCCCAAAGCAGCCAATGCCAAAAACCCGCTTGAATCCAATGCCGCCACTGCCGGCAACTGGTCCGACCATTATTTTCTGTTCAACAAAGGCATTAAAGTGGATGCCACAGGAGATGAGCTGGACTATAACACCGGCAAAGGCTTCCTGATGGATAAGAACGGGAAGATCCTGCAGCTCAGCCAGAACAGTGTGATCAGCATCAGCGAGATTGCCACGAATAAGCTGGTCTATGCAGATTCCAAAGGCAAAGCTTACATCAGCACGCTGGCTAACGGCAAAATTATCTCCTCCAAGTCGCTGCCGCTGTCGAATGTTCAAGATATCCGAACGGTTAGAAACGGAGCGGCGCTTACCACCGTATTGTTCACCGCAGCCGATGCTTACGTCCTGAATGCCGATTCATCCTTGACCAAAACGACGGGCGTTGAGTCCGATTACTCTGTAATTACAGACAATATTTCCGGCTTGTATTATATCAACGGTCTGGATAAAGACTGTCTGTACCGGTATAGCAATGACGGCACAACCAAAACCAAGCTTTCTACTGGCCCTGTAAGCTATATAGCACTGGTCTCCGCTAAGTAATATATAGAGAGAATAAGCCGGAATTTCCGTTAACGGAAGTTTCGGCTTTTTTAGAGATGCGAATAGATAAAGTTCAGTTTATAACAGAGACTTGCCTATGAAGAGACTTCATTTCCGTTATACAGTGGGAGTAGGCATTATAGATAATTGCAGAAAGCAGGCGGGAAATGAATATTGAAATCAAGCTTACCGGACCGGATGAAGCCTATATCATCAAAAATATGTTACCGCTCTATCTGCATGATCTGTCGGGACATTACGGACTTGTGGAGGGGCATCTGCCTAACCGGCATGGCATCTTTGAGGACACGGACGAATACCGCACGCTGGCAGACCAGTATGAGGTGCAGAATATTTGGTGGGACAAGCCGGGCATTCTGTACTCTTTTCTGATTCAAGCTAATGCGATGCCGGCAGGCTTCGCCCGCATCGCCACCCCTCCTTACTGCGCACAGGGCGTTGATTATTTCGTGAGCGACTATTTTCTGCTGCAGCCCTTCAGGGGGACGGGAATCGCGGAACAGGCGGCGGTGCTGGTATTTGAACAGTTTCGCGGTGAATGGGAGCTGTTCACCAACCCGGCTGCGAAGAATATCACCGGACAGAAATTCTGGCGGAAGACCGTCTCCCGCTACACGCAGGGCCGCTATTCCGAGCGGACCGGAGAGACTTTTGACGGCAATAAGCTTGCCTTCAGGTTTGATAACCGGGTATTACAACCACTCTAACCCAACCGCCAAAAAGGCTGACCCGCCGGATATACCAGCAGTCAGCCTTTTTAAATTCGTTTCCACTTATATGCAAGGGTTCATGGCAGAATGGGCAAGTTAATCTCCCTGGTATTCTTGCCCGTCCCTGCCTTCATGATCATACGCATCGATTCAGGCTTATCGAGCATATTGCTGCCAGAGTACCATTCAAAGCCCTCGTAAGTGCCTGATCCTGAGGACATCCCTATCTCGGTGGTCCCATACTTCGTAATCGATTGAATTTTTTCCCCGTATGCAGCGCCAAATATCTTTTGCCGGTTCTGCCATGTAACCTCAGACTCGTTTTTAATTTTGACTATAGTGCGGGTCATCAAGGGGGAGAGCTCAACCTGCTCCAGCATCACTTGAACGCCCTCCAGCATGAAATCCTCCTCCGGCTGGACAATGACCGTCTGCTGCTGTTTGAATTTCGGGTCCAGCTTGAAGCTGATCCTGAGTCTAGGGGAATAATGCACATCGGCTACATTTACACCCTTGCTCTTCCCCAGATCTTTCATTTTACCTTCATTCATCGAGGCAATCAGGAAATTGGCTTCAACCTGCTCCGGGAATGGTTTGCTCCGGTCCAGATAGATGACGCCCCGGCCATAGAAAATGCGATAATCGTCGTAACCGTTTGTCTCAGCATTAGCGCCAATCTGACCGCCGCTGTCGAGATCGTATCCGGTTGCCAGATTCTTGATTCTCGCGCTGCTAATCCCATAAATCTCCTGTCCTTCCGCAACATTAGCTGTATATAAAAAGATGATTTTGTTCTCATCCGCCGTTACCGCATTCAAGGTCATCCGGTAATCCCCGCTGGCTGCGCTCTGATTAATCTCCTGAATGTAGCCGTGCCTAATCGCCGTATCCAGTGTAGGCGCTTCTGAATCGAATTCATAGAGCCGCTTGAACATTTCCAGCCCGCCCCAATTCACTTCACCGGCAGGTCCGGCAGCGCGAGGTGCTGCATCATGAATGACTGGGATGAAGAACAGAATCACTGCAGCAATCGCGGCTGCGGCTAATCCGAGGAAGGAGCCTTTGGTGAGTCTGCCTTGCCAGCTCTTCCGGCGTCCGCGCTCGATTCCCGCCTGCACCGCCCCTCTAATCTCATTGCCCCCGCAGTCCACCCGTACCTCCTCACGGATACGTAGAGCATCAGACAGCATCGCCTGTTCTTCTCTGCTACTGTTCATTCCATTCACCCCGGTTCTTCATAATTTCCCTAAGCTGCTTCAGGCCCTTGTGCTGCCAGGTTTTGACGGTTCCCTCCGGCTTGCCCAGCAGGACTGCGATCTCGGCCAGGGTCAGATCATTATAATATTTGAGCAGCAGCACATGGCGGTATTTCACCTTCACCTGCGAGAGCGCCCACTGCATTTCCATGGAATCCGTACTGGTCTGCAAGACCGGCTCCTGCATATTCTCTGCGGCTGTAGGGACTGCCCTCTTTCTTCTGCGCTGCTCGTCTATGCAGACATAGATTAATATTCGGATCAGCCAGGTTTTGAACGCGCTGGGGTCCTTCAGGGTTCGCCGCTTTATCCAGGCCCGGCAGGTGGTCTCCTGGAGCGCTTCCAGTGCGTCATTGCGGTTGCCCAGATAACTGTAAGCAATATGGTATAGCTGGTCGCTATGCTCCATCACCGCTTTGACAAAATCCGTCTCTTCAAGCGGCACAGCGGCAGTGACCCGCTTCATCTCTGCCCCGGACATCGTCATCTCTCCCTCTCCTCTCCATCACTTTTACATGAATTAGACGGAGAGGTTATGCAAACAGTTTTAGTCTGCGGCAATTATTTTATAACCCTCATGAACAACAGAAAAGCCGCAATCCCCGCTGCCGGGAATATTGCGGCCAGTCTTGTTATATAGGAAACTATAGTTTCCTGCTGCTGTGGAGAAGGTGTGCTGGTGCGAAAGTAATCCTATTCATCCGTTAGGATGACTTAGTTCTGTAGATTACTTCACTTCTCGATAGGACACACCTAGAGTAACCAATTTCCCTTACGGAACACCGGCTCAATCGTGCCGTCAGCCAGTTCTCCGTCAATATCTAGCGCATCGGAGCCTACCATGAAATCGACATGCGTGAGGCTGACGTTAGCTCCTCTGGATAACAGTTCCTCGCTGGTCATGGAGGTGCCCCCTTCAATATTCACCGGATAGGCGCTGCCCAGCGCGAAATGACAGGAAGCATTCTCGTCAATTCCGGTGTTGTAGAACACTCTGTTCAGCCGGGAGATCGGCGAATCATACGGCACCAGCGCCACTTCTCCTAGATAGGAGGCACCTTCATCCGTATCCAGCAGTGAGGTCAGGTGCTCACGGCCGGATTCAGCGTCATAGGCGGTAACCTTGCCGTCTGTGAAGGTAACGGTAATTCCATCGACGAGCCGCCCGTTCAGGTTCAGCGGAAGCGTACTTTTGACGGTGCCATTCACGCCGGTGCGGTGGGGCATCGTGTAGATCTCTTCTGTAGGCATATTGGCTACAAAATAGACGCCACGCGCGTTCTCTCCGCCGCCGCCGCGCCATAAATGGCCTTCCGGCAGCTCGACACGCAGATCCGTGCCCGGAGCGCGGTAGTGCAAGCTTTTGTAGCGCTTGGCATTCATGCGGTCCTGGCTCTGCTTCAGCTCGCCGATATGACTCCGCCAGGCAGCCACCGGGTCTTCGCTGTTCACACGGTTCATCTGGAACACCGCTTCCCACATTGCATCGATCCGCTCTTCCTCCGGCAGATCTGCGAACACCTTGTCCGCCCAGGCACGTGTCGGCGCCTTGATCAGCGACCAGCTGATTCTGCTGTTGCGGGTGTAGGCCTGGTATTTCTTGCGCGCAACCGCAGCCGCCTTAACGGCAGTAGAGACCTTGGCCGAATCGATCCCGCGGAATAATTCCGGGTCCGGCACCTTTATATGTAATATAGCCCCGCCTTCTTCAGCGAATCCCTCCAGCATATCGGCATGCCACTGCGGATAATACCCGAACGATTCCTCAGGAGCCCTCTCGTAACGGATGCGTGTGACCGCTTCATCGTCCCAGTCTACAAGCACGTATTTCGCTCCGGCGTCATAGGCCTTGCCTACAATCAGCCGGGTAAGCTCCGCTGTCTCCAGCGGGGCGTGAACCATCAGCACTTGTCCCGGCTGCACATTCACACCGACCTTGACTACCAGCTCTGCGTATTTCTCCAGCATCTGCTCAAAATCCTTCATTTCTTCTCTTCCTCCATATCTTCACTGTCTCTGTATAAGTATAGCGGAAGACCGGGAAGATGGCACGCATCTATAATCTATGTACAACCGGAAGCTGAGCATGATGTAAGTCCTCCACTTCCGGCAGCGCTTCCTCTACTGCTTATCCACCTGCAGCAGCTGAATGGTCTTCACATCATACGTATGGGCGATTTTCTCTTCCGCGATCACTTTCAGCTTCGTCAGGCTGGCCACCTTGGCCGGGTCTGCCCGGGAGAGCAGCCTCCACAGCTCGGGGTCAGACAGGGTCTGATAGAGTTTGTCGTCATCATATTCCTTGCGGTTCTGCGTGACCAGCTTGACCTTGTAGCTGCCGAACACCGCTTCGGTCTGCCCCGCTTCATTAACGTGGGCAAGGATCTCCTGGCGGAGTCCGGCCAGTTCCTTTTCCAGCTCCTTCTGCTTCGCCTTGAGCTTGTAATACTGTTGAACCTTCTTTTCCATACAGTGCTCACGCTCCTCTCCTAACATGTCTATGCAGGAAAGAACGGTTAGAATGATTAATTCTGTTGAGACGGTTTATGTTTAATTCTATAATGGAGTCGTTGTGACATAAACCAGACAGCAGGTGAACCCATGTTCCAGACTTATCTATTTCCGATTTCCTATGCATTCATGGCCTTTCCGGTTGCGGCACTATTCTTCACCTTACCGTTCCTGATTGTGCAATACCGACGGCACGGCTATATCAATAAAATCCGGGCCTTGGTGCTGTATCTGCTGCTGCTGTACCTGCTTAACGCATTCTTCCTGGTCCTTCTGCCTTTGCCTGATTCCAGGCATAATGCAGCCCCCTCCGGAAGTATGCTCCAGTTCGTGCCGCTACAATTCATCCAGGATATTCTGCACAATACGCCAATTACGCGCAGCGACCCTTCCAGCTACCTTAATGTGCTGACCGGAGCGGATTTTCTGCTGGCAGCCTTCAATGTACTGCTGACCGTACCCTTCGGTATGTTCCTGGGCTACTACTTCCGCACGCGCTGGGTGGTATGCATTATTCTGTCCTTTGCGCTGTCGCTGTTGTTCGAGATTACACAGATTACCGGCATTTACGGGTTCTTCGACCATCCCTACCGGATCTTCGATGTCGATGATATGATCACGAATACGCTGGGCGGCATTGCCGGCTTCAAGATATCCCTATGGATCTCCGGCCTGCTTCCGAGGATTGAGAAGCTAGACAGCCAAGAGGACCTTTCTGCCAAAAAAGTAACCTACACCCGCCGCGCCCTTGCTTTCCTGCTGGATTCCATCCTACTGCTCGCGGTGACCATTCTCCTCAATCTGCTCTCGCTGAGTATTTCGTTGTGGGCAGTTAGTATGGTGTATTTCCTGAGCATTCCTCTGTTCACAGGCGGACGCACCTTCGGCAAATGGGTTGTGCGTATCCAGCTAAGGAGTGAAGACGGCGGTTCGGTCCGGCCCTTGGGGGTATGGGCACGATATGGATTACTCTATGGCGTCTTAGGCGGAATGAATTCCCTGATGCCTGACTCTTCCTTCTTCGTCTCCATCGGCACAGCCCTGGCTGCTCTTGTGAAAATAGTCATCCTCTTGGCAGATTTGGCCTTCTTCATCCATCTGGTGCTGCGGCTGATTAAGCGTGACCGTCCGCTCCTCTACGAGGAGCTTAGCAGAACCCGCAATGTAATCAGCTGGCCTAAGCGGCATCAGGCAGCGGCAAGCGAGACCGTGGACAACACGACAAACAATGAATAGAGGTACAACATTCTTATGAGTAATAACGACTTTTCGCGTATATCCCCTGCTCTAAATGAGCAAGAGTGGTTAATAGAAGCAGACATCACCAGCATTCAAGAGAAAATGACACAAGGAAGCCTAACCTCCAAGGTGCTGGTGGGCTGGTATTTGGAAAGGATCAACCGGTTGGACGGTCTGCTCCGCTCCGTACTGGAGGTGAATCCAGAGGCTCTTGCGATTGCCGCGAGGCTCGACCAGGAACGAAGGGATCAGGGCAGCCGGGGACTGCTGCACGGTATTCCGGTCCTGGTCAAAGATAACATCGGTACAGCAGATCAGCTGCACACCAGTGCAGGAGCCCTGGCGCTTGCAGAGTGTATAGCAGCAGATGATGCTGAGCTTATCACACGGCTAAGGACAGCCGGGGCAGTGATTCTGGGCAAAGCCAATATGACCGAATGGGCCAACTTCATGTCGCCCGCGATGTGGGCCGGATACAGCTCGCGCGGTGGGCTTGTACTGAACCCTTACGGACCCGGAGAGCTGTTCATTGGCGGCTCCAGCTCGGGAAGTGCGGCTGCGGTTGCCGCTAACCTTGTCACCGTCGCCGTGGGCACGGAGACCTCCGGCTCCATCATCAGCCCGGCAGCCCATAACTCCATGGTCGGCCTGAAGCCTACCTGGGGACTGGTCAGCAACAAGGGCGTTATACCGGGAATCAGCAGCCAGGACAGCGCCGGTCCGATGACCAGAACGGTCAAGGACGCTGCACTCCTGCTTAATGTATTAGCCGGGAGCGCTGACTCTTCTTCCTCTGCTGCACTGGATTATTCGGCAGGTCTGGAGCTTCATGCACTGGCAGGCAAGCGGATCGGAATTCCGCGATTCTATTATAAGGATCTGGATAATGAAGCCTTGGATATGATGGAATCTGCCATAGCGGCCCTGAGAGAGCTGGGGGCAGAAATCATTGACCCCGTAGAGCTCCCCTGTCAGGATGCGGAATGGAAGGCTACGATTCTGCAATATGAATTCAAGCCAGGGTTGAACCGCTATCTGGGAGGCCTGCCGGAATCCGCTCCTGTGCATTCTCTGCACGAGCTGATAGATTTCAATCAACAGCATAGCGAACAGGCACTGAAATACGGCCAGGGAACACTGGAATGGCTTAACACCTCCGGGGATGATATTACAGAGCAGGAATACCTTGAGGAGCTGCATTCTTCCCGTTCACTGGCCGGTAGTCAGGGAATCGATTATGCCCTGGAGCATTACGGTCTGGATGTGCTCCTGTTCCCCGGAGATCACGGATGTGAAGTAGCGGCGAGAGCGGGTTATCCGCTGATTACAGTTCCTGCCGGCTACACCTACTCGGGTATTGTTGCACCAGGCGGCTATCTTACCAAGGGTCCGCAAGGTATCACCTTCTGTGCATCAGCACATAGTGAAGCTATGCTGCTAGGGATTGCATATAGTTACGAGCAGGCCACGAAGCACCGGCGACCGCCGGTGCTGTAGCCAGGCAGTGCGTCAGAATAACCGGGCAAGCCGCCCCTCAACCGGCGTTACAATTGAAAGAGGCCGTATCCCGAACTCCGGGATACGGCCTCTTTTTATATCGTATATATACACTCTGTCTATGCTTCCGCCGCATCCGCCAGATGGAGGACCACCGGGCAATGATCGCTGCCAAGGACATTACATTCAATTCCGGCGTCCAGCAGACGCGGGGTCAAGCGCTCTGAAGCGAGAAAATAATCGATCCGCCAGCCCACATTCTTCTCTCTGACCTTAGGCATGTAAGACCACCAGCTGTAGGCACCCTCCAGCTCAGGATAGAACCATCTGAAGGTATCCACGAAGCCGGTTGCGAGCAGCGTGGTCATTTTGCCGCGTTCTTCGTCGGTGAAGCCTGAATTCCCCCGGTTCGATCTCGCATTCTTCAGGTCAATCTCCTGATGCGCCACATTCAGATCCCCGCACACCACAACCGGTTTATGCTCATCCAGCTTCAGCAAGTAGGTGCGGAACCGATCCTCCCAGTCCATCCGGTAGTCCAGTCTCGACAAATCGCGCTTAGCATTCGGCGTATATACATTAACCAGATAGAAATCCGGGAATTCCAAGGTGATAATCCGCCCCTCATCCTCCGTCTCCTGCTCCAGTCCATATCGTACGGATAGCGGCTTGATTCTAGTGAATACAGCCGTACCCGAATATCCTTTTTTGAGCGCATAATTCCAGTACTGGGCATATTCCTCCCCGTGATCCAGAACAATCTGACCTTCCTGGAGCTTCGTTTCCTGCACACAGAAGATATCTGCGTCAACCTCCCGGAAATACTCGTTAAACCCTTTATTCACACAAGCTCTCAGACCGTTAACATTCCAGGACACCAGCTTCATCGTTGTCATTTCCCCTTACCTGTCACTAGATTACATCCAGTGTACCATAGATTCGGGTTGTCTATGAACCTCAAGGCATCCTATTGAAATGTGTCAATCTCCCATGGCATACGTTACAGCAATCATAGTTTTGCCGAATATACTATCCTATCACAAGGAAAAGGAGGACATTACAATGGCTATCTTATTACCGCAACAATTCTTCAATCTGCCGGCTTCTGTAGGTAAATCTTTCTATGAAAATCTGGCAGGTGGCATCAACGCTGCTGTGACTGTAAACAACAATTCCGGGTTCCCCGTGGATCTTGTTATTTACAGAGTCAATGCACCTGTGGTAACTTATATTATCCCTGCATTTAACAGTCTCACTCTTTCCGTTCATGCCCTGCTGGTCGCAGGACTTCTGAGCACAGCTGCCGGTGCAGTCTTCGGCACAATCGAAGTAGCAACCTCTGATTTCTAATCTAATGTAAGAGTATCCCCCTCGTACTCTCTCATTAACATTCCCTTGTTAAGCATCTCCGGCTGGTAGACGGCCGGGGGTGTTTTTGCACGTTCAATAGAGAAGCAGCTGCTATCAGAGCGTCTCTGATTCAGGCATAGGTCCGATATAAGTAGATTGTGGCCGGAAAATCCGGTTATGGGCTGACTGCTCCAGCAGATGGGCCGTCCAGCCGACAATTCTTCCCGCTGTGAACGTAGGCGTGAAGATCTCCGGCGCCAGCTTCAGCGCCTTCAGAATAGCCGCAGCATAGAACTCTACATTGGTGAACAGGCGGCGGCCCGGCTTGTATTCCTCCAGCAACGCAACCGCTGTAGCCTCCACATGAAGCGCAAGATCAAAGTAGGCGTCCTTGCCGATCATCGTAAGAGTCGCAATCTGCAGCGCTTCAGCCCGCGGGTCCTTGGTCTTGTAGATCCGGTGCCCGAAGCCCATCAGCTTCTCCCCGGCCTCAAGCTTCCCTCTCAGCCAAGGCTCTGCGCGTTCCTTCGTCCCGATCTCCTCCAGCATCGATATCACTTCATACGGCGCGCCGCCATGCAGCGGACCCTTCATGGCCCCGATTGATCCGGCTACAGCCGCACATAGATCCGATTCCGTGGACAGCACCACCCGTCCGGCGAAGGTCGAGGCATTCATGCCATGCTCCATGCAAAGGATCATATAGGCGCTAAGCGCCTTCACATGAGCCTCTTCAGGCAGCTTGCCTGTGAGCAGATACAGATAATTCGCGGCATGGCCGAGCTCAGGAAGCGATTTCAGCGGCGGCAATCCCTGAAGGCTGCGGTACCTGTAAGCTATGATCGCCGGAAGCATTGCCGTCAGCCGCACGGCCTGCTTCAGCGTGGGCGGCCAGGTAGCGTTCTCCTCATCCCCAAGCGCAGCCACTGCACTTTGTAATACCAGCATCAGCGGTACAGAAGCCGGATACAGATCAAGCATCTTGGAGAGATATTCAGGAATCGCTCTCTCCGCTGCCATTTGCGCCTTGAGCTGCGCCAGCTCCTCCGCATTAGGCAGGTGTCCGTTCCAGAGCAAATAAGCGACTTCTTCATAGCTTTTGCTCACCGCAAGCTCCTTCGCCCAGTGTCCACGGTACACCAGATACCCTTTCTCTCCATCTACCAATCCAATTGCTGTTTCTCCGGCAACTACGCCTTCTAATCCCGTTACTTTAGCCATTATGTCTTTACCCCTTTTCCGGTCCCCGCAGGAAGAAATTCATCATATTAGGAGTATAAACTGCAAAATCTATATTGCATATTTATAGTTTTTTATGAATCCATAAGAAAAATCTATCGCCTTCATTACTTAAGCTCCATGAGCTGCTTCAGCTTGGCTTCTGTACCCGTTTCACCCGCTGGCGTGTAGATGCTGCAGCGCAGATCCGCTGCACCTTGCACTTGGAGGGAGGTGAGATGGAACAGCATTTTACCGGCTTTGGCATGCCGGAATTCGAGTACAACATCCGGTGCGGAGCTGACCCGGCTCTCTTCCCATAAATGATTGAATTCCGGATGCCGCTCCTTCATCTCCGCGATGAATTCATCGTACCAGCTGTCCTCCAGGTATTGCCCATAGTAAGCGCGGAAGATCGATAAGTATCCCCGGACGAACTGCTCCCAATTTACCGCCAGCCGCCTGAACTCCTTGCGCTCGAACAGCAGTGAGATCATATTGCGCTGCTGTGGAGCCAGTTTGGCGAAATCAAGAAATACATGCGCCGCAGCCTCATTCCAGCCGACAATACCGCAGTGCCGGTCCGAGATGATTGTCGGGCAGGTCTTCAGCTCCTGCAATATCTTCTGCAGGGACGGATGAATCACCGAAGGCTCCTCTTGGGTATAGTCTGCGACTCCCGGTCCGTTCTCCAGCGCCAGAGCGAACAAGTAACTCCGCTCATCCTTCGTCAGTTGAAGTGCTGCAGCAATACAATCAAGAACGGATGGAGACACTTTAATATCCCGCCCCTGCTCCAGCCAGGTATACCAGGTGCTGCTTACTCCGGAGAGCTGCGCCACTTCCTCGCGCCGGAGCCCGGGCGTCCGCCTGCGTGTGCCTTCCGGGAGCCCCGCCGCTGCCGGGGTGATGGCAGCGCGTCTTGCTTTCAGGAATTCCGATAATGCTTGAAGCCTGTTCTGATTGGACATCATGCTTCCTCCTGCCATAACCTTCGTCTGTCAGTTAGTGTAGTAGTGATTATACTAGTATAAACTACAACTTGTAATAGGATAAGCAACATGAAAAAATAAGCTTATTCAAAATAACAGGAGGAATAGCAAATGGAACGTGTCGTGATTACAGGAATGGGTGTCATCTCCCCGCTCGGCAATACTGTGGACCAGTTCTGGAGCCGCCTTACAGCAGGAGAATCGGGGATTACGCCGATTGAATCTTTTGATACCACCCATTTCAAAACCAAGATCGCCGGCTCGGTGCAGGCCTTCGACCCGGATGCCAGATTCGGCCGCAAGGAGGCCCGGCGGATGGACCGGTTCAGCCAGTTCGCGCTTGCCGCCGCAGAGGAGGCCTGGACACACTCCGGTCTCCGGCTGGAAGAGCTGGACCGGGAACGGCTGGGCGTCTATGTAGGCTCCGGCGTTGGCGGTATCCAGACGTTGATGGACCAGGGCGAGCTGCTTCGTTCCCGGGGGCCGGAGCGGGTAAGCCCTACCCTTATCCCGATGCTGATCTCCAATATGGCGGCAGCGATGATCAGCATCAAGCTCGGGGCACAGGGGCCTACACTCTCGCCGGTGACTGCCTGTTCCATCGGGAACACGGCCATTGGCGAAGCCTTCCGCCTGATCCGTTACGGCGGGGCCGATGTGATCATCGCCGGAGGGGCGGAAGCGGCGGTGACCGAGATTGCCCTGGCCAGCTTCGGCAATGCGACCGCCTTGTCTACCCGGAACGGGGAGCCGCAAGGGGCGAGCCGGCCTTTTGACCAGAACAGGGACGGATTTGTCATCGCGGAAGGCGGAGCTATTGTAATTCTGGAGTCCCTCTCCCATGCCCTGCGCAGAGATGCTGTCATCTATGGCGAGGTCACCGGATATGGCGCGAGTTCGGACGCTTATCATATGGTAGCCACCCATCCTGAGGGTGTAGGAGCCTACCAGGCGATGAAGCTGGCACTCAGCGAGGCCGGAATCACACCTGGGGAAGTAGATGTCATCAGCGCGCACGCGACCAGTACAATCGTCGGAGACCGTTCGGAGACTCTGGCTATTAAGAAGCTGTTCGGAGATCAAGCCTACCGGATTCCGGTCACGGCGAACAAATCGATGACCGGACATGCCCTCGGCGCAGCCGGCGGTCTGGAAGCTATTGCCCTGCTGCTGAGCCTGCAAGAAGGGCTCATCCCGCCGACGATTAATCTGGAGCAGCAGGGCGAAGCCTGCGATCTGGATTATGTCCCTAACGTAGCCCGCCAAGCGGACCTTAAGATCGGGATCTCCAATTCCTTTGGCTTCGGCGGCCACAACGCTGTAATCGTTCTGCGCAAGTATGAAGCATAATCGCATCTAATTCCTATATACAGCAAACAGCGGACCGCCCATTCTAAGGGAGACCCGCTGTTTGTAATGGTTAAAGGTATGATGCCGGCTGCGGCTTTAATACTCGCAGGATCAGGTTACTTTTTCTCCGGTGACACATGGCTGCCCCAGACTGCAACGCCTTCTGCTGAAAGTGCCGTGAAGGTCATTACCTCGCTTGAAGCCGCTTCATTCCATTCCCGCAGGAACACCCCGCTGTACTCCGCACCCTCTATCGTCAGCTTCGCCATATGATCATTACTCAAGGCCCATGTACCTGTTACTGCCCCGCCTATCGTGCCGTCTGTGTTCAGCTCCACCAACTGCGACTCCGCCAGCTCAGCCGTAATCTCCTTGCCGTGGTTCACCAGCTTGTAAGCACCCGTCACCTGCTTGGCCGTGTACTTACCTATCTTCTCGCCGCCGTAACGGTGGGGTGCGACAACTGGCCAGCCCGCTTCGTTCATGAACATCTGGTGAACCCGAACCTCATGCTGTTCCCCAAGTCCAGGGAACCGGGTGTGGAAGATCAGATAATACTGCCCGCTCTTCTCATCATAATAGGCCGAATTATGTCCCGGGGAGACATAGCCTGTACCTGATCCGGCGGCTTCTTCAGCAGTATTCACAAATTCATAATTCCCCATCAGCTTCACGCCGTAAGGTGCGTAGGCCGGATCATCGAACAATACCCCAGGTGTCCCCTGCGCTTCCAGCATAGCCTTGCCTTCCGTGTCCTCGAACGGTCCAGCCGGATGCTTGGAACGGGCTACTCGGATATTATAACCGCCATTCGCATCAAGCCCGCCGTAAGAGAGGAACAGGTAGTAATAGTCCGTCTCCGGGCTATATAGCATATACGGCCCTTCAATCCGCGCATGATTCCCTCCGAGCAGCTTCTTGCCATAGCCCTGGCCCTCCAGCGGGAAGCCCGTAGCCGGGTCCAGCTCCAGGATGAAGATGCCGCCAGAGTAGGAGCCGTAGACCATCCACAGCTTGCCTTCCTTATCCCAAAACACATCAGGGTCCACCACATTCGGCTTCTCCGTAGCATCATAGACCTCTCCATCATCCCCGATGCCGGACATTCCCGATTTCAGAATAATGCCTTTATTCTTGTAAGGGCCTTCAATTTTATCGGCCACGGCAATACCTAGCGCCGACAGCGGAGAATCCCCCTTGCAGGCATCGTAATACATGTAGAACTTGCCGTCTGCCAATTGAATGACATCCGGTGCCCACAGCGTATCCGACTGGGCCCAGCTAAGCGTCTCGCTAAGCTCCTCCGTTACATTCGGTATCAGCACGTTATCATCCGTCACGCCGGAAGAAATCTGCGTCCACGACATCAGGTCCTTGGATTTAGCCGAGGCCAGATGTGAACCGAACACATAATACGTATCCTCTACCTTAATCACAGAGGGATCGTGTACAGATACATTCCCGAACTCTGGCGGCCCTTCCGGATTCCCTCCACTGCATGCCGACAGCAGTGATAAGGATATCAACGCCGTTAAGGATCTTTTTCTCATCTCATCATAACCTCCCTATGTATACCCTTACATTTTGCTGCGCAAATGAGATTAAGTCAACACTTTTATTTATATTAGTTAGTTTTGTTTTAGGTTTACATGAAATATAACATCCCATATAACAAAAAACGCCAGGCCCCTGAAGGCCTGACGTTGATCTAATCAATCGAACTTAGTATTCGCTGCTGTTGCCGACAAGTACCGGCTCTGGATAAGCATTGCTCAAGACGCGGCGCTGTTTCTTCACGACATCCGGCGGCTCTACCGCTGGTGCCATCGGATGCATCAGCCAGGACTTCACAAGATGGGAGTCCGATACCTTGTACATTGGCGGTTCCTTCTCCATGTCGATCGCCATTGCATACGTGCTGCGCAGGGCAAAAGCATCACCCTTAGGCGGCTTGATCAGGTCGGGAGGTGTGCCCGGGATCGCTGTAAGCATCGAGCCCTTGCTCTCCAGACTTGGCATGGAAGCCAGCAGGCCCCATGTGTACGGATGTCTTGGATCGTAGAAGATCTCTTCTGCGGTACCCATTTCAACGATCTGTCCGGCATACATTACGGCAACACGGTCAGCCATTCTCGCCACAACCCCAAGGTCATGGGTGATGAAAATGATCGCTGTATCAATCTTCTTCTGCAGGTCCTTCATTAGATCAAGGATCTGTGCCTGAATAGTTACGTCAAGCGCGGTTGTAGGCTCATCGGCAATCAGGAGCTTAGGGTTAGCAGCCAGTGCCATAGCGATTACAACACGTTGGCGCATCCCGCCGCTGAATTCATGCGGATACTGCTGGAAACGGCGTTCCGGTGACGGAATCCCTACCAGATTAAGCAATTCAACGCCACGTTTGTAGGCAGCTTCCTTCGTGATATTCTCATGCTTGAACAGCACTTCCGTAATCTGCCGGCCAACCTTCATCATCGGGTTGAGTGAAGTCATCGGATCCTGGAAGATCATTCCGATTTCTTTGCCGCGGATCTTTTGCATCTGCTTCTCACTCTTGCCGATCAGATCTTGTCCATCGAACAAAATCTGTCCACGTTTATATTCGCCCGCAGGCTGAGGAACCAGCTTCATGACGGCTTGCGAGGTTACGCTCTTACCGGAACCGGATTCGCCAACAATCGCCAGTGTCTCCCCTTTATTTACATGAAAGCTGACACCACGGATTGCTTGAACTTCTCCTCCGCGTGTTCTGAATGATATAGCCAGGTCTTTTACCTCTAAAAGGCGCTCCATCCTGTCACCCTCTCTGTTTCTTTTCAAGTTATGATCTTCATTCTTAATATCGAAAAAACACGCAATACTATTATTTTATCTATCTTAGGGGGCTTACGTCAAGATTTTTCTGAAAACGCCACCGTCAACAATCATTATTCAGGGCCAGGCGTTACCACTACTATGAGAATACACGAAGAGCACATCCATAGCAAAATTCCTGACAGTTACGCGCATCATCTCCACATCCCTCCCTTTGCCAAAGAAAGTAGTCATCTGGTATGGTTATTTCAGCAGTCCCTGCATCCACCGATGAAAGCGAGGTAGCTATTCTAATGATCATAAAACCGAGAACCCGCGGGTTCATCTGCACAACTGCCCACCCGGCAGGCTGTGCACAGCAGGTACAGGAGCAAGTGACCTATGTACTGAATCAAAAAAGGTTTACAGGTCCCCGCAATGTGCTCGTTATCGGCGCTTCAACCGGTTATGGGCTTGCCGCCCGAATTGCAGCAGCCTTCGGTGCTGGAGCAGCCACTGTAGGTGTCTATAGGCCGAGTACAGCCAGCGAGACACGAACTGCTTCCGCAGGCTGGTATAATTCCGCAGCGTTTGAGGAGATGGCCCATACAGCCGGCCTGCGCTCCTATAGCGTATGCGGGGACGCTTTTACCGCTGAGACGAAAGAACGGACTATAGCGTTGATCCGCAGCGAGCTTGGACAGGTTGACCTTGTCATTTATAGCGTTGCCTCGGCACGCAGAACAGACCCGCAGACCGGAGAAGTTCATCAATCTGTGTTGAAGCCCATCGGCAGCCCTTATACCAATACAACCGTCAATTTCCATACCGGAGAACTAAGCACCGTACAGATTGAACCGGCCACCGAAGCTGAAATCAATGATACAGTTCATGTGATGGGCGGGGAGGACTGGCAGCTATGGATTGAAGCGCTCCGGGATTCCGGCGTTCTGGCAGCAGATGCGGTTACCCTCGCCTTCTCCTATGTAGGTCCAGAGTTAACACAGGCTATCTACCGCGACGGGACCATCGGCCGGGCTAAAGACCATCTGGAAGCCACATCCATAGAGCTGAATGCAGAATTATCACGGAATGGCGGCCGCGCCTATGTGGCAGTCAGCAAGGGTCTGGTGACCCAGTCGAGCTCGGCGATTCCTGTAGTTCCGCTGTACATTTCAGTCCTCTACAAGGTCATGAAAGATCAGGGAGTGCACGAAGGCTGTATTGAGCAAGCCTATCGGCTGTATACCGATTTCCTGTACAACCCTGAAGGGACTCCGGTAGATGCACAAGGGCGCATACGGATAGATGACCATGAGTTGAGCTATGCCGTGCAGACAGAAGTGGACCGGATCTGGCCCATGCTAAGCACGGAGAACGTCTACGAATATTCAGATCTTGCCGGTTACAGACGCGAGTTCTTCCAGCTGTTTGGCTTCGAATCCGGCGGCGTTGACTATGAAGCTGACACCGATCCGGTTGTTGCCATCCGCAACAGTTACTGAGGATCAACAGGTTATAAGGCCGGATCTCAATAAGAGACCCGGCCTCATAAGTATGCTATAGTACCAAAGCTGTAAACCGCGTCCAGGATTCCGCAAGATTATCGTGTACCCAGTTAATATGATTCTCATCCTTATACTGGCGTGAGTAACATTCGATCACTAGGATCAGATCCAGATACAGGTCATATAGCTGCTTGCGCAGCCCTTCATTGCGGCTGGTAAAAGCCGATCCGTATCCCTCATAGAACGCCGCCGAGCTCTCGAAATGCCGGAAATAATACTCCAGCAGCACATCGCCCCACATCGCCCGCTCCCAGTCAATAATCGATACGATTACCCCATCCTGTATAAAAAGGTTGCCGCCCCACAGATCCCAGTGTACCAATCGCGGCTGGGTCACTTCATCCAGAGCCGGCAGGTACAGTTCCAGCACCTGCTCTATTTCCTGCTGACCAGCCGGCAGCCTCGCCTCCAGTCTGACCGCATCCTGAAGCACATTCAGCAGCATAGACTTGAAGGTCTCCCTCCAGGTGAGTCCGATTCCGCCAGGCTCTTTGCCGAACAGACCGAAGGCTGAACCTTCAATCGCATTGATTCTCCGCTGGTACCGGCCCAGCTCGAATTCAATGGAATACCGTTGTTCCTCGGTGAGACTCTCTTTCACTTCGTTATACGGCTGCCCTTCAATCTTCTCCATAAAAAAATAAGGACACGGAACCAGCTGCAGACTGTCGTCATAGCTGTACACTTCCGGTACAGGCACACCGCCTGCAGCACGTACCAGCCGTAGAGCCTCCACCTCAGCACGCATGATATCCTTCTCATAGCTAAGAGTCTCTGTCTCCGGGTCCGGAGCCACCTTAAGAATGACAGAACGGCCATCGCTAAGCTCCAGATCATAGGCCGTATTAAAGAATCCTGCGGTCAGCTCCCTGCTGCTGGCGATCTGCACATCTGTCCCAAAGGCTGCGGCAGTCAGGAGACTAAGCTGCCAGTCGTTCAATTGGACTTTAGTGAAGCTCTCCACCGGTTAGACCCACCACATCTCAGACAGCGGCTCTTCGATCAGCACCTGCTTGAGATTGTCTACCGCTTTGGAGAAGCCTTCTTCAATCGACATCAGGCCGTCTTCATGCTCGATGCTGACTACAAAGTCGTAGCCTACAAGACGGAGTGCGCTCATCATATCTGCCCAGACCTTGACATCGTGTCCGTAACCTACGGAACGGAACTGCCAGGCGCGGTCCAGCATATTCGTATAGGACTGCATATCCGTCAGACCATGCTTGTTAACGTTCACCGGATCGATAGCGGTATCCTTCGCATGGAAGTGATGAATCGCGCCTTCACGGCCGAGAATATGAATAGCCTGCACCGGATCAATTCCCTGCCACCACATATGGCTCGGGTCAAGGTTTGCCCCGATGGCATCCCCGGCAGCTTCTCTTAATCTCAGCAGGGTAGCCGGAGTGTGTACCGAGAAGCCTCCGTGCAGCTCAAGACCAATCTTCACATCATGTGCAGTAGCGAAGGCCGCTTGCTCTGTCCAATAAGGAATGACCTTGTTCTCCCACTGCCAGGCCAGAATCTCCTGGTAATCATTCGGCCATGGGGCAACCGGCCAGTTCGGATATTTCGCGCCTTCATGATCGCCCGGACAGCCGGAGAAGGTATTCACAACCTTGACGCCCAGCTTCTGTGCAAGCTTCACGGTGTCTACGAACACCTCATGATCCTTGTCTGCCAGCTCCTTCTGCGGGTGCAGCGGGTTGCCGTGGCAGCTTAGTGCGCTGATGATCAAGCCGCGTGATTCAATTTGCTGCTTGAATTCCCGAAGGGCCGCTTCATTCTCCAGCAGCTCCTTGGGATTGCAATGGCTGTTCCCGGGATACCCTCCGGTACCGATCTCAACAGCCTTTAGTCCTTTGGAGACCACATAGTCCAGTGCATCCTCCAGCTTGCGGCCGCCGAACAACACCATAAATACTCCAAGTTTCATTTGCAGATTCCACCTCTCCTAAGGTCGTATTGAAGCTTAACTTAAGCTCCGTAGTTATCGAAATTCTTAATCGTCTCATTACGCTCTTCTGCTTCAAAGATTGCCTCAATGAGCTTCAGCACACGAAGCACCTCGGCATTCTTGACAATCGGCTCCGCCGTGCCTTCGATGACAGCGGCCAGATTATCATAGAAGCTGGAGGGCATTTCTAATGCCGCAGGCAGATCTTCAAGGACCGTCGAGCCTTCTGAAGGCGGGGCCATCGTCTTGGTCAAGCCTACACCTGCGCGGATCGGTGTCGGTTCGATCTTTTCCGATTCGTGGTTGGGGGCTACAATTCTGCCTCTCAGTGACCAGTCTTCAATAATAGCGGTTCCCCCGGTGCCCTTCACATACCATCTTGGCATCGTGATGAAGTTGGTTGTCCCTACCTCCACGATGGCTCTGATGCCATTCTCGAACTGCAGCACTGCATCGAATCCGTCATCCACGTTATTGCCGAGGATATAGCTCAGACTGCTGCTGACACTGCTCACCTTGCTGTCAATCATGAACAACAGCTGATCCAGCAGATGCACACCCCAGTCCAGCAGCATCCCGCCGCCTTGCTCCTTCACATGACGCCAGTCGCCGGGAATTCCGTTGGCACCGTGCACCCGGGATTCAATCTGAAAGAGTGATCCAATCGTTCCCTGCCCATACATCTCCCTGATTACGCGAAAGTCCTCATCCCAGCGTCTGTTCTGATGCACCATCAGCACCCGTCCGGCCGCCTCCGCAGCAGCCTGCATCTCGATGAATTCAGCCGAGGACATGGCCACCGGCTTCTCACAGACTACATGCTTGCCCGCCTGAAAAGCCTGAAGGGCGATGTCCTTGTGAACATCATTCGGTGTAGCGATCAGAACGATGTCCACAGCCGGATCTGCCAGCACTTCTTCATAGCTGGAATACGCGGTGTAGCCTGCTTCCTCAGCCAAGGCGCGCCGCTCTGCCAGCAGATCGAAAGCGCCAGTCACTACCACCCGGTCACTCTCTTTGATTAATTGGGTATGGTAGCTTCCCATTCCGCCGTAACCAATGATGGCTACAGTATGTTTAATTGAACTCATGGATTCCACTCCTGTTTCTCTGATAGTCGCGTGAGCCGAAAGATGCTCTTAGTTGTCAGAACTTCCGTCGAAATATACGGCGCGTCCGGTACGTGCTGATTCATACACTGCTTCAAGAATCTGGGTAACTACGAAAGCCTGCTCCGGCAGAACCACCGGTTCCTTGTCTTCTCTTACGGCTTCCAGCCACAAACGGGCTTCACGGTCTGCTTCATTCTCCGCAGCTCCGCTGTAGAAGGCGACACCACCGGAGGACAGGTCCACCTTGGTCTCATACAGGCGGCCGGCACGTTCGCCGTTCAGACGCAGCCCGTCCTTCATATCTGCTCCGCCTTCCGTTCCGGCAAGCATGGTCTTCGCTTCACCGAATTCAGATACGTTCAGCGCCCAGCTGGATTCAAGTACAATTGTAGCACCGTTCTCCATTGTAATGAAGCCGAAGGCGGAATCTTCAACCTTGAATTGCTCAGGGTCCCACGGACCGAAGGCATTCGCGGCATTCTTCTTCTGGCCCAGCTTATGGAAGGTAGAGCCTACCACCATACGCGGCTTGTAGTTATTCATCAGCCAGAGTGTCAGATCCAGCGCATGGGTACCGATATCGATCAGCGGTCCTCCGCCCTGCTTCTCTTCATCTAAGAACACGCCCCAGGTTGGAACCGCACGTCGGCGAAGCGCAATAGCCTTACCGTAATAGATATCGCCAAGCTCCCCTTCTTCACACAGCCCCTTCAGATATTCGCTGTCTGCGCGGAAACGGTTCTGATAGGCGATGGACAATTTCTTGCCTGTACGCTTAGCGGCATCCAGCATTTCCTTAGCTTGTGCAGTGGTCTTGGCCATCGGCTTCTCACACAACACATGATTGCCGGCTTCAAGTGCAGCAACCGTAATCTCGGAGTGGCTGTCATTCGGCGTGCAGACATGCACGATATCGAATCCGCCCGTTGCCAGCAACTCGCGGAAATCGGTAAATACGGCAGCGCCTTCACAGCCGTAGGTCTTGGAAGCCTCCTGGGCACGTTCTTCCACGATATCACAGAATGCCACCATTTCGGCATCCTCCTGACGGGCAAGGCTTGGCATATGTTTTCCGTTTGCGATACCACCGCAACCGATAATAGCAATTTTGAGTTTGTTAGACATGAATACTTCCTCCTTGATTCTCATATGTTTTGATCCAGTTCAGGCTGTCGGCCACACTACCAAGCGGCGAGCGGCTGCAGAAGTCCTGCTCCACCACTGCCCATTCCACACCAGCCGCAGCAGCTGCTTCAATGATAGCAGCCAAATCCACTTCACCTTCGCCGAGTACTACAGTCTCCGGTGAGCCGTCCTCTTTCTTCTTCAGGTCCTTGAGGTGGATGATCGGCAGGCGTCCTGCGTACTTACGGATATATTCTGCCGGATCATATCCGCCGTAATACACCCAGCATGTATCCATCTCTACTTGAAGCTGCTCAGCAGGCACCGCTTCGAACAAATAATCAAAGGCTGGCTGGCCGTCAACCTTCTCTGTGAATTCAAAGTCATGATTATGATAAGACAGAACAGCACCGGCAGCCTGGCATTTCTCGCCGATGGTCCGCAGACCTGCCGCTACCTCCGGCCAGTTCCGTTGTTCTTCTGTCAGATAAGGCACAATCAGATTGCGGTTGCCGATCTCCAGATTGAAGCGAATCTCCTGCTCCGTATCATTCAGCATCGCATCGTACGGGCGGTGCGCTCCGACAGCAACAAGCCCTGTCTCTTCAAGCAGCGCCTTCACCTGCCCGGCCGTACGCCCGAAATAGTGGAAGAACTCCACACCGCTGTAGCCCAGCTCGGCTACTTTACGTATAGTTCCCTCGAAATCCTGTTCCAGTTCTTCTCTTAGTGTGTACAGCTGTAATCCAACCTTAAGCATTGTTATTCCCACTCCTTATGTGATCCGGAGTCATCCTGTGCTTGCTGCCGCCGCACTCCCGGTTACCTTCCCTGAAGCGCATCACCTGAACAAACGGGCTGTAAACATTGGAGAACGCTACGTTCTCTTGGTTTCATCCACTGCTTCCAGAGTTTGTAAATATAGCGATTAGCGCCGCAATACGGCCTTCTCCACATCATTTGTATGTTTTTTGCTTAGCTACATGGTAATATGAAAGCGTATATAATAAAATGAATAATATGATTAAAACATGAACAATCTGCTTATCATTTATCAGACTAGGAGGGACACATGACTTCATCTGCCGCTTGCCACATTCTATCCGCCGGATTCTCCTTCCACCGCAAACCGTTTCATATGTCACGCAGCGAAGGTGTACAGTATTATCTGCTGCGGCTCCAGACTGAAGGGCGCAGCCGCACCAGGGAGAACGGAGTCATCACGACCGTTGAGAGCGGTGATCTCATGCTGTTCGCTCCGGATGACCCGTACTATTTGAGTATCGACAAGGAAGTCTATCCCGTCGGCAAGCCGAGGATCGAGAGCGGCGACTATCATATCTTTTGCAGCGGGCCATGGATTGAAGAATGGTGGGGACGCAAGCAGCGTCCGGCGGTTCTGCGCCTGCCGATGAGCGATCATATTCTCGGCCTCTTCCGCCAGCTTGTGCTGGAGCAGCGCCGCTTGTCGGACTCCTCACCGGACATTTCTGCTTGTTATCTGCAGATTCTATGTATGGAGATTGACCGGCTGATGATTGATCAGCCCGCGATCTCACCGAAGGCTTATCTGGCTTACCGGATGAAGCAGTACGTTGAAGAGCATGCCTCTTACGCCTTCCGGCTGGAGGATGTAGCCGCACATGTGGATATCTCGGTCTCCCGGGCAGTTCATCTGTTCAAGGAAGCGTTCGGCACCACGATTGTCAAATATGTAAATGATGTACGGCTGGATATGGCCCGGGAAAAAATTACGTTCAGTCCCATGCCGCTGGAGCATGTCTCCGAGACCTGCGGATTTGCCAACTATACCTATTTCCACCGGATTTTCCGCAGCCGGTTCGGCATGTCGCCCAAGGAGTACCGTATTCATAGCAGGGCACAGGTTTAAGCATTCTGCAATTATGCCCAGGCATGCAAAAGGAGCGCCATCGTGGAAGATCCGCTCCTTGTGTTTGACCTTATTCAATTGCTGGTGTTTGCCGGGTGTAACTCTAACATGCTGGGAGATAGCCCCGTAATCCTGATTGAGTCTGCGGTTTCTTTCTGCACACCATGTGCCTGAGCGCTCTGCCTTAAGCAGCGCCTTCTGCGTTCTTGTCCGTGCCATAAGCGGCGACACTCCTTGTCATTCGTATGTTCAATGCGGCTGCACTGTCTTTTCCATTCTATCACATTATTCTGATCCTTGCGCAGCTTGCAGTTGGACTATCTGGTAAAGTATGCTTGAAGAGCAAGATACATACCTGTGGGCACAACCAATAACCGCAAGAATGAGGAGGAGTACTATATGAAATATGATGTGCTGTATGACGGCGCCTTTGCTATGCTGAAGGTCCAGCTGGAGCCGGGCGAGAGCGTCAAGGCGGAGATGGGGGCGATGGTCGCGATGTCACCGAATGTGGAGCTGCGGGGCACCGTGGACGGCGGAATTATGCGCGGCCTGGGCCGTATGCTGAGCGGGGAGAAATTCTTCTTCCAGGAGCTGACTGCCACGCGCGGACAGAGTGAGGTGCTGCTCTCACCCGGTTCCATCGGGGATGTACAGGCCATTGAGCTGGACGGGTCGTACAAGCTGATCGTACAGAAGGACGGCTTCCTGGCGGGAACCCAAGGCATTCAGGTCAATACCAAGATGCAGAATCTGACCCGCGGCCTGTTCTCCGGCGAAGGCTTCTTCATTCTCGAAATCAGCGGCAGGGGCACCGTCTTCCTCTCCTCCTTCGGAGCGATTCATGCCATTAACCTCGGACCGGGCGAAGAGATGATCATCGATAACGGACACCTTGTAGCTTGGCCGGACTATATGGATTACAAGGTGGAAAAAGCAGCCTCCGGCTGGCTGAACAGCTTAACCAGCGGCGAGGCCCTGGTCTGCCGGTTCCGCGGCGAAGGGGTGATCCTGGTTCAGACCCGCAATCCCGGCAGCTTCGGAACCTGGATCAAATCCTTCGTACCGAACCGCTCGTAGCAGCGGCATTTCGCAGATTACGTAACTTCTTATATTTGCAAGAAGGCGCAGGCTGAACTTCAGCCCTGCGCCTTCTGTGCGTTGCAGATGTGCTTATGAGACGGCGCGGCAGTCCTTGTCACCCTTGCAGCCGTTTTTTTGACAGCTATTATAGGTGCCTTTGAAATCGAGACGGTGATCAGTCACACTGAAGCCATATTCACGGGCTACCCGCGCCTCCAGCTCCACCAGCCAATCATCCTTGATCTCTTCCAGCTTACCGCATACATTGCAGATCAGGTGATGATGCATATGCACATGATCGTCGTCGCGCAGATCATAACGGGCGACGCCGTCGCCGAAATTCATTTTTTGCACAATATGAAGTTCACACAGCAGCTCCAAGGTACGGTAGACCGTCGCCAGCCCCAAATGCGGGTAACTGCGCTTGACCAGCATATATACCTCTTCCACGCTTAGATGATCCTTCTCATTATCCAGCAGCACCCTCACTATCGCCTCACGCTGTGGTGTAAGCTTATAATTATGAGCCGCAAACTGCTGGCTGATATTTGCCACTCGGTTCACCCGGGTTCCCACCTTTCCGGAAGTAGAACAATTCCCGCAGAATAATTAGTAATCGTTACGATATAAGCATAACAAACTTGCCCGTCAAAGAAAAGTCCTGACACCAGTATAACATCACTTGCCCGCAATAGCCCCCTCTGCCGCTCCACGCATAGATAATATTTCTGCCGAAACCGGGTCCGCCCATTCCGAAGTGCGCGCTATCCCCATACTCTATATCAAGATCAAGTGAAACCTGCAGGTGCTTATAATGAAACAAATCTGTCAAAAAGTGAGGATGATCCGGATGGCGAAAGTACAACCTAAGCAGACGCAGCGGCTTGTAACAGCTCGTGTACTGCGCAGCGTAGCTGCGGCCATGCTCCCATTCTACCGGAAAATTGCCGGAAACCGCAGTTATGCCAGGCAATGGACAACCGCGATTGTCACTGCCGACCTGGACCTGATGGGCAGCTTGCTCCACAGTATACCCGCACTTGCGGACGCGGAGAATTACGGAACCAACGGGATCGGATATTTTATCTCTTTCCCTTTTCCGCTGCCGATTGCCTTCTATACCAATGGAACGACAATTCCGCCGGGGACTGTTCAGTTCACCTTCAATACAGACGCCCACCGCTGCATAGCGCGTTCCATCATCCCGCTGTACCGTGAGCTTGCGGTTAACCGGAGCTTCGCGGAAGCCATGGCTGCCGCCATCAGACGTAAGGACAACCGGGCGGTAAGGGCAATGGTCCGCAGTCTGGTTAGAACAACGTCACTGAAATCCGTAACGATTGAAGAAAGCGGAATAGCACTGCTGTTCAAAACCAGGTTCAGCAAGTATCCTTACCGCAACCTTCTGTTTCAGGAAATGATGTAGCTGGCCGGTCCCGCAGATCGGGGTTGATACGCTTGCAACCTTTTCTGATCTCATTACGTTAGAGGAGTTGATACAGGCCAAACGGCCCAACCCTATAATAGAGGTGGAATTCAGATGAGTATGAAAAAAAACACGATCGCAGCTATTACAGCAGTAACCCTCCTTTCCTTCTCTCTTGGCGGACAAATTTTCGCAGCAGGCAGCAGCTTCAAGGATATCAGCCAGGTGACAGGTAAAGATAAGATCAACTCTCTGAAGGAGCAGGGCCTGATCAAAGGAATCTCCGACACCCAATTTCTGCCGGCATCCACAGTAACTACAGCGCAAGGGATACAGTTTATCTCCGGCGGTCTCCAGCTTAGTCTGGCGGCAATTGATTTCAATAAGGCACCACAGGCAAGTGCGCTGTTCTCCAAAGTAAAAGACAATGCCTGGTACGCCGAAGCCTTCATCAATGCCCATTATAATGGCGTGAATATCCCGGCCAATATCGATCCGGCCAAGCCGATTACCAAAGAGCTGTATACCAGTATGCTGGTTCAAGCCGTGGAAAAAGCCGGTAACCTGCCGATGATCAATCTTGTCCCAGTTGAACTTACAGATGCAGACGCGCTGGACCCTTCCTATCAGGGCAGCATTCAGCGGGCGCTGAAATACAAGATCACTGCCCTCGATGCCAGCGGCAAGTTCAATCCGAAGAGCAACATTACCCGCGCTGAAGCAGCAGTAATGCTGTATAACACGCTGGACTACTTGAAGACCGTCAGCGATGGCGGCACACAGAAGTAAAGGAAGTTGGATTCGTTCATACCGCTTTATACGCGTATGATAGATAAAAGGCTGTCCCGGAAGCCGTTACGGCTAGGGGCAGCCTTGTTTTTTTTAACATGAAATACGTAGGCTTATTGTGAAGTGAAACATTCTCCCCTTACCATACGTGTTAGGAGTGAATGGAGGCGAATAATGGGGAACAACGACAACCTTTTGAATGATCCTGACAACTTAACAACTACTGTCAACCAGTATGCCGATATGATACTTCGCTTGGCACTGGCTCATCTCGGTAATTTGGCGGATGCTCAGGATGTGTGCCAAGAGGTATACATCAAGTATTTCAAGCACCAACGTATCTTTAACAACCCGGAGCATGAGAAGGCATGGTTTATAAGAGTAACAATTAATACGTGCAGGGACGTAATCCGCAGCCCGTGGCGGAAATGGTTCTCCCCCTATGAAGAAGTCCCTCTTCCTAATGAACCGGCAGAAGATCTGGAAATCGTCACCTATGTACTTATGCTTCCCCGGAAATATCGGATCGTCATACACCTCTATTATTATGAGGGCTACAAAACAGCAGAAATTGCGCAGCTCCTGAGCATCAATGAGAATACGGTCCGCACACAGCTTAAACGGGCCAAAGCCCTTCTGAAGACGAAGATAATGGAGGAGTGGGATGATGATGAAGCATAAATATGTGCAGGGGATGAACGAAATCAAAGCAGACGAGGCACTCAAACAAACTATAATCCGCAGAGTCACGAATAATTCCGGAACGCCAAAGACCTCAGCTTGGACATTTCGCAGAAAAATTATGACCACTGTATTCTCCTGTGTGATTATACTCTTAATCGCCATCTGGGGACCACTCCTTGTAAACAGCGGCGATCCAGCTAACCCTTCTCCCGTTTACAGCGGGTTCATGGTGACAGCTTATGCAGCTGACGGCGCCCCGGTAGTGGCACAACCCGATGTCGAATTTCCGCTGGGCAAGTATTCTATGTTCATGAGCAGTGTGCCGGGCTTTCCCTTAACCCTTGTTGCTGAAGGTGCCGACAGGATTGAGCTGCAAGCCTCCGAAGGAGAACTGCTCCTATGGAATCCGGCCGATTCCAAGCTACTCCCACAGCGGCAAGCTGCCGCAGTTCAATCAGGTGACACAATCTACTGGAGTCCCGTAGCAGACGGCTCTTCCCAACCCGCAGCCACGGACGGCATTCTGGAAGTTACCGCTTACCGTGACAATCACAAACTGGGCAGCACACTGATCCAGATTCATACGCAGGATCACATCTTCTACTCTGCTAAACTAATGGCTACAGAACAATAGTATTCTAAAAGGTGAAAGGCGTGAAACTTATACGGCTTTTGTAAGACAGCCTCCCTCGCCCCAGTAATGAAGGACACTCATGCCCCTCATTTGCTTATTCAGCCCACTTTATAGTTCGATTTGTAAAATTCATCCATGAGATCTGAGGTATTTCTAGAATATTGACTTTGTATATAGAACCTGCGTGTTTAATCTAAATTTACTCCATCTTGTCCTTATCCTTTTGAATATTAATCAAAATATCAAGTCTTTCAATGATGCGTTCATCATTCTTTAAATGTTTCTTCAACCTCCCATCGATGCTGGCTACGCCTAAAAGAGCTACGCACGCAATGAAAATAAGGATACCCATGTAATCCCCCCCATATGTGTCTGTTGTGCTATGCTTAATACCATTGTAAAATTCATCAAATAATTCCACAAGTTTAATTGCATTGGTACCATGAAGTCACGCTAAACTGTCAGAGGTAGCAATCACGACTTCCCCTCTAAAGTTCATGTAAATATCCTCCTCTTGTTGATCTTTCACCTCACCGTAATAGACTGGATTGGAGTGTATTCGGTTTTTCGCATACATCGTGTGCAACATATAAATTTCAAAAAAGACAGACCGGATTGCCCTTGGCCTGCCCTTGCACATTAGCTATTATAAGCGTTACCCCTATCACTCTTCCCCGCTGAGCCGGTTCAGGAATTGCAAGGCGCGCGGGTTCTTCGTCTGCTCCAGTACCTCCCGGGGCGTTCCTTGCTCCAGAATGAGTCCGCCTGCCATCAGGATGATCCGGTCTGCCACATCGGCCGCGAATTTCATCTCATGGGTGACGATGACCATGGTCATGCCTTCCCGGGCCAGCTGCTTGATGACCTTCAGCACCTCGCCGACCAGCTCAGGGTCAAGTGCCGAGGTCGGCTCATCGAACAGCAGTACCTCTGGCGAGGCCGCCATAGCGCGGGCTATCGCTACACGCTGCTGCTGGCCGCCGGACAGCTGATGCGGATATGCATTTGCCTTGTCTGCCAGACCCACCTTGTCCAGCAGGGCCAGCGCCTTGCTGCGTGCTTCTTCCTTGGAACGCTTTTGCACCGTGACCTGTCCCTCCATCACATTGCCGATCGCCGTCATATGCGGGAACAGATTATAAGACTGGAACACCATTCCTGTCTGCTGGCGCAGGGACAGTACGGTACGCTGTGGAATTTTGGCGCCCGGGGTGAAATCCAGCTTAATTGTGTTCAGTGTAAGACTGCCCTTGTCGGGGGTCTCCAGCAGGTTGAAGCAGCGCAGCAGCGTGGTTTTGCCGGAGCCGGAAGGTCCGATAATGACCATGACCTGGCCGTGTTCAACGGTGAGATCCACACCTTTTAACACCGCAAGCGGCCCGAAGGACTTATGTAAATCGCGTATCTCAATCATGCGTGAGCCTCCTTCACCTTAACTGGCCGAATACCGGTCCAGCCGCTTCTCCAAGTAATTCTGCAACGCCGACAATACGGAACAAAACAGCAGATAGAACAGCGCCGCTTCGCAATACAGCAGCAGGGGTTCATAAGATGTCGCTACAATCTGCTGGGCTTTTCTAAAAATCTCGACATAAGTAATACTGGCCGCAAGCGAAGTATCCTTAACCAGACTAATAAAAGAATTCGATAACGGCGGAACCGACACACGGGCAGCTTGAGGCAATATTACCCGCCGCAGCGCCTGCCTCCGGCTCATCCCCACGGAGAACGCGGCTTCCCACTGGCCTTTATGAATAGACAGAATGGCAGCCCGGACAATCTCCGACGAATACGCCCCGACACTGAGCGTGAACCCGATGACAGCGGCGATGAACGGATCGAGCACAATCCCGGCGGCAGGCAGTCCATAGAAAATAATGAACAGCTGTACCAGCAGCGGCGTTCCCCGGATCACCCAGACGTAGAAACGGGCGATCAGCCTCGGAAGCCTCCAGGAGGACAGCCGGGCAAGTGCAGTAATCACCGCCAGCAGCAGCCCCAGAATAAAGGATACCAACGCTAGCGGAAGGGTAAAAGCCACCCCCGCTTTGAACAGGGGCAGCAGTGAATCGAGAAATATTTGTATTTGGCGCTCATCCATCATTTCGATACGTCAGCTCCGAAGTACTTCTCGGAGATCTTAAGGTAGGTCCCGTCGCTCTTCATAGCGGTCAGCGCTTCGTTCACAGCCTGCACCAGCTCGTCATTCCCTTTCAGGAAAACTGCGGCACTATACGAGCCTTCGGCAATCTCATCCACCTTCTTGATCTTGATATCCGGCTTCTGCTTCTTCAGGTCGAGGAAGGACAAGCCGTCATTAACGGTAGCATCGATCCGGCCGGAGGTCAGCAGATCAATCGCCTGATTGAAGCCCTCGGTGGATACGATCTCGGCACCGTTGTCTGTGGCGATTTTGCCGAGGTTACTGGTGAGCGACTGACCGGCTTTTTTACCCTTGAGATCAGCGAATGTCTTAATATCCTGATTATCCTCCGGCACGATCAGCACAGCCTTGGAGACAATATACGGATCGGAGAAATCATATTTCACTTTGCGCTCATCGGTGATCGAGACTTCATTGAAGATCACATCGAAGCGCTTCGCATCCATCCCTGCAAAAATCCCGTCCCACTGCGTCTCAATGAACTCCGGCTTCACACCCAGGCGCTTGGTGACTTCTTCGGCGATTTCGACATCGAAGCCCGTCAGCTTGCCGTCCGCATCATGGAAGGTGAACGGTGCGTAGGTCCCTTCGGTTCCGATGCGCAGCTTGCCGCTGGCTTTGACAGCCTCCAGACTGTTCTGCTCCCCTGAAGCTGCACCCTCTGAAGCCGCTGCCGTGGGTTCAGCCGCAGTATTGCCGCCCGCTGCTGTCTTGTTATCATTGGTTCCGCAAGCTGCAGCCGTGACCATGGTCAGGAGCAGCATAATAGTTAAACTCAGTTTTTTCATTTGATGAATCCCCTCTCATATCTTCTCTGCAGACACCAGCTTAGCTTGCCCCAATTTCTGCTCCTGCAACACAAAAAGCGACCCTCCGGGAAATGGAGAATCGCTGCTCTATGGACTACATAAGCTCTGCTTCTATATGGGTATTACTATACATGCATGATTTCCGGTGCTGCCTTCTCCTTAGAACGTTCAGTTCCGGAATGGCGGCCGCGGCGCAGAAGCAGTCCAAGAACCGCACCGCCAAGCGCGACAAACATCATAATGTGGAATGTGTCCGCGAAGCCCTGGGATAATACGGTTTGCTTAGCCAGCAGCAAAGCTTGCTGTGAAGCGCCTGCGGTGCTTTTACCGGCAGCCGCCGCCGCTTCCTGCATCTCTATGCCGCGCGCCGTTGTTCTTGCGGTCAGAATCGTAACCAGCGTCGAGACGGCCAGCGAAGTAATTACCTGCTGCATCGAGTTCGTCAGCGAGGTTACCCGGTTCACCAGATGGCTGGGCGCCTTGTTGAGCAGATGCGTGTTCATGGGCATCATCATCATCCCCATGCCCGCCCCGCACATGATCAGCGGAAGGATCAAATCACGGCTCTGCGTGGTAAGATCCACATGAGAATATTGAAATAATGCGCCGGAGACCAGACTGAGACCGCAGACCACGAGCCAGCGCACACCGATCCGGTCGAACAGTATCCCGGCAATCGGCATCATCAGCCCGGAAGCGATCGCTTGCGGCAGCAGCGTCAGACCGGTATCAAATGCGCCGAAGCCGCGGGCCTGCTGCAGAAATTGCGGGAGCAGGAATAACGCGCCGTATAAGCCGAACTGGGCAATCCACTGCACGATGATTCCTGTCGTGAAATCTACGGATTTCAGAATCCGCAGCTCCAGCAGCGGTGTCTTGGAGCGCAGCTCGGCGATGACAAAAGCAATCAGCGCCACAGCGCCCAGCAGCAGCCCAATCAGCGTCTTATCAGAGGTCCAGCTCTGAGCGCCCTGGCTAACCCCGTAAGTGAGCGATGCAAAAGCCAGCGGGCCAAGAACCATACCTAGCTTATCCATGCCGGGCACGCTGTTCTTCGCCGCACTCGGCAGCTTGCGCAGTCCAATCAGTACAGCAATGATGCCAATCGGAATATTAATGAGGAAGATCCAGCGCCAGGAATGGTATTCAACCAGCCAGCCCGACAATACCGGACCAATAGCCGGTGCGAACAGAACGGGAATGCCCATAATCCCCATGACAACGCCGACCTTACTTTTGGGAGCCAGTCTGTATACGTAGGCCATTCCTACAGGGAGCACACAGCCGCCGCCCAGTCCCTGAATAACCCGGAAAACAATCAGCCACTCGGCGCTGCTTGGTGTAGCGCACAGAATCGAGCCTATCGTGAACACAATTACCGCTGTCAGGAAGACCGTCTTGGCTCCGAACCGGTCAGACAGCCAGCCTGACAGCGGAATAACGGAAGCTTGGGCCAGCATATATCCGGTAACTACCCACTGCAGCGTATGCAGGTCCGTCTTGAAATCCACCACCAGCCTGGACAAGGCTACGTTCATCGCCGTACTGTCCAGCACAACCATAAATACTCCTGCAATAATAGCCAGCAGCGGAACCAGAATGCTGGACAGCCGGAAATCGGCTTCCTGCTTCAAGGTCTGATCCATGTCTCTTCTCCTCCTAAAGCTGTCCGCGTTCTAGATTGACCTGCGGGCAGATTGTTCTATATAATGAGTGAACGGACAACTGTCCGTAAGTGCAATTCATAGTCTACGGACAATTGTCCGTTGTGTCAATTCTTTTATTTATTTTTCTGTAAATCACTGATTTATTTCTGAAAGGGGTCCTCATGAACAAGCCAGACACCGATGCTGCACAGCTCCCGCGCTCAGCTCCGCAAGCCATAGAATCCGCTCCGCCAGTGTCCGCCGATCCTTATGTACAGCGGATTCTTGAAGCTGCCCGCCAGTTGTTCACTGAGAGCGGACTTGAGGCGGTCAGCATGTACAGCATTGCCAAGCGTGCAGGCATAGGGCAAGGCTCCCTGTACCGCCGTTTCACGGACAAGGGTGAGATCTGTTCTGCACTACTGAAGGGCAGCGCAGATCAATTCCTGTCCGGGCTGGAGCAGCAGGTCGCTGCCAGTGCCGGAGAACTCCCGGCTCTCGCTCAGCTGCAGAGCAGCATTGAGCAGATTGCCGATTTCATTGAGCAATATGCCGAGCTGCTGAATATGATCAAAGCCGAGTTCACCGGCAAGAAGCAGCTGACCCAGTTTGAGCATCCTTTTTTCCAGCGGCTGGGGGTGATGATGACAGAACTGCTAGAGCGCGCTGCGGCAGGGGGCGAGATTATTGACATTGATCCGGCCTTTGCGGCCACCGCCTTAATCTCTGTCCTCAGTCCCGATCTGTACCTGTATGAGCAGAAGCGGCACCACTCCTCCAAGCTGGACATCTCCAGGGGCATCATCACTTTGTTCGTGACCGGTCTGGCAAAGCGCTGACCGCCTGCCCTTTACAAGAGGAGAATTTGTGGTATATTAAGTAGCAATTACGAATTCAATAGCAACATTATTCACTAGGGGAGTCGGCCGACTGAGACGGAGCTTAAGCTCCGGACCCTTTGAACCTGATCTGGATCATACCAGCGGAGGGAAGTGGAGCAGAATGTATCAGTGGTTCTCATCACACCAGCAGCTGACTGTACCTTCCGCCCCATTCATTGCCTCCGGGAATGAATGGGGCTTTTTTGTGCTCCGCGAAGTATCTATTTCAACACGAGGAGGCTTCGTACATAGTCTTATGATCAACATTAGCAATCTATCCTATGCTTTCGGGACCGGTTCGTCCCGGACCCCCGTCTTCTCAGGGCTATCCATGAATGTGCAGCGCGGCGAATTCATTTCTGTCGTAGGCGGAAGCGGATCCGGCAAAAGCACTTTGTTCAAAATCATCGCCGGTCTGCTGGAGCCGGGCAGCGGCAGAATTATGCTGAATGGAGCCGAGTCCATTACAGCAGCGAAAAGGCTGGGCAGTGTGGCCTACATGCCGCAGCAGGATCTCCTCCTGCCTTGGCGGACCGTATTGGACAATTGTCTGCTGCCCTGGGAGCTCAAGCACAGCCGTCCCAAAGCGGCCGCCGTTGCCGAGATCCGTACCCTGCTGCAACGCTTCGGCCTTGAGGGAACCGAAGGGGCTTATCCCCAGGAGCTGTCCGGCGGGATGCGCCAGCGCGTGGCGGTCCTCCGCACCGTGGCGGCGGGAAACAACCTTCTGCTGCTCGATGAGCCGTTCGGGGCGCTTGATGCCATTACCAAGCGTTCGCTGCAGCGCTGGCTGCTGGAGTTATGGGCGGAGCTGGACAAGACGGTGCTGTTCATCACCCATGACCTGGAGGAGGCGCTCCTGCTCAGTGACAGAATCTATCTAATGACTGGCAGAGAGGGCAGCGGAATGCAAGAATTCTCAGCCGGTCTTCCCCGTCCTCGTCATCACAGTCTGAACTATGAACCGCAGTTCGCCGCCCTGCGTCAGGAATTGGAGCTGAAGCTATATGAGAACCGCCGCTCCTAGAAGATTGCTCCAGCATTACGGGCCGGCTGCCCTGCTCGCCCTGCTGACGCTTGCGGTATGGGAGACAGTAGCCCGGCTGGGCCTGGTCCCTCCCTTCATCCTTCCGGCTCCGTCCGCCATCTGCAGGGCCATGCTGGAGGAACGCCGCTTATTATTCGGGGTGCATCTGCCTGCTACCCTGCTTGAGGTACTCACAGGCTTTGCATTGTCGGTGATCTGCGGCAGCCTGCTGGGAATCGCCATGCACCTGTTCCGTCCGCTGGCCAAGGCGCTGTACCCGCTGCTGATTATCAGCCAGACGGTTCCGCTGATCGCGCTCTCGCCCCTGTTCATCATGTGGTTCGGCTACACCTTGTGGAGCAAGGTCGCCGTTGTCTTCCTGACCGCTTTCTTCCCGGTGGTCATCGGCACCTATGATGGCTTGTCCAAGAACACGAACGCCTACCGGGAGCTCTTGCTGACGTACGGCGCGAACCGCTGGCAGATTCTCGGGAAGGTGGGCGTCCCGCTGGCCTTGCCTTCTTTTTTCTCCGGACTGAAGCTGTCGGCTGTGTACTGTGTGATTGGTGCAACCATCGGGGAATGGCTTGGGGGCAGCCAGGGACTGGGCTATTTCAGCCGCAGAATGGCCGGGAATCTGCAGAGCGCCAAGATGTTCGCCGCTGTTGTCTTATTATCCCTGCTCGGTATCCTGCTGTTTCTGGCAGTCGCCGCGCTGGAGAAGATTATTCTGAAGAAAAGAGGACGTTATTCATGACTACTACCCGCTATTCCCGTTATCTGCGCCATACAATTTCAAGGCCAGCCATGCTGCTGTCCGCTCTGCTGCTCTGTATGCTGCCTGTCCTGGCAGGCTGCGCCAATACGAACAATCCGGCGGCCTCCGGCTCCTCGGCGGGGACTGGAGCTGAAGACAACGCCCATAAGCTGACGATTATGCTCGACTGGTATCCCAATGCTGTTCACTCTTTTTTGTATGCGGCAGAGGCTGAAGGCTATTTCGCTGAGGAAGGTCTGGAGGTTGAGATTCAGATGCCGGCCGATACCAATGATGCGCTGAAGCTTGTTGCTGCGGGGAAGGTGGATCTGGCACTGAGTTATCAGCCGCAGGTGCTGATGGCACGGGGCGAGCAGATTCCGGTCAAATCGATCGCTGCGCTGGTGCGCCACCCGCTGAATCATCTCATGGTTGCCGCAGACAGCGGCATTACCCGCCCCGGAGAGCTGTCCGGCAAGCAAGCCGGATATTCCTCCGTCCCGTTGTATGAAGCCATGCTGAACACGATGGTGAAAAGCGACGGCGGGGACCCTTCCTCCCTCAAGCTGGTGGATGTCGGCTATGAGCTGATTCCTGCTCTCTCCACCGGACGGGTGGATGGAATTATGGGCGGGTTCATCAACCATGAGCAGCTGATTCTGGAGCAGCAAGGTCATCCGGTCCGTTCCTTCAATCCCGTGGATTACGGGGTCCCGGATTATTATGAGCTGGTGCTGGTCGCCAGTGAGCAGGGACTTCAGGATTCACAGGGCTTTTATCAGAAATTCGTGGATGCGATCAGAAAAGGCCAGCAGTATGTAGCCGATCACCCGGATGAAGCGCTGAAGCTGCTGCTTGCCCATCAAGAGGACACCGCGCCGCTGGATGAAGCCATTGAACAGCGCAGTCTTGAGATCCTTCTGCCGCTGATGGATGCCGGCTCCCAGCCCTTCGGCTATCAGGAGAGCCCATCATGGGAGAAGGTGAACCAGTGGCTGAGCGAGAACGGCTTGCTGGCTGCGGAAGTGGATATTAAGAATGCTTTTATTAATTTTTAAAAGGGTTCTGCAAGACGTACTAAAGATTTAACAAAAAGCAAAAAGAAGCGGAGGGGAAATTTGGAACTGAAGGAGCGATAGCGACCGCCTTTGTCCCCGGATTTCTACCACGATTAGTGGTAAAAATCAAGAAATCTGGGGACAACAGCGGCCGAAAGTCCAAATGTTCACCGCAGCGACGACAATGCTTCGAGCTAATATTAAGGTCGTCTTTTTAAACCCTTATCACTAATACATCTTTCAGGAGGAATTCATATGTCTTATCTGTCCAAAGTACGCCAGGCGAACCCGCTGGTGCATAATATTACGAATATCGTAGTCGCTAACTTCACAGCTAACGGGCTGCTGGCTCTGGGAGCCTCGCCATTCATGGCCGATGCCATTGAAGAAGTAGCGGATGTCGCTGCCATGTCCGGGGCGGTTGTGCTGAACATTGGCACACTTAATGAAGCCGCCATCGCTTCCATGATCGAAGCAGGGAAGGCTGCGAACCGCCACCAGGTGCCGCTCGTGCTTGATCCCGTTGGAGCTGGAGCTACCGCCTACCGCACGGTCGTTACAGCTAAGCTGCTCAGTGAGCTTCAGCTTACTGCACTGCGCGGCAATGTGGCCGAGGTTGCCAATGTGGCCGGTGAGAGTTGGGCCAGCAAAGGCGTGGATGCCGGAGCAGGCGAAGGCGATGTAGTCGCTCTAGCCAATAAGGCGGCTCAGAAGCTGCACTGTGTCGTGATTATCACCGGCAAGGAAGACATCATCACAGACGGCAACCGCACTTATATCGCCAGCAACGGCCACTCCATCCTGACCCGGGTAACCGGAACCGGCTGCCTGCTCAGTGCTGTGGTGGGTGCATTTCTTGCCGTAAGCGGCGGGGAGGTACTTGAGGCGGCTGCCGAGGCTCTTTCCTTCTATGGCGTGGCAGCAGAGCTTGCCGCTGAAGCGGCTGAAGCCCAAGGTCCCGGCAGCTTCCAGACCTTGTTCCTGAATCAATTGTCTCTGGTGACCCCGGAGCAATACAGCAGCCGCTCACGGCTGCAGCTGCTCGCCGAAGCCTAAACCGTACAGCCAAAGGAGAGAACAAGATGACTAGCATACGCAAAGCGTTGACCATTGCCGGTTCGGACAGCGGCGGCGGGGCCGGCATTCAGGCGGATTTGAAGACGTTTCAGGAGCTGGGAGTGTACGGCATGTCTGCACTTACTGCACTCACCGCCCAAAATACACTAGGTGTCCAGGGAGTCTTTCCGATGGAGCCGGAGACCGTTGCAGCCCAGCTGGATTCGATCGGCAGTGATCTGCCGCCGGATGCCATTAAGACAGGAATGCTGTTCAGCAGTGACATTATCCGCGTAGTTGCCGGTAAAGTGCAGCAGTACGGCTGGCAGCACAAGCTGGTGATCGATCCGGTCATGGTCGCCAAAGGCGGCTCACAGCTGCTGCTCCAGGAGGCCGTACAGGCGCTGATTACAAGCCTGCTTCCTCTCTCGCTTGCCATCACCCCCAATCTTCCAGAAGCAGAGATGCTGACAGGAATGAAGATTCAGGGCCGGGAAGACCGGGAACAGGCGGCAAGACTGCTTCATCAGATGGGACCCAAGTACATTATCTTAAAGGGCGGACATGACCTGTCAGGAGATGAGGCCGTGGATCTGCTCTATGATGGACGGGAATTCCAGTACATGTCCAGCCCACGGATTGCGACGAAGCATACCCACGGGACCGGCTGCACCTTCTCAGCTGCAGTGACGGCAGGTCTTGCGCTGGGCCATTCCATGCCTGAAGCCGTCCATATCGCCAAGGCATTCATTCAAGCAGCGATTGAGGATAGCCTGAACATCGGGGCCGGGCAGGGGCCGACGAATCATTTTGCTTACGGGAACCGGATGAGATCAAGGGGGATCACGCTATGACACGGATTGACAGCGAGGATATGCGCAGACTGCTGAAGCTGTACTTCATTATGGGCAGTGTGAACTGCCGCCAATCACCGGAGGACACTTTAACCGCTGCTGCCGCTGGGGGCATCACTCTGTTCCAGTTCCGGGAAAAGGGTCCTGCTGCACTCAAAGGCGCCGCACTGCTCCGTCTCGGGCAACAGCTCCGGCAGATATGCCGGGCCTATAACATCCCGTTCATCGTGAACGATGATCTGGAGCTTGCCGCAGCATTAGACGCCGATGGCATTCATGTCGGCCAGGATGACCTGCCTGCCCGGCTGATCCGGGAGCAGCTCGGCGAGCATAAGATCATCGGAGTCTCCGCACATAATCTGACGGAAGCCCGGCAGGCTATCGCGGACGGCGCCGATTATCTCGGAGTCGGTCCTGTCTATCCTACTAGGTCCAAGGATGATGCGGAGGCCGTCCGGGGAACTACTGTCATTGAAGAGCTAAGACGAAGCGGCCTGAGCATTCCTGTGGTGGGAATCGGCGGCATCTCCCTGGAGAATGCCCAGCCGGTAATCCGGGCGGGTGCGGATGGTCTCTCCATCATCTCGGCCATTGCCGGAGCTGAGGATATACGCGAGACTACGCGGAGATTCTCTCAGCTCGTCACTGCTTCTTAATTTCAATCCAAGCACGCTGCGGGTGGAACAATGCGGGTGCCTCATGCCACGCATAGGAGTACCTCACTTTTCCATCCGTCTGCTTTGTGGCGACATATGGCGTTAACCAGGGCGCACGCACATTATGATCGGTTTTCCGATTAGATTTCGCCTACGCGGCGCATCCAGTCCAATTATGATCGGTTTTCCGATTACATTTGGCCTACGTGGCGCGCCCAATCCAATTATGATCGGTTTTTCGATTACATTCGGCCTACGTGGCGCGTCCAGTCCAATTATGATTGGTTTTCCGATTACATTCGGCCTACGCGGCGCGCCCTGTCCGATTATGATCGGTTTTTCACATACATTTAGCCTTTGTCTGCCGAGATCAGAGATCAGTAATCTTCTGCTCTGTCCCCGCGTAATCTGCCCATAACAATAGTAGAATAGAATTGTCCGTCTGCCAGCCGCTTGTCTCTGCGCAGGACACCCTCAACCTCGAAGCCAAGGCTCTCATAGAGCCGGATCGCCTTGTCATTCCTCTCCAGAACCTTCAAGCTCAGCTTATCCAGGCTGATGGTATCCGCCCAGATGATAGACTGCTCTAGCAGGCTCCTGCCGATTCCGTATCCCCAGAACTCCTGCAGCACCCCGACTCCGAACTCGGCCTGATGGGCCAGCCTGCGGAGCGGACTTCCTTGACATCTGGCGAAGCCCGCCAGCCTGTCCTGAACCTCGGCAACCAGGAACAGGTTCGTGCCGCTGGCCGTATCCGCCGCTATAAGCGACCGGAAGCCCTCCGGGTCGATGAACCCTTCCCCCTGGACCCGGTCTAAATTCTCCGTCTCCCCGTCGACCTTCAGCCTCAGCGCGGACAACTGCGGGGCATCCTGCGGCGCGGCGGATCTCACCGTGTAGCGAAGCCCTTTATTTTCATATCCCTGAGCATCAATAATCATTCTGTTCCTCTCCTCCCGAACCTAAGTCTAATGCTGCAACCTCTTTCTCCGGTTCATGCCAGCTTATCCAGTTTAGCATTTACATCCGTAAAATCCAGGCGTATAATGCCCATGTCAGACCCTGCGCCGGATTATTTTTACATATATCGCATCCTAAAAATTCAAGCAAAGCTGGTGATCCTATTGTCGAGAGGCTTCAGAGCCATGGGACCCGGAGGAGGCTTCGGGCCTGGCAAATTAAAGTTCGATGAGGAGGAGGCGAAGCCGGATATATCCAAAGCGCTGCTATTACGCATCGTCAAATATTTCGCTCCGTACTGGAAGCAGACGCTGCTGGTGATGACCGTGCTGTGCATCTCCGCAGTGCTGGGGCTGCTCCCTCCCATCCTGATTCAGCAGATCATTGACCGGGCGCTCCCGGACAAGAATCTGCAGCTGCTCTTCCTGCTGGTTGCCGCCTCGCTGGCTACAACGGTTGTGTCAGGACTGCTGGGCGTGCTGCAGAATTTTTTGAACTCTTTTATCTCCCAGAATATTGTCCATGATATGAAAAACCAGATGTACCGCCATCTGCAGAGCATGCCGCTGCAGTTCTACTCAGGCGTCAAGCAAGGCGAGGTCATCACCCGGATGACCAGTGACATTGCCGGAATTCAGGGCGTCTTCAACAGCACCATCGTCAATTGTGCCAGCAATCTGTTCATTCTGATCTCCACGGCGGTAACCCTGTTCATCATGAACTGGAAGCTTGCGCTGCTAGGCATCCTGGTCATTCCCTTATTCATCGTGCCGACCCGCAAAATGGGCAATGTCCGCTGGAAACTGGCCAAAGAGACGCAGGAGAAGATCTCGGAGCAGAATCAGATCATTGAAGAGACGCTCAGCCTCAGCGGGTACATGCTTATGAAGCTGTTCACCAGAGAGGATACCGCGCTGGCTAGCTTCCAGACCGTAAACGCCCAGGCGACACGGCTGCAAATCCGCGAATCGATGGCCGGCCGCTGGTTTATGCTGGTCCTTACCACCTTCACCAGTATCGGGCCGATGCTGATTTATCTGTACGGGGGTTATTTATTCATTCAGGGAGAGCTGAGCATCGGAGCGATTATCACCTTTGTGGCACTGCTGAGCAGATTGTATATTCCGGTTATGCAGATGACCAATCTCTATGTGGATGTGAACCGTTCGGTCGCGCTGTTTGAACGGATTTTTGACTATTTCGATATGGACCCGCTGATTGTGGATGCTAAGCTGGCTCTTCCAAGCCGGGTTGAGGGACAAGACATCGTCTTCGAGCAGGTGAATTTCGCCTACGCCCCGGACAAGCCCGCTCTGAGCGGGATCTCCTTCACGGCAGCCGCCGGATCACTGACTGCCCTGGTCGGACCCAGCGGAGCAGGCAAAACCACCATTACCAACCTGATTCCCCGGCTCTATGAGCTGGATTCAGGCGTGATCCGTATCGGCGGCAAGAACATCCGCGAGTTCACGCTGCATTCGCTCCGCTCGCAGATTGGCCTCGTCACCCAGGACACGTACCTGTTCAACGGGACGATCCGCGAGAACCTGCTCTATGCCAACGCTGAAGCCACGGAAGCCGAGCTGACGGCCGCCTGCGAAGCTGCATACATTCATGATTTCATTCTGAAGCTGCCTGAGGGCTACAACACAGTCGTCGGCAACCGGGGCATTAAGCTGTCCGGCGGTGAGAAGCAACGGATGTCCATCGCGCGCGTGCTGCTCAAGAATCCGCCCATCATCATTATGGACGAAGCCACCTCGTCACTGGACACCGTATCGGAATATTACATCCAGCAAGCCATGCATGAACTGCTGCGGGGCAAGACCAGCATGGTCATCGCCCACCGTCTCTCCACCATCATGGCAGCCGACAATATTCTGGTTGTTCAAGACGGCAGGATTGTAGAGTCGGGGCAGCACGCTTCCCTGCTGGCAGAGAATGGGGTGTACCGGGATTTGTACAACAAGCAGTTTCAGCGTGAAGATTCATAAACCAATAGGTGCGAAGCCTTAATGAAAAAGGGATTCCCGGAGCAGCATCACCTGCCCTGGGAATCCCTTCTCTTCTTGTCCGCGATCAGTACGGCTTATCGCGTAGTACGCATCGGCTTCAGCTTGTCCATCCAGCCGCTGATTTGTTCAGCCGTCTCCGTGCTCTGCAACAGCCGTTGATAATCGTCCACGTAACCGCCGTCGCCGGCAAGCTGTCCGGCCCACTCATGGAACTCTTCGAACCGTGTCAGTGCGATACTGCGCTGCCCGAGAATCAGGTAGGCGTTCAGCAGCTGCTCTAACGACTGCTCGGACGGATTGTTTTTATACTCCTGCTCACTGAGCTGAAGCTGATCGACCGCATATTGCTTGGTTAGCAGCTTATCCGGCACATAATTCGTCCCTTCCAGCTGGTAGATCCCCATCAGCGCCGGACCCAGGGGGGATTGACCCGGATAAGGACTGGCCAGCAGATCCTCGCTCCCGTCCTGATCCACATCCTCATAATTCACGCTGAACAGATCGTTAACCGTCACCTGCATCGTTCCGTCGATCTCTTCGACCACAATAGACGCGTACGCCGGACGGTTGTCCATCAGACTGAACAAGAAGGTATTCCGGTTGTTCTGCACAATCGCTTCGGCCCAGAGCTGCTCCTCTTCATTCCAAATATCGCCGCCTTCCAGGGTAAGCCCGGCCTTTTTACTGTCAAAGACCATCTTCCCCTCTTTGACGATGGCGAACTGTGTATAGCTGAACTCCCCCTTATTCCAGTAATATACCTGAAAAATCTGCCCGTTCAACTGAACCGCATCCATATGTACGAACCCCGAATACTCATCTGCTATCTCAGGGGACACTTCCGCTAGCGCCGCGGCAGCCGCATCTTCCTCCTGATGCCCTCCAGGTGCTGTTGAGAGATCCGCTGCCGGGGAAGCGGTTGGCGCTGCTGATGGATCTGCTGATCCGCCATCCCCTGTTCTTGAGCAACCCGCTATGATTGCTAAGGCTAACAATAAGGTTATAATCCGCATGTAATCCTCCTAAATGTCGTGTCGTGGTAGCATGACCTCCTGTATATCCATCCGGGAGCCCGCTTCGGAAACATATACTGGTATGTGAGTTGCGGCTATCCTTCCAATCTGGCATGAAGCTCCGCGAGCTCTTCCTCCGTCAACCGTCTCCACTGCCCTTGCGGAAGACCGCTGAGCGTAATATGCATAATCCGTATCCGCTCCAGGCGGAGCACACGATAGCCCAGCGCCTTGCACATCCGGCGGATCTGCAGATTCAGCCCTTGGGTCAGAATAATCATGAACTCCTGATCCGAGATCCGCCGGGTGAGGCATGGCTTGGTCCGGGTCTCCAGAATATCTACACCCGCTGACATCTCCGCCAAAAAGTCTTCCGTGACCGGCTTATCCACGCTCACCCGGTATTCCTTCTCATGACTATGCTCGGAACGCATCATCCGGTTGACAATCGACCCGTCATTGGTCAGCAGAATCAGCCCTTCCGAGTGCTTGTCCAATCTGCCGACGGCAAAAATCCGGGATGGATAGTTGATATAATCTACGATATTCCCTTCCACATGCCGGGCGGCTGTACAGGTAATGCCTAGCGGCTTGTTCAGCGCCAGGTAGACCCGCTCCTCCCGGTCTGGAGTCACAGTAATTCCGTCTACAGCTACCGTATCTCCAGGCTCCACGCTTGCTCCAGGCGTACAGACCTGCCCGTTAATCGTGATCCTTCCGGCGGCAATCAGCCGATTCGTCTCTCTGCGCGGATAGACACCGGTCTCACTGATATATTTGTTAATTCTCATGAAGTACCCGCTTTCAGGTCCTACATATGAAAGAACACCTGATTCACATAGCCATCAGATGTTGCCTCCAACCTATAACCCTTATATTTGGTAATTATCAATGGGCAGATGTCCGCTTATTTAGCGCCTCCGGTTTTGTTGCTGCCGCTGCTGCTCTTAGCCGGTTTGGCTCCTTTGGCACCTGGGCTGCCGGGAGGGCCGCTTCGGGCCGGCTTCACGGGTTTTGCTGTCTTATTCCAGCGGGTCCAGCCCTTGCTGCCTGTTCCTCTACCTGTGCCGCCGCCTTTACTTTTTGCCACAATATCACTCCGTCAATATTCAGTTTTCGTCGTACATTACTCTATCTTACCATTATTTCGGGCGGATTGTCAGGTCCAACTGCAAACAGCCTGCGCGGAGAGCCTCCGGCAGGCTGCATAACAGGTATCTATCCAAGAGCATAGAGTGGCTTATTTAGGCTGAATATATCCTTCGGCCTTAAGCAATTCGGCGATCAGTACCGCACCGCCGGCAGCGCCTCTTACCGTATTGTGGGACAGGCTGACGAATTTGTAATCGTACAGTGAATCCTCGCGCAAGCGTCCTGCGGAGATGCCCATGCCGTTCTCAATATCGCGGTCCAGACGGGTCTGCGGACGGTTCTCTTCCTCAAAATACGTGATGAACTGCTTAGGAGCACTCGGCAGACCGAGCTCCTGCGGACGCCCCTGGAAGCTGTTCCAGCGTTCCAGAATCTCCTCGCGGGAAGGCTTCTGCTCAAAGGAAGCAAAGACAGCCGCCATATGGCCGTCAGCCACAGGTACACGAATACACTGTGTGGTGATTACCGGCTGCTCGCTTGGTACGATCCCTTCACTGGTTACCTTACCCCAGATCCGGAGCGGCTCCTGCTCGCTCTTTTCTTCTTCCCCGCCGATGAAAGGAATCACGTTATCTACCATATCCGGCCAGTCCGCGAAGGTCTTGCCTGCACCTGAAATCGCCTGATAAGTAGTTACAACCACCTTGGAAGGCTTGAACTCATGAAGTGCATTCAGGGTAGGCATATAGCTCTGAATGGAACAGTTCGGTTTCACGGCGATGAAGCCGGTCTCTGTCCCCAGACGTTTGCGCTGCTGGGCGATAACCTCCAGATGCTCCGGGTTAATCTCGGGAATCACCATCGGAACATCAGGTGTCCAGCGGTGTGCCGAATTGTTAGAGATCACCGGTGTTCCGGTACGCGCATAAGCTTCTTCCAGCGCCTTGATCTCTTCCTTCTTCATATCTACGGCGCAGAAGATCAGATCCACATCCGCAGCCACTTCCTCTACCTTGGAGGCGTCTTGAACCCTAATGCCTTTGACTGCTTCTGGCATAGGGGTAGAGAGCTTCCATCTGCCTTGAACAGACTCCTCATAGGACTTGCCGGCTGAATTCGCGCTCGCCGCAATCGCCGTTACCTGAAACCATGGATGATTCTCCAAAAGTGCAATGAAACGCTGGCCGACCATACCGGTACCGCCAACAATACCCGCTCTGAGCTTCCTCGACATAAGAAATTCATTTCCTTTCAAGCAGCGCCTAGCGAAAGACGCTTTTTAATAACCGATTATAAAGGATAGCGGCATGTTACACAATATGTGATTATAAAGTAAGTGTTTCCTCTTCTAATAAAATTACCGCGTCATCCCCAGCCGCTTCGCCAATTCACCCAGCTCCTGGCCCTTCAGCGCCCCTTCCACCAGGACAGGCAACAGTGCCGGAGTACAGGCGAAGCAAGGCGTTCCATCACGGGCGAGCTGAGCGGCCAGCCGTTCATCATAGGAAGGCTTACCCTCATCGGAGAGGGCCAGCAGCGTCATCGTCCGCACCCCGGATTCCCGCAGCTCGCGCATCCGCCGGACCAGACCGGCCTGATTGCCGTTCTCGTACAGATCCGATACGATAATGAACAGCGTCTTCTTCGGCTCCTCGATGAACTGCTCGCAATACTTCACCGACTTATGAATATCCGTGCCGCCCCCGAGCTGGATGCCGAAGAGCATGTCAACAGGATCATTCGCACATTGCTCCGTCAAGTCTACCACCTCGGTGTCAAAAGCAACGACACGCGTGTTCAGCGCCGGGATACTGGCGAAGATCGAGCCGATCACCGACGCCCAGATCACAGAGCTGGCCATCGAGCCGCTCTGGTCAATATCCACAATGACCGTCCATTCCTTGCTGCGGCGGGCCCGGTCGAAATAGAAGAAGCGCTCGGGGATAATCATCCGCCGCTCTGCATCGTAGTGCTTCAGGTTGCGCTCAATCGTCCGTTTCCAGTCCAGCCCGCTGAGTGAAGGCAGCGGGGAATGCTGCCGCTTGTTGAGTGCACCGGTGACCGCACGGCGGATGTCGGTCTCCAGCAGCTTGACCAGCTCATCCACAAGCGCCTGGACGAGCATTCTTGCGGTATCTTTGGTTTTCTCCGGGATTTTGCCCTTGAGTGCCAGCAGCGTACCGACCAGCTGAATATCCGGCTTCACTGCCGCCAGCAGCTCCGGCTCGAAGAGCAGCTGCTTCCAGCCCTTGCGCTCCATCGCATCGGTCTGAATAACCGAGACTACATCCTCCGGGAAGAAATTCCGCACATCCCCGAGCCATTTGGACAGGTTAATCGCAGCATGTCCCGAGCCTGCACCTCTGCCCTTCGAAGCGGCAGCGGCACTCCCTTCTGCCTTACCTGCGCCTGTCTCATTATAGATAGCAGCCAGCGCTGCATCCATAATCAGCTCTTCCTCGCTTAAGCTCCGGCCGCTGCCTGAGCCGAAGCCGGGCAAGGCTTCTTCCGCTTCCTGCCCCAGAATCAGCCGCCAGCGTGTAAGGGCGCTGTTCTGGTTATCCTCCTGTAACTCTTCCTTCAGCTCTTCTTCACCCATCTACAGGTCCCCGAAGTCAAAATCATTCAGATCATCCAGCATTTTGGCTTCCTCCTCCTTCAGTTCTCCTGTCAGAATCTCGGCGGCTTGCTCTGTGTTCACGCCCCACAGCTCACCCAGCAGCTCGGCGATCATCGTCTTCTCACGCGGGGAGAAGGTACTGAACGCCCGGCGCAGGAAGACCAGCGCACGCTTGAACTCCTCATCCTCCAAGGCGTTGATATAGTCATTCAGCTGCTCCCACAGGCTCATCCGCGACAGCAGTCCATAGCGGTTACGCATGGACAGGCCTTCGAACCAGCCTGCCCCAAGGTCTGCCGGTATCCCTGGGGACAAGCGGCGCGACACCTCTGCCGCAACCTCTCCGGCGGGGATGGCTCCACGCTCCATCAGGATCGCGCAGGCGAAGCCCGACAGCCGCGGGTTGCGGTCATCCCGCTGCGCCAGCTGCAGCAGCTCCTGCAGCCACAGAGCCGTATCCGCAATCTCGCTATGCTCCTGCGAGATGTTGTTCAGGTCATTCATTGCGCCGATCATCAGCGCCGCCGCTTCATCATTACAGCCGCTGGCATCCAGCAGGAACAGGCAGCCCCGGCGGAACAGCTCCTCCAGCAGCGGTACGAACGGGGCCGTATCCACCTTGCGGATGTCGCCGTATCCGATGATCTTGGCCAGTTCCCTTGCAGCCGTGGCAATCGAGACAACATCCCGGCTGTCTACCGCAAGGCGCTGCAGCACGCGGCTGCTCTCCTCCATCTGCGTGGTCATGGCACATTCGCAGGCGGTGACAATCAGCGCAGAGGCCTCAGCGATAGAGCTGCATTCCAGCAGCTTCTCGCGCAGAACGTAGGCTGCCGCCACCTCAATGGTCTCGCCCAGCAGTGTAGACTCCACGATCTCAATCTCTACCTCCGGCGCCCACTGGAGGACCCAGTGCTCTGCCCAGGTCGCCCCGGACTGGCCGCTCGGCACATTCCGGGCGAAGTGGATGCCGAGCAGCTCCAGCCGGTGGAACAGCACCGAGCGGTGCAGATCGAGATAAGCCGCTTCACTGCTTGACACCCGGCGGTTCTCGCGCAGATCCAGCGTCAGGTCGCTGGCTACAGTCGATCTGTACTTCTCCAGCTTGTAGCGCTTCAGCAGCCGGTTCAGGTCATCCTGAATCGGCGTCTGGCTGACGCCATCGGCCAGCCTTCCGATATTCGTACCGACATCCACCCGGGCCAGCGAATCGGCGATAACGGCCAGATCACCGTGGCCGAGCAAGGTCTGTGCGGCATCGCGCAGATCGCGCAGCGTAGGTGCGCTTCCACCGTGCAGCGCCGCCAGCGACTCTGCCAGCCGCACCGCTTCAATGACTTCGGCCGTGGAGCGGTGTGTCCCTGCTCTGCGCACCATCCGGGCCACAGAGGAGAGATAGAGATGGGGCAGCTCCTCAGCGCGGCCTGAGGCCATCAGCTCCCACATCATCTGGAAGTAGTGCGGAGCCGCGTTGCCCGCACCGTAACCCGACATGGTGGAGAGCTTATAGTAGGAATACGGCATCAGCGTCAGCTTGGTAGAGCGTGAAGGCAATGACGCAAGCTCCGTATCGCTCATCCCCTCCGAGAGATCAGCCAGTGCGGCGGCGTGGTATGCACCGCAGATCACAACAATCTTCTCCGGCAGATGCCCTTCTTCAATCTTGAGCTTAATTCTCCGCCTCATATAAGATTCGCGCAACGCGTTATAAGCATATTCCCGCGGCTGCTCTGCACGCTCCGTGGACTCCGACAGCTCCCGCATCTGGGCAGAGAAGGCCAGAATCGCGGCGCGGTATGCGCCGCCGCTGGCGTTATGCTCGTAATTACGCTCCCAGTACATATCATAGTCATGCTCACCGGCAAGCCGGGCAATCCGGCTGTATACGGACTCCGGCTCACTGACTTCCTCTTCCGCCGGCTCCCCCTGTTCTTCAGCTACAGGCTTCAGCTCCGGGCGTCCGCCAGCATCCTGCCGTAAAGCATCCTGCAGCCCCAGCGTTACAGAGGAAGGCAGGTCGATGAACTCGGCCTGTGCTCCATGCTCCTGAGCCCATTTCATCCCCTGATATTCCGGGGAATACACAGCGAACGGCCAGAGCACCGTCCGTACGGGCAGATCCTCGGTGAAGGCCAGAATAGCCACCGGCGGCTTCGTTACCGCGTGGGTTAAATGACGGATCTCTCCGCTTGCATCGCTCGGCCCCTCAATCAGCACGGCGGTCGGCTGCAGTTCGTTCAAATATTCCAGGACATGCCTGGCACCGCCCGGAGACAGATGCCGGACTCCGAAGACATGAACGCCGGCAACCGCTGCCCTGCTCACTCGTTCATCTCCTTGCAGGCTTGATAGAGTCCGCGCCAGTCCGCTCCTTTTTTCTTCATTACATTATCCAGATATTCCTTCCACACCAGCTTATCCTTGTCGTCATCCTTGACGATCGCCCCTTGGAGTCCCGCTGCCAGATCCTCGTCGGTCAGTTCTCCGCTCCCGAAGCTTGCCGCCAGTGCCATGCTGTTCGTCAGCAGCGAGATGGCTTCTGCTGTGGAGATTACACCGGCTGGAGTCTTGACCTTCTCCTTCTTGTCGAGGGTCATGCCGCTGCGCAGCTCGCGGAAGATGGTGACCACCTTCAGCAGCGCTTCATCCGCCGGAACAGCAGCCTGCAGCTCATACGAGGAGGCAATCTCACCCACACGCTTCTTCACAATGGACAGCTCCGTCTCAAGGTCCGATGGCGCAGGCAGCACAATGATATTGAAGCGCCGTTTCAGAGCAGCAGACATCTCATTGACTCCGCGGTCCCGCGTATTAGCGGTGGCTATAATGGAAAAGCCCTTGCGGGCACTGGTCTCCTTACCCAGCTCCGGCACGGAGATCGTCTTCTCTGACAGAATCGAGATCAGCGCGTCCTGTACCTCGGAGGCACAGCGGGAGATTTCTTCAAACCGGGCAATTCCTCCATCCTCCATCGCCCGCATAATCGGGCTCTTGACCAGCGCCTCCGGCGTCGGTCCGTTCGCCAGGAGCATGGCGTAGTTCCAGGAATAGCGCACATGCTCTTCGCTTGTTCCCGCCGTCCCCTGCACCACCATACCTGAGTTGCCGTAGATCGCCGCTGCCAGATTCTCGGACAGCCAGGATTTCGCCGTACCCGGCTCCCCGATCAGCAGCAGTGCACGGTCGGTGACCAGTGTGGCAACCGCCATCTCGATCAGCCGGGTGTTGCCGATGTATTTCGGCGTAATCACGGTCTTGCCCGCCTTGCCGCCAGTAATGAACGTGAGAACTGAACGCGGGGACATCTGCCATCCGGCCGGAATACGCCCGGTGTCCTCCTTGCGCAGAGCCTCCAGCTCATCCTGGTACAGGATTTCGGCAGGCAGACGCATGTAATCCTGAAGCTGATCTTGTTCTGTTGACATGTACACCTCTCCTTAGTTACAGCATTGTAGTGAAAAGATAAGTCCAGATGGCTCAGGTATTAGTTGGCACTCCGCAGGCTGTTCAGTACATATTCCAGCTGCTGCTTACATTCATATCTATATTTAGGAATGACCGCTTCCAGCCGGTCCGCATAGCTGGCAGGGAAGCGCTCCATCAATTTAAATAAATAGAACTCAAACGTATAAGGCGTATGGACATTCTTATTCTCCAAGGCGGTCATCAGCAGTTCCAAGCGCTCCGACTCCGGCACTCCCGCCCTTTCAAGGCCTTTGAAGAGATTAGGAATGAAATCATAAGTTTTTCGTTTATAAGGCTCCTGCAGCTTGCCAAGCAGGTAGTCCTGTACCCCCTGATGACCCGGGCGTGCAAAGGCACTGGCCAAATTCACCGCGTCACGCTTGATGAACCAATCCAGCCAGCGGGGATCCCAATCTGCGGCAATTTCTTCGGCAGACAGCAACTCCCTGCTGTAAGGCTGTCTGATTCCTGATGCGTCCCACTCTACCTCGTAAGTCCCCCGGCGGATATCCACGACCTGCTCCTCAATCGTATCAATCAACAATTGCGAGCGTTGAGCCGCATCCTTGGCCTCCTTACCCACCAATATTTTCAATTTATCCATGAAACTTCCGCCGAACCGGTTGTACAGCTCTTTTGGACTGAGTGACTGCTTGGCGACACGGAAATAGTTCGGCAGGAACCTTGCGCTCCGTTTATCCAGCTCTTCAAGCTCAGCCAGCGCAGCTCCATCCGGAGTTCTCTCTTTATACCAGGCCGCACGGTCAATGAGTGGAATCCAGCCCAGAGACGAGAAGCGTGCATACTCCTTAAGGATATAGCTGTAGATTTCATCCAGCTGCGGGCTCCGCACGTAGCGCAGCGCGGTCATGTAGGGAAGAAGCTCATTCCACATCTTGTCGGTCAGCTTCTTGTCTGCATTCGTCTGCGGCGCAGCCTGCAGCTCCTCCATAAATAATACCGCCAGCCTGTCGCTTACCTCTGCGGAATGCCCGCCTGCCAGCACTGCGGCTAACATCTCACGGTCCTTCTTCTGGCTGAACACCTCAATGAGCCGCTCTGCTCCCTCTGCCGATCCACCTGCTGCCAATGCTGTGTAGGCAGCTTCACGGATGATTTTCTTCTTGTCAGCAGACCACCCCAGCAGGAGTCCTGTATATTCCTCATACTCTCCCAGACACTTGATGGCGGCTGCCCGGATCTCATCGCTGCCGTTCTCGGCTGATTGAACAATAACGTCCAGGTGACTGGAAGCGCCTGCTTGAGCAATGACCTCCAGCTTGCGGACCTCGCTCCGTCCCCCTGCCGGGTTGAAGGTCTCCAGCAGGTATCCGGCGATCTCGGGCCCATAAGAAGGGAGAATATGGTTCTTCGCATATTCCGCCAGCTCCGAATACGGGTCGTTCAGTGCAGAGACAGCCAGCGGCAGCAGACGCAGATCCTCAAAGACTCCTTCTTTATAGGCGTCCAGTACAATCTCATATCTGCCGCTTCCGGTAGTGGTGAGCGCTTCAAGCACAGGCGCAAGCTTCCGGTAAGTCTGATTCGTCTGCAGGGTGAACTTCCGAACCGGCAAGGGTCCGGTAGTTCCATCCACGGTTGTCGTTCCCTGAGTGTACAGAACAGACTCCAGCAGCAGAGTATTCTCCTGCAATTGAATGCCCGGGGCAGGACCGTCCGGGCTCCCCGGTTCAATCAGTGCCGTGATTCCCTCGCCTAGCTTCTTAAAGACCGGTGACCGCTCGCCTAGCTGCTGAAATTGCGGAAGCAGCCGCTTCAGGCGGAAATCTCCAGCCGCCAGCTCACTTCCGGCAATATACAGTCTTCTGTATTCCTGATGCAGCTCCTGCAATAACGCTGTGCTCATGGATTGTCCTCCCATTTGAATAAAGGTTTGTGGATAATGTTGAATTGCACTAGTACAGCAGACGAATGATCTCTTCGCCCTTAACGACAGTCAGCGGCTGGGCACGCAGACGTCCCTGGTCCAGGTCATGCTCGAACATGACCAGAACTGTACAGTCCTCGCGGGCGCCGGCCGGAAGGAACGGCAGCAGCTCTACCGTGCCTTGCGCAACTGACGGAATATCCTCCAGGAGCAGCCTTGTTCCTTCCCCGTCCGTCATAACATACTGGCCGTTCTCTGTAACGCCCAGAGCTGCGGCATGCAGCAGCATGACCGGCTGCTTGTCGCTCAGCGGGTTCTTGATCTGATTCTTCACCTTCTTGAAGACCTCCGAATATGAACGGTGAGCCTTGGCGGCCGCCCGCTCTAGATCCGTGCCTTGCACCGGTCTTGAAGACATGGACTCGTATCTAATCCGGGCATTCATATCCCCGGGATAGGTGTACAGCTGTGGAACCACGGCAATGTCGAAGAAGCTGTCTTCCTCGCGCATCAGCTTCGCCGCCTTGTAAGGGCGGTAGTTAAAGGTCCGGCGGATCTCCCCGCCTTCCGCAGAGAGATCCAGCCAAAAGCCAAGGTCTACGAACTCCTGGCGGGCCCCATCGTTGTAGCTGTAGAAGGATAACTGCAGCAGCTCTGCCCCCTCTTTCACCAGCCCGTATTCCTTCAGCTCGCTAAGCTGCCAGGCATGGCCCAGCCATTCATCAATCGTGGATTCGTGATCGAGCGCCAGCTCCGGGTCCTCGCTCCGGGCCAGCAGATACGTCCGGCCCTTCTTGATAAATGCGTGTAGCCGTGTCAGCTGCTCCACCGCATATGTATAGTTCTGCTCCTGATCCTTGCCGCTGAACATCAGATTCGCGAAGCGGCGCAGCTCAATCTGGGCACCGGACAAATAATAGTTCCCGAGCTGCTTCACATGCCCCTGAAGCGTCTTGGCCGCAGACTTGTCAATCGTGGAAAGGCCGCTGCGTACGAAGGAGAGCACCAGCTTTTCCAGCAGATCAAGCCCTTCGAGCTGCGCGTTGATTTTTTTCTTCAGGGCGGATTTGTTAACCTTCTTCGGCTTGGGATCTGCTCCTTCAGCCGCCTGCTTCACCTTGTTCTCTTCCCGCTTCTCCGCCTTCTCGCGCTTCGATGCGATGTCTTCGGGAACCGGAGCAGGTGTGAACGTCTGGCCTTCGGTAAAGGCATACAGCAGACCTAGTGCGTGCTTGCAGGGGAATTGGCGGCTGGGGCAGCTGCAGCGGAAGACCGGGCTGTCTGGTACGATGAAGTCCACTGAGCACTCATAGGGCGTTTTGCCGCTTCCGGCACATTTTCCGAATAATAGCTCTCCGTTCTCCGACTGATGGAGCTCCACAAAGCTCTTTTTGCGGACCAGCCCCTGGCCGTTCTTGATCGCAGCAGCATTGGGTGCAAGTGAATCGACGTACGTGGATGTTAGCTCTGGCAAATTAGATTCCTCCCGGCTGAATTAGGATGTAAGCAGAATGAATAATCGTGCATATAGGGCACAAGTATTTATTACCCAACTTCACATGAAACGACTACAAATAGGATCATATGTTTGCATTCATTTTAGCAAATCTTAGCGTCCGATCCAATAGAGTAACCGCTTTCAGATGAAAAATGGGTGATAGGTCCTAGATTCCCTTCTAGTCAAGCTCCTTTATAAGCGCTTTATGTAACCTCTATAACCGAACAAAAGTCGAACAAAAAAAACGGCCAGCCCTCATGAAACAGCCGCCGTTCATGCTTCCCCGCCAGGGATATTTTATTTGAACCAGCCTTTCTCCTTGAAGCGTGTAATCGCCTCGATCCGGTTGCCCACATCCAGCTTGTCCAGAATGACCGAGATGTAGTTGCGGACTGTTCCGGTGGTGATATACAGCTGGCTGGCGATCTCCTTCGTATTCTTGCCGTCGGCAATCAGCCCCAGCACTTCCTTCTCCCGCTCGGTCAGCGGATTCGCTTCCTTGCTGTAGGCTTCATCCATCAGCTCCGGCGCGTACATCCGTTTGCCGTCCATGACACTGCGGATCGACAGCGCCAGCTCCTCGCTGGGACTGTCCTTAAGCAGATAGGCATCCACTCCGGCCTTGACCGCACGCTCGAAGTACCCTGCCCGGGCAAACGTGGTCAGAATCATGATTTTGCAGCCTGCCCCCTTCAGGGCTTCTGCCGCTTCCAGGCCCGTCATAGCCGGCATCTCAATATCCATAATACAGATATCAGGCTGCAGCTGCTTCACCAGCTTCACAGCCTCTTCCCCGTTGCTCGCCTTGCCAACCACTTTCATGTCTTCCTCCAGGTCCAGCAGCGCCGACAGTGCTCCCAGCAGCATCCGCTGGTCTTCGGCTATCACGATTGATATCATTGCGCGTTCACCTCCATGTCCGGCTGCTGCGACGCATTCGGCACCTTAATCACTAGCGTAGTTCCTTCATCCTGGATCACTTCCATCGAACCGTTCACGAACTCCAGCCGCTCCCGCATTCCCTGCAGGCCATGCCCCTTATGATACAGCCTGGTCCCCTCAATCCCCGTGCCGTTATCCTTCACCTTAATCACCAGGTCTGTCCGGGAAGGCTCAATCTGGATCAGGCAGAGCGAGGCGCCGCTATGCTTCACCACGTTGGTTACGGCCTCCTTCATGCACATGCTCAGCACATTCTCGGTAATCAGCGAGGTATTGGTCAGAACGGGATCACCCTCCAGCATATAACCGATCTCCGCCGCCTGGAGGAATTGCCGGATGCGCACCAGCTCATCTTCAACCCGGATGCCCCGCATCTGTGTGATCATCTCCCGGACTTCCTTAAGCGCGCTGCGGGCGGTTACGCGGACATCGTTAATTTCGATCATGGCCTGTGCCGGATTCTTGCTGATCAGCTTGCCGGCCAGGTCACTCTTCAGTCCGATCAGTGACAGGCGTTGTCCCAGCGTATCATGCAGATCCCGGGAGATCCGCTGACGCTCTTCCATAATACCCAGCTCGGAGATCCGTTTGTTGGCATCCTCCAGCTGTTCCTCCAGCTTATCCTGCCTGTTGCGGTTATAGGTAGTGACCGGAAGCAGCACCACAGCAATGATACTGACCAACACGAACGGCAGCTGCGAGAGGAATACGGGATTGCGCATAATCAGCTCATAGTTAATGGCTACAATCGTCGTCAGCAGATGGATCGGATAGAGGGTGAAGAAGGCCGCTCTTTTCTGAATATTCCCGATAAAAAAAGCCAGAAACAGCGCAAAGTACATGTATCCGAACAGCAGCGTCATCGTAACAGAAACTATCATCTGCACACTGGTCCAGAAATAGACTACCCAGCCCCTGGCCTTAAACGACAGCACGTAGCAGGCGAAGAAGACCATAATCATCAGAATGCCATACACCCAGCGGTCCGCCGAGGAGGATCGGAAGATGAAATAGAACGGAAGAATGTAAAAAACAACCCATACATAAGGGCTCAGTCCCGTACTTTTATGAAAAATATGATGCCACTTCTGCATGTTAGCCATCCTTTTTGCCAGCAAGTTTATACCCCCATTTTAACATAAACCAGCCTCAGACCGGCAACTTCCTTCGAAACAACCTGTGTGTATTCTAAAAAAGAAAGACCAGACCCGGCATCCTGCTCCCCGGATCTGTCTTTCTGCATGTTATCAAGTTACCGCTTCTATTCGCTCTGGAACCCCGGTTTGATTACCTTCAGCCCCTCTTTCACGGCAGGCTCACTCTTCCGCAACCGCTGCTTCAACTGCTTGAAGCTGACGAAGACCTTATGCTCTTCATCCCAAAGACGGTATTTCAGCGCTTCGAGACTGGTGCTGAGTGTAATGGTGGTTGCCTTTTGCAAAGGCGGGCTGGCATTGTGAGCCAATTCCAGATTATAATTCGGCACCTTTGGACTCAAGTGATGCACATGGTGAAATCCGATATTTCCGGTAATCCATTGCAGTAGCTTCGGCAGCTTATAGTAAGAGCTTCCTTCTACAGCGGCGTTCACGTAGCTCCACTCTTCATCATGCTCGAAGTAAGTATGTTCGAACTGGTGCTGTACATAGAACAGCCAGATGCCGAGGAACCCGGACACGAACACTATTGGAAGTTGCACCAACAGGAACGCCTGCCAGCCAATGAGCAGAATAATTCCAGTATATAGAGCCACAATGGACACATTGGTCAGGTAGGTATTCATGCGCTCCTTGCGTCTTGCCCCTTTGGCATTGAACCGGTACTGGATGAGGAATACAGCAATCGGTCCGATGACGAACATTACCAGCGGGTTGCGGTAGATCCGGTAATAGAGCCGCTGAAGCGGCTTGGCAGCCACATATTCATCCACCGTCATGATCCAGATATCCCCGATGCCTCTTTTGTCGAGATTGCTGCTTCCGGCATGATGAATCGAATGACTGTGCTTCCACTGGCGGTAAGGGACCAGGGTAAGCACACCGGTGATGGTGCCGACAATATCATTGGCCTTGCGGTTCTTGAAGAACGACCCGTGACAGCAGTCATGAAAAATAATAAAGGTGCGGATGACAAAGCCGGCAGCCGGAATAGCGAACAGCAGCGTCAGCCAGTAGGACACGGATAAGCTGAAGTAAGCGGCGGTCCATAATAGCACCAGCGGCCCAAGCGTATTAATGAGCTGTTTTATGCTCGTGCTGAGGTCTGTTTTCTCATAAGGGGCTACGCTTTTCTTCAATGTAGAGAGCTGGGGTATCTGGTTGTTGGTCATCGGGATCGGTTCCTCCTCGGATGCATCCATTCAAGGATACTTCTTATATTTCCAGTATAAAGAAAGAAGTGTCATCCCCGTAAGTCATAAATATCAACTCTGATGTATGACAAATGTCATAGTCGGCTCTGGAGTGCTTGTCTGCCCGCCTCTTTCGTTCTGAGCAGCGGCAGCAGAATCAGCACCGCAATCAGGAACAACACACCGCTCCCCGTGAAGACTGCGGACAGAGAGAGCATTCCTTTAGCATAGCCGGCTACAGACATTCCAATCACCATGAAGCCCATGAACATCGGCCCCATAATGCCGCCCACCCTGCCCATATAAGCAGTCTCCGTATGACGGATCAGCAGTGTATTGATACCGATATGAATACAAGGGTAAAAGAATCCGCTAACCGTCTGGAGCACCAGCGTGAGCGCTGTGTGATGCGACCAGCCTACCCCCGCCGTTCCTGCCGCACTGATCAGCAGGCCTAGGGATAACATCGTCTGCGGCTTCATAGTTTTGCCTTTACTCATAATAAACATTCCGCCCAGCAGCATGGACGCTCCGTTGGCCATCATCACCCACTGCAGGAAGTCTTTGTCTCTGCCCAGATTCTCCATAATGATGAAGACGCCCAGCGGCTGAACCAGTCCGGCGGCAAGCCCGGCGAAGGCAAAGGTTACTCCAAGATTCTTCAACACCCGGCTTGCGCGCACATAATTCAGTCCGGATATCATCTCTGCCAGGAATCCGCTGCGGGCCTGTCCGCTCTCCTCCTTCCGCTCAGCAGGCAACTTGACCAGAATGAGCGCCGAGCAGATGAACATCCCGCCCATCACAGCAAGTGAGGCCTCAATGCCGTAATGACTATAGATGAAAGTGCCGATGACCGGACCAATGACCATGAAGAACGCCGTAAGCGACTGAAACATAGCCATTACACTCTGCAGCTGCTCTTCAGGCACATGCTGCTTAAGTAGCTTCATCGCTGAAGGCTGCGAGAACTGGGACAGGATGGCCGACACCATTGTTGCAAACAACAGGGCGCGCCATGAGCCTGACATGACCACCAGCAGTACAACAAAGATTGAGCACGCGGACAACAGATCGCTTACGATCATGGTCCGTTTGGGCCGCCAGCGGTCTGCGAAGGTTCCCCCGATGATCGCGAACAGAAAGAGCGGACCATACTCTGCCACCGAAATGAGCGAGACATAATAAGGATCATTCTGTGTAATCTCCGTCACATACAGCAGAATCGCAAAATTCCGCACCCACACCCCGAGCTGCAATAACACATTTTGACAGCATAGTCGTCCGTACATACTTGTTACTTAACACGTTAACATCCTCCATTATTTGAATACATTCTAAATAGATAAATACCTAATCTGAATATTAATATATAGACTTTAATTTACTTTGTCTATCTATTAATAGATAAATTTTATTTTATCTACAAAAACACAAATAAGGATAGATGGTCATGACGGGATGGTTCATAAGAGGCGTTTGGCCCGGCGTAACGGACTGAGGTGCGCTTATGCAGGATGAAAGTCACCCCTTGAGTAAAGTAACGGACCTCATGGAGCTTATTCTTGGAATTGCCGCTTTTAAACCTCTCGTAAAGAGACGATATGGACTTCTGTCAAGAAAGTAGACTGTTACGCAACGGATTTTTTAGTGAATTGCTTAGCAAAGCGGGCGGGGGAAAGATACCCCAGTGAGCTGTGCATTCGCTTGCGATTGTAATAGAACTCAATGTATTGGAAAATAGCATCATATGCCTGTTCCGGGTTTTTGAAGCGCGGATTACAGTAGATGAGCTCTTTCTTTAAAATACTGTGCCAAGACTCAATGCAGGCGTTATCGTAACAGTTTCCTTTACGGCTCATGCTGGATTTCATGTGGTATGTCTTTAGTTGGTCGACATATTCTTTTGAGGTATATTGAGACCCTCGGTCAGAGTGGTGCAGTAGGCCCTCGCCGGGTCGCTTCGCCGTGTACGCCGCCTGCAGCGCGTCTAAGACCAGGCTCGTCTCCATATGGTTATACAGCCGCCACCCTACAATTTCTCGCGTGCATAGATCCATGACGCTAGCTAGGTATAAGCGACCTCCACGACAAGGGATATACGTGATGTCGGTGACCCATACGGTATTGGGCTTAAGCACCTTAAACTCTTGGTTCAGTGTGTTTGGTGCAATGGGATTATTATGCTTGGAATCGGTCGTCTGCACTCGGTATGGCTTAGATACAATAGAGCGGAGCTTCATTTCTCGCATGTACACACTCACTGTGCGTTCCGTGACCGTATAGCCTTCCTGATGCAGCAGGCGGGTGATCTTCGGACTTCCATACCGTTTTTGATGGTCGTCAAAATGGTACCGGATTCGCTCCATAACAGCAGCCTTGCGGAGGGCTTGCACACTGGCTTTGGCGTTCAGCCACTTGTAATATCCGCTCCTGGATACCTGTAGGGTACTGCACATCTTCTCCAAGCGAAATGCGGAGCGATGGTCCTTCATAAACTGGAATCTTAATTCCTTGGTTTGCTGAAGATGTGCACTGCTTTTTTTACGATTGCCAATTCTTCCTCTGTATCGGCAAGTCGACTGTCTTTCTCTTGGAGCTGACGGCGCATCTCTTGGAGCTCGGCTTCGAGTTCCCGTACCCGATCCATACTGGCTACCGGTTCATTCTTTAGCTCCCGGTATTTCCCCATCCACTGGTGCAGCGTACTTTTCGGAATGTCCAGCTCTTGCGCGATGTCCCCTATGCTCTTCGTCTGCTCTTGAATGAACTTTACCGTTTGCTTCTTATATTCTTCGTTGTACCGTTGTCGTTTTTCTCCCATAGGGATGCACCTCCGTTGCCCTTATTATCCCTCCGTCCGTTAACTGTCGTCTACTTTCAATTCTAATCCCAATAAGGTCTCCTCAGTCCGTCAAACCGCACAAGGTGGCGTTTTCCTGGAAATAACGTCTTTCAGGTCCGTTAAGGCTGGATTGATGGCGTAAAAATAACTAGGTGCATAGCGAGTCGGAGAACTGGCGGATGGCCGATATTTTGGTAGGCGGTTGGTAGTCAGGCAGGATGGCGTTCAGGTGGGTGACTCTCAGGGGGGTGGCTGGAATATCCTCCTCAAGATCCATTTGGAAGACAAAGTTAATCCGTGAATGTACAAAGAAATCGCTCCTTTGGGGATGGTTGGGTGGTACCTCCATTTACCAAAACGAGCGATTTTTTTTGTTTCTTTTTTAAGGTTCCGTCCTATTCAATTGCATATTACTCACCCGGGCTAAGCCTGCTTCACATGCTCCTCACGGTACTCTGTGGGAGTCTTGCCGGTCGCTTTTTTGAATACCTGAGTGAAGTATCTCGGGTCCTGATAGCCAACCAGCGGCGCGACTTGATAGACTTTCACATTGCTGTTGCGCAGAATGTATTTGGCGTTCTCCATCCGGCAGTGGGTGACGAATTCGAGGAACGTGTAGCCGGAGATTTGCTTGAACAGGGTGCAGAAATGGCTGATGCTAAGATCGGCCACTTCGGATACCTCCTCAATGCTGAGATCCTTATGGTAGTTGGATTCAATGTACCGCTGGACCTTCTCAATGATGCTCCGGCCGTCCTCCCGGGCTGCGGTCTTATGACTCTGCTCCAGCCAGTCGCGGAAGGTGGTCTTCAGGACATTCATCATGTCCGGCAACGTGCCCAGTCCGTTCAGCTTGCTGAACAGCCTTTCAATGGACCAGTCATTATGTGTATTCAGATGTTCGAATTGCCGGTATAGCACCACACTCATCTCAATCATCAGGCGCTCCGCCAGCGGCTGGGGCAAGCTCTGGGCTTCAATGAATACGGACATCTCGTCAAAAAGAGTCAGCATCCGCTCCATATTCAGAGTACGGATGCTCTCAATCAGCGACAGCTCCAGCTCCTTCGGATACTGCACCTCGCGGTTGCCTGCCGCTGCTGTCTCCTCTTCCAGAAAGACTCCGGCCTGGCCGGAATAGAAGCGCTGGTACAGCGCCTGGGAGGCTAACGGGTAGACCGTGCTAAGCTGATCAATCCCGCTGGTGCTTCTGCTGATGCCGACCGAACAGTTCAGCTTGGAATAACGCTTAATCCCGGCAATGAGCTGCTCTCCCAGTTCCCGCTTACCGTCATTCAAGCTGGCCGGGAAGAGCAGAATCCATTCCCCGTTGTAGAACGGGAAGATGGACAATGCCCCGTTCGTAAGCGACCACTCCTCCAGGATATTGCGTACGGCAAACAGCCATAGATGCTTCTCCTCGGCGCTCCATTTCGCCGTCAAGGCGGCATAGTCGTCCAGACGGACCACGGCCATGAAGTATTCGCCCTCCAGCTCGCTGTTCTCCAGCCATTTAAGGTGCTTAAGCGGCCGCGGATTGCCCAGCGTGAATTCGGCCAGCATGCGTTCGCGGGCCAGCAGCGACAGAGTCTGCACCGAGAGCATCAACTGCTCGTTCTCCTTCTGGCGGTCCAGGCGCTCCCTGGCCCGCTTAAGCATCTCCACCAGCTCGTCATGGTCGATCGGCTTCAGCAAATAATCAAAAGCCCCCAGCCGCAGAGCTTCCCTGGCATATTCGAACTCCCCGTAGCCGCTGATGAAGATGAAGATCAGCTTGGCATTGCGCGGCAGCACCTCCTTCATCAGCGTGATTCCGTCAATCACCGGCATCCGGATGTCGCTGATAATGATATGCGGGGCGGTCTGCTGAATCTGCTGCAAGGCGGCCTCCCCGTTCTTCGCTTCCCCCACAATGCTCAGGCCCAGCTCATCCCATGGAATCGCAACCATCAGGCTGCGAAGTATAATCGGCTCATCATCAACGAGCAGGACCTTGTATTTCTCCTGCTGTTCCTTCATCTACTACACCCCCAGGCTTATTGACCCGATGAACTCCGGATCAGATTCCAATACTGCTTGGATGCATCCTGCAGCTGCTGCAAGGCCTGCTCCGCCTGCAGCCCTCCATCAATCATCTCTTCAATGACACTTAGGAAGGTCTTCTTCACTTCAGGCGATAACAGATTGTCATACGGGACGAAGCTCTGCTGATTCTCCTCCATCATATCCATCACCTGGGCGAAGACCGGTCCGGTCTTCTCCGGGTCAAATGCAATCCGCATCGACGGAATCCGGAGGCCCTCATAGACAATCCGCGTCTGAATCTCTTTCGTATAGAAGCCCTTCATCAATTCCAGAGCCGCTGTCCGCTTCGCTCCGGTAAGGCTCGAAGACAGCCCGATGCCAATCGTATACCCCCCAGCGATAGACGGCTCTGTGCCGGCCTCCCGCGCAGGGAAGGGAATGGCTCCCACCCGGCTCTGAAAATCGTCCGGGGCATTGTCCCCCGAGAATAAATTGATATCCCAGTTGCCGTTCAGGTACATGGCTGCCCTGCCTTCAGTGAACAGACGGACCGCCCCCTCAGTGGAGGTATCGTTAGAGTCTTCACTGAAATAGCCTGCCTCCACCCATCTGTTCAGGTGCCCGAACGCTTCCAGGTAGCCGCTGTTCTGGAAGCTCGACCTGTCCTCGCCTGTAATCAGCTTCTGAATCAGGTCCGGTCCGGCGTAACGGTCCATCAGATAATGGGCGAATATCCCCGCCGGCCAGCGGTCTTCGTTCCCCAGCGCAAACGGGATATACCCCGCTGCCTTCAGCTTCGCCATCACCGTATCCAGCTCGGCCAATGTATTCGGAGTATTAATGCCTAGCTTGGTGAAGATTTTTTTATTGTAATAAAGCGGTTCCGCATTGCCCTCAATCGGCAGTCCGTAGATATGGTTGTTGAATGTCCAGAGATGCAGATCCTTGAACTGGTTGCTGAGACCGTTCTCGGCTGTGAAATCGGTCAGATCCATCAGCCGGGCTGAACGCACATATGGCTCAATCTCCGCCCCGCCGAACAGAACGAACATATCAGGCGCTGTGCCGGTTACCATCTCACTCTTCAGCTTCTGCTCGCGGTGGATATTCTGATCCAGCCCCTCGAAGTTCACCTTCACATTCGGATGGCTCTCCTGGTAGCTTCGGACAACCTCCTCGAAGATCGCCAGAAGCGGCCGGTCATGCTCCTTGATCCAGAAATGCCGGAAGGTCAATGTGATCTTCTCGGGCGAGGTATCCTCAATCTGCTCCCGGTCCTCCTGCATAATGAACCATACAGCGCCGGACATCAGCACAATATAGAGGAGAATCCATCCCCAGTTGGTCAACCATCTAAGCACATGCCGTTGGTCCTTCATTTGGCTTCTCCCCCTCATGACGGCTGTATCCTCGGAATCCGGATGCAGATGGCTGATCCGAAGCCCGGTGAGGAGCAGACCAGAATACCATAGGGATTGCCGAACCGGATGTTCAGGCGCTCATGCACATTTTTCAGCCCAACCCCGCTGTCGCTGTATTTCTTGAGGTTGCTCCGCTCCTTGTCCCACTGGCTCATCAGCACTTCAAGATCGAAGCCGGGCCCGTTATCCTTCACAATAATGATAATATCCTTGCCGTTCTCCTGGGCAGTGACTGTAATCGTCCCGTGCTCCTCCATCTGCTCAATGGCATGATACAAGGCATTCTCCACAATCGGCTGAACAATCAGCTTCTGGGTCATCACGTATTTCAGCGACTCCGGAAGCTCCAGCTCATAGGAGAATTTGTCCTCGAACCGGAATTTCTGGATATCCAGGTAATGGCGGACATGCTCGAACTCCATCTGCAGCGGGATCAGCTCCTGATTCTGACTGATGCTGATCCGCAGCAGCCGGCCGAGTGAGATGACCATTTTGCTGATATCCCGGTTGCCTGCCAGCACCGCCATGGAATTGATCGATTCCAGTGAATTATAGATGAAATGCGGGTTGATCTGGGCCATCAGCGCCTGCATCTCTGCTTCCTTTTTGCGTCCCTGCTCGGTCTGGACCTGATCAATCAGCTCATTGATCTGCGAGCTCATCCGGTTAAAGCCGTCAATCAGGGAATCGCTCTCATCATTGGCCCGCAGCGGTACCGGAATCGGGGTGAAGATCCCCTGCTTGACCCGCTTCATACCGTTCACGGCACTGTTAATGCTGCGGACGAGCCTGCGGATGAAATAACGGTCGAACAGGAAGGCCGACAGCAGCGACACCATGCCGAGAATAATCGCAATATTGCGGATGGAGACCGATTCGGAGGAGATCAGGTTCATCGGCGTAATGGCCGCCAGATACCAGTCCGCGTTATGTGAAGGCAGGAAAGTGATCAGTGACCGCTCCCCTTGATAATTGTCAATGTAATAATCCTGCTCCTGGTTATAATTCTCCTGCAAAAAAGGAAAATCCGTCCGTTCCCCGATATGCTCCCCGGACTTGTTAAAGACGATATTGCCCTGCTTGTTGACCAGCAGAATATCCCCTTTCTTCAGGGTCGCAGCCTCCCAGAAAATCTGATCGAGCAGATCCGGCTTCACGTATACAACCAGATAGCCGATATCCTCCAGCGAATAATAGTCCTTAATCACTCTGGCATGGACCAGCACCGGCTTATCGCCGCTGGCCGAGCCGTTCTCTCCGGGACCGGACCATACAGGGCGCCCTTCGGCAGCCTCCATGGCTCCGAACCAGACCTGCTTGTGCATATCTGCGAAAGACATCGGCGCATTGTACTGGTATAGCAGCCGGTCTTTGCCGTACAGGCTGAACGAGGTAATCATCGGATGGTTGATCAGCAGGTTGTTGATTTCCTGCTTGCGGTCATAGGTGAGGACGAAATTCTGCTGCTTCAGCGACTGCTGAATTGCAGGCTGTGTGATTGCTGAGTTGGTGATCGATGAAATCTCACTGAGGGCAAACTTCAGCTTGCGGTCCGTCTCCAGCAGGGAGATCCAGTAGAAATTGCTGGATTTCTTCTCCATGGCATTCGAATAATTCACGTACGTAACAATCCCCATAACAATCACGGGAATGAATACAAGAAGAATAATAGCGAACAAGATTTTGCGGCGGAGCTTCATGACGTTCCCTTCCTCCTGCGGTCTATGTCCAAAAAGTCGCTGAAACGGTACCGTCCTTTAAAAGGACGGCAAAGCCGTTTCCACTTGATTATTATTCTTCACAGCATTCTGTAAATCCTCTTACATACCAAATAGACAGACAGTTAACTCTTGATGGCACCTGAAGTCAGTCCGGCAATGACCCAGCGGCTGAACAGCAGGAAGACAACCAGCAGCGGCAGCGTGGCCGTGAAGGTAGCGGACATAATCATCCCGTAATCAAGCCCGTCACGTGTAGTGAACAGCTGCTGCAATGCAATCTGAATCGTGAAATGCTCCTTGTTCTTCAAGACCACCAGCGGCCAGAAGAAGTCATTCCATACCGTCATGAAATTCAGAATACCCAGGGTAGCCATCGCCGGTGTAATGACCGGAACGGCAATTCTCCAGAAAATCCGGAAGTGTCCTCCCCCGTCAATACGTCCGGCTTCGATCAGTTCGGTAGGCACGGCCGAGGAGATGTACTGCCGCATCCAGAAGATCCCGAAGGCATTGACCATAGCCGGAACAATCAGCGCCTTGAAGCTGTCGATCCAGTGAAGCTTGGCCATAATGACATAGGTTGGCAATACGCCTAGCTGCTGCGGAACAATCAGGGTGGCGATAACGAAGACGAACAGCACATTTTTACCAGGGAATTCATATTTGGCAAAAGCATACCCGGCCAGCGTACAGAAGAACACGACCGAGACCGTCACCATGGACGAGACGAACAGCGAGTTGCCGAGCGCCTGGAAGAAGTCCGATTTGTCCAGCACCCGCTTGAAGTTCTCGAAGAACTGGTCTCCGATGGTGAGCAGCGGCGGTACGTGGAATACGGCTCCCTTGTCATTGGTCCCGACCACAAACATCCAATAGAACGGGAAGATGGAGACCAGTGCTCCGAGAATCAGTAGAAGATAAAAGCCCAGCTTGCCGAAGAAGCCGAGATCATCCGGTTTTTTTCTGAATATACGCAGTGTACTCATGCTTTTTTCCCTCCAGTCGCTCTGCCGCCGCCTCTGGAAATCAGCATATTCAAGACAGAGAACAGAATCGTAACGAGGAACAGCAGAACTGCTGTAGCCGCCGCCGTGCCGAAGAAGCCGTTGCGGAAGGCCTCACTGTACAGATAAGTGACCATCGTAATCCCTTCCTGCCGGGTAGATCCGGTCCCGGATTGGCCGAGGAAGACATACGGCTCTGTGAAGAGCTGCAGGGCACCGATAGTAGATTGCAGGGAAACGAAGATAATGAACGGCTTAAGCAGCGGCAGTGTAATGAAGAACAGCTGCTGTCTGCGGTTAGCTCCGTCGATTTTGGCGGATTCGTACAGATCCATCGGAATGCTCTGCAGGCCCGAGAGGAACAGGATCGCATTGTAGCCCGTCCAGCGCCACATGACCATGGTGGAGATGGCAATTTTGACCCCCCACCAGCCGGAGTTGAAGGCCATGCTCTCTAACCCGATTCCGTTAAGCAGCCAGTTGATCATCCCGTTATTGCCGAACAGGGTACTAAATACCAGAGTAACGGCCACGATCGAAGTGATATTCGGCATGAAATAGAGGATACGGAAGGTCTTCTTGAACCGGGTCATCCCCGAATGCAGCAGCACCGCCAGAAGCAGCGCCAGCATAACCTGCGGCACAGTACCCATAAGCCCCATAATCAGCGTGTTACTGAAGGAGATCCAGAAGGTCGGGTCCGTGGTGATCAGCTCGAAGTTTTTGAAGCCCACGTATTTCATTGGACCTAAGGCATCCCACTTGAAGAACGATAAATAGAATGTGAAGAAGATTGGATATAGTCCGAATATCGAGAACAGAATAAAGAACGGTGAAATGAAAGTATACGCAGTGAAGCGGCTCCGTCTTTGTTCAGTGAAGAAAGGACGTTTGCTCTCGGCATGCGGACTCGTAATTACGGGCTCTGCCATGTCACACCTCCAGGGAATTCATATCTAAATCCGGATTCACAGAGGGAATGCTCCGTGAATCCGGATATTTGGGGAAGCCTGTTCCCCGCAAATTACAGGTTAGCCGCGTTCTGCAAGCGTTTTTGACTGCTTGACAGCATCGTCCCATTCTTTGGCCGGATCGGCTTTCTTCTCCAGCACGTTCTTCAGCGCATTCTTGAAGAAGGTATCGGTCTGGTCATGCAGCGGTCCGTAGTATACCGGCTTCACGCGGTTAGCCGCTTTGCCGAATTCCACTGCCGTCTGCTGTCCGCCGAAGAAGTCGTCCTTGAAATCCACGAACGCAGGATCTTCGTACAGTGCAGGGATAGAAGGCATCAGGCCTTTGGTCTTGAAGGATTCCAGCTGGTTATCCTTGTTCACGAGCCACTGGATGAAATCATAGGCTTCCTTGGAGTGCTTGCCTTCCTTCGGCAGCGTGATGAACGAACCGCCCCAGTTACCGGCGCCCTCGGGAAGCTGGGCAATTTTCCATTTACCGGAGGAGTCCGGCGCGTTGCTCTTGATATTGCCGGCCATCCAGGCCGGGCCCATCACGACGGCGAACGAACCATCGTTCATGCCTTGGCCCCATTCAGGCGACCAGAGCATAACATTGCTGATCCAGCCTTCTTGTATGCCTTTAACGGTAAAATCATATGCCTTCTTCACCTGCGGATTGGTATCGCCGATGAAGCTGCCGTCTGCTTTGCTGAAATAGATCTCGTCTGCCGACTGGTCACGAAGCGCATTGTACGTCAGGTCGGTCAGGTCGGAGAAATACTTGCCTGTCTTGTCTTTGAACGCTTTCGCTACCGTAGCGAATTTGTCCCATGTATCGATGGCTGCGCCGAAGCCTTCAGGATCGCTTGGCAGTCCGGCTGCTTCAGCCAGGTCAGTACGGTAGTAGACTACAGTCGGGCCGATATCTGTCGGAAGTCCGAGCTGGAAGCTGCCGTCGATGGAGGAAGCCTGCTTCCATTTCCAGTCGAGATAGTTGGCCTGGATGTCTTTGGCTCCGAGATCATTCAGGTTGTAGAATTTGTCCTGGGCTCCCAGGAAGCGTTCCATGAAACCGATCTCAAGCTGGAAAATGTCAGGTGCGCCTGAACCCGCCGAGAGTGCTGTGGTCAGATTGTTGTGGTGGGCCGTCTGGTCACCGGTATTCTGAATTTTAATAGTTACGTTAGGGTGTTCCTTGGTGTAGGCAGCCGCCAGCTCTTCATAATTCACGTTGCCCAGCGTCCAGAACGACAGCTCAACCTTCTCTGCCTTGTCTCCTTCACCTGCGGGTGCTGATGTGCTTGACGCGTTGTTACCCTTATTTACTTCCGCAGACTTGTTGCCGCTGTTATTACTTCCTCCGCACGCTGCAAGTGAGCTCATGAGCATGATGGAGACCAGCGCCAGCGCCAGGTTCTTTGTTTTTTTCATTCCTCTGTACCCCTCTCAAAGGTTTCTTTTACAAGATTCAGTGTACCGTAGGCCACTGTTTTTTTTGAGGAGGCATATTGCCGATTTAGGGTGGAAATACTTACGATTCTAAAATAGGTGTTAACGAAAGCAAATCACTTCACGTTTTAGCTAATCATGGATGTATTTATGATTTTCTTTGAAACCGTATTTAATGATGTGCAAGAGAGTGAGTGATTTTTTAGTGATTTTTATAATCGTTAAGTTGGAAGAAAATACTGCTCTAAAACCCGTTAGTTTTTGGGATTCTCACCGTCAACCTCAGCACTTCCAGCTTCCGCTGCAGCTCTCCAATCTGACCGTAGCCACACAAGATACGGAGTGGCTGAAAGAAATAAGCCGCCGGTAAGAGGCCCTGTGGCTGACCTGGAGGGCACCATATTTGTGAAAATGACAAGGAACCCCGCCAGAATAACTGGCGGGGTATTTTTAAAGTATATATTTCCTTATTACTAATTTAATAGGAACTTGATTTGCTGCAAATACCGATTTACTTGCACCACAACCCCGCAGACCTTTAGATCTTTGTAAGGGTCAAACAATACAATGTGATCTGCTCCTACAGGATGCTGGCAGCCAAGAGCACTCGCGGCGCTCCGGTGCTCAAACATGTGTCCCGGATTCAGCCATTACGGATGCCGAGGTTTCTATTTTACGTTGCGTAATCTTTTCCGACCTGTCCTACATATATTTCCAACTATTTTCCCGACTTTCATTTTCATATAATTTTCTACAATTAAACGAACATTTGTTTTTTTGCGAGTTTCCTCACATTTAAAAATGGATTGAATTCCCAATAAACAAAAAGCCTATCGACCAGTTAAGGTTGACAGACTTTTCATCCAACACACTTTCAAGAAGTTAAAACCACCAAGAATTTATTTGAGGTTTATAGCTGGCTCGATAAAGCCAAGAGCAAGTTTAAATAATAAATTCAGTTTCTCCAATCAAATTATAACGCAATGAATCAGAGTAATTAAACGTAACAGTGCGGTGCATTCTTTGGTATGCTTTTCCATCATGATACGTGATCTTTGTGTACCAAACATTCTTAATCGCAAGAGCGATAATTCCAGTTGCAAGTGAGACTAAGCCAGCATATGGAACATTATAAAGAGCAGATAAAATAGCTGCTAGTACACTGATAATACTATAATCAGTGTTAACATCCCCCTGTATATAACTTTCATAGATCCAAACACCGCTCCAGGCCATTGGACTTACCACAGAGTTTTGTTCGCTTACTGGACTTACAGTACTATTGCTATTCAATGCCTTTCCGTTCAAATACACAGTAGTACCATCCGTTGTAACTTTGTAAACTTTACCTTCATTAGTTGATATAGAAAAAGAATCTTTTCCGTCTACAGTGGTCTTTTCAACTATGTCATTTGAACCATCAAGTTCACTACTCACTTTTATTTTTGTCCAATCATCTATTACTCCATCTATCACTTCAATATTTACGTCAGCATAAGCAGTCTTAATTTCATAAACATCATTTTCATTATTTTTTGGGAACACTTTCTGCATAGAATATTCTGTTGAAATAGATTCGTAAGCAGACGTAGCGCCGGCTGGACTTGCTGCAGAAATCGAAGATAATGGACCTGTAAGGGTAACTGTTGCAATACAAATTACCGCCAAGGATTTCACTAGAAAAGTTTTCATTTAATACCTCCCAAAATATATTTTATTTCTCTTTTGTGGTATATTATATAGTTTATTTTGTCAAATTTTGTTTTTATTAAAAATAATCCTCTCTTTTTCCTTTTAAGCAATTATTTATGTATAATGTATATGTAAAAGTATTTTTTCACCTATGGGTTATACGCAGCTCATTTCATTCATATACTTTTCAATCCTTTGTTCATTGTTATTACACCCCAAATTAAGGAAGGTTGATCTATGTGATTAAAAAAATCCTACACACAGTAACAATCTCCGGAATCATTTTATTTGTAATCCTAATTGTAATACGGAATAAGCAGAATATTAATTGGGATAGACCCTTTTTATGGATAGTTGTAATCTTTGATGCTGCTATGCTCGCGTTGACCTTGTATCTGAGATATAAGAAGAAATATTAGAACTACACAATATAATCTAGAGTCTAGGCGTTTGATTCCAGAATTTACTCAACTTATGATTATTAAGAAATACACCGTTTAACTCTGATCGGTGTTTTTTCATCATATTTAAAAAAGGAACGTAGTCTGAAATAGTTGTTTTGGAACATATAATTGTTAACGTTCCACATTTTTTTGTAGAAAGCGAGTGATGTCATTTTCAGAGAATTAAAGATTGCAATTGGAAAAACACAAGTTGAGAGTTGCCAAATCAGAGTAAGAGTGAACACTTCGAAATAATGAAGGAATAGTATAAAATATACTCACCCTATGAGGATTTAGTTGATGTGATGAGGTTAATCGCATTCCCTTAGAGGAACAAAGAATATAACCCGGCGGGTTATTTAATGTAAGCTCGAATAAATAGAATCCCGCATACCTGTTAAGATTGGTGGGATTTTAAACATACTGTCGGGCTACGTTCTCAACGCAAATTGTGTATTTAGTATAATTTATGAAATGACTTCATCAATATACTTATCTAAAGCTTGTCCACCTGATACATTTCTAATATGACTCTTCATTTCATCAATAATTTCCATTGTCTTTTTAAAATTTCTACTAGCATTATTAACTCAACTTTCGCAGCTCAAATGTCCAAACAAACCCTTGATAAATCTAGGTAAACCGGAGATCCATTCCTTTAGTTGACAAAAAACAGCTGGATACAATCGTGGTATGGCTAATCAATTGGTCAAAAGAGCGTCTCTGAAACTCTGTCCCTAGTTTCAAATAGCTTTTGGTGACTTTGAAAAAAGTCTCAATACTACAGCGCATGCCGTAGATTAGTACGATTTCAGCAGCATCCAGCGTGACATCTGTACTCAAAATCGCAAGCCACTCCCGTTTTTTATTCCGGTTGCGCACAAAAAGTGGACCGCGGTGTTTGGTGGATCACCCACGCGTTTCAAACTGCTTGTACCCGACAGGACAGGCTGTTATACGACAGTCCGTTTTGTAGCAACCCCTGCTACTTCTGGAGGAGCTGTGTCTATAGAAGAGACCAACGGGAATGTTGTGCAGATGTCTTACGGAAATTATTCAACCGGCAAAAACCAGTCCCTTGAGGTGCAGCTGACTAATCCGGAAGCGCCGGCATTCTCTGTGGAGGCCGAAAGGAAGGATGACGTTCTTACCCTTCAGTATGACATTCAAGGTACTCCGTCCTCCTGCACTTATATTGCGAAGGATCAGACCAAGTAAGTGTTAAGTGGATTTCTGGTGGACAGACGGGTATACTGATCGTATTTGCTGAATCAGCAGTTATCCCTAGATAAAAGGAGATTTATTCCATGCCCATCAACCGACCACTACTCACTGACCAGGATCTGCAGGAAGCGATTGACCGCAAGCTGCCCGTCCGCGTCTTCCAGGATGACCATCTGGTGAATTCCGGCGCTACGATAGTGCGGTTCACGGATTCGGATGTTGTGATCCAGTCGCGGGTCAGTGATCTGACCTATTACTCGCGCAGCCGCTGTGAATTCTTCGAAGTCCGGCCTTAAGATATGACTGCCCGGGCCTTGGACACTTGTGAGCTGTGCGGCCGTTCTCCTCTTGCAACTACCGTTCATCATCTGATCCCCCGCGAGAAAGGCGGCAGCCTGCTCCCGACGGCCCTTCTGTGTAAGGCTTGCCACCGGCAGATTCATGCCCTGTATACCAACAGCGATCTCGTTGTTCTTGGCCTTACGACACTGGAGAGCCTGCGGAGCGACCCGCAGATTGCCGCTTATCTGAAATGGATCATGCGGCAGGCGCCAGGCTCGGAACCGAAGCTGCGCAAATCAAAGCGGGTGCGAAGCAAGCGTTAGTCTGCCGGATGGCAGGTGCGCTCATGTCCAGGACGCAGCAAAAAGGTGCCTTCCGAGTTCCGGAAGGCACCTTTTTTGCTGTTTGTACTGAAGGCTCTATGATTTGCTGCAAGGTCTTCTTAGTAAATAGTTCTGCGGCTCTATTGCTTATTTCTTCATGCCGCCATAGCTGCTCAGCTTCTCATTGAGGACTTCCTGAAAGCTCTGGACCTTGTCTTCCTGTCTCTGCACTTTGGGACTTAGAACGGGCTGAGGTCTAAAAAACTGATGATTAAAAGCCATAAGGTTATGTACGCTCATACTCATTGAAGTTCAACCTCCTTCCATAATCTTCACCCTGAATTTGCGTGAGTGCGAAGCATCTTATCCCTTATATAAACCGCTCTTTCCAATCCTAAACAGTTTTATCTGAATTATAGGTAAGGATGCTATACATTTATCCAATTAAAAAGAGCAAGCGGTTCCCCTCATGGAGAATCGTTGCTCTATGTTACGGCTTACAAGCCGGCATCATACTCTTCAATCAACTGGACTAAATAGCGGTAATTTTCCTGCGTGATCCCGAAAGTGTTCGCCGGATTCTGCTGATAATATGCCTCTGATTTCTTTACCGTATCCTCCGGTACCTGATTTGCCTCAAGAATATTCTTTTTCCAGTATAGAACACATTTTTCCGCTCTATCATCTTTTGCAGACAAGCGGTGTTCAGCACAGAAATCCAATTCCTTAATGAAGGTATTCCAAAGCTTAAGGTTAAAGGAAGCCGGTTTGCCTTTTGGAGAATCGCCTGTATCCGGCAGCTGTGAAAAAAGCGGAAGAATATAAGGGGTTACGTCCTGTCCCCCACTAACCTTCTCCTCGAGAACGGACAGACGCATGAATCGAAGCTGCAGATCCGATAGCGCTGTCTGAATCCTGTCTTTTTCCTCACGGATAAAGAGCCTGACGTCAAAGCTGTCATTGTTAAGATATTGCTGAATATCGCTGAGCGTCATTCCCATATTTTTAAGTGAAAGAATAACAAACATGCTGGAGAAGGAATCTGAGTCATAAAAGCGGTGCCCCTGCTCATTGACATAGGCCGGAGTGAGAACCTTTATGTCATCATAGTACTGCAAGGTACGCACACTAACTCCAGTCAGCTCTGCAAATTCTTTGGTTTTAATGTATTTTTCCATAGTCATACTCTCTACTCTATCGTATTTTCTGAGATCACCTTTGCTAAACAGGACAACCTCCCGGGAATCTGCCCCCAAGGCAGTTGTCCCCATTCCTTAGCTTGATATAGCAGTTCATAAGCAGCCTTTCCCATCAATTGGTTATCTGCGAAGGGTAAGGGCTGCATCAAAATCCCTCTGGAAGCATTGTCCTCAGCGAGTATAATATGACTTGGAAGCTGCTCGCTCTGTACTGTAAAGTGAGAAAACAGCATAACAACGCTATCCATATGCGCCTCAACTGTACTAGTGTGTATCCCTGTCTCCCAATTCCCTGTCGTGACCGAGACCACAGATTTACCGTCAAACAGATCAGCGGCTGTCCCGTCAAATTCATTCATTTCAGCACTATACTCCATAGTACAATTCGCATCAGAGATCTGGCAAAAAATTGAGACGCCTTGAGAAAGCCGGAAAGAAAAACTTATTTTAGAAGGAGCATCATTGATGGAAGATAATAATGCACAATTCGTTATGATCTCCTGCAAAAGGCTGCGCATTCCGGTTGTCCCGGTAAACGCATTTAATGCTTTTGAAGCTATCTGACGGGTATCCGCAACAGCCATTCTGAAATCTTGGTTCACGGACAGCATTCGTATAATATTATTCATTTCTATCACCTCTTACACCAATCGTACTGTATCACGTTACGTGATACACAACCCCTGATTGATACAACTGGAAACGGCTTTGCCGTCCTTTGTAAGGACGGTACCGTTTCAGCGAGAAATAGAAGGACAAGTTATCGTGTGAAACATATAATTTCTTATATTTTTAAGAAAGACTTATAACGAAAAATCAGTCACGCCTTTCTTGGCGGCGTACTTCAGCATATAGGTTCCTCCGCCCTCAAAAGGCATCGTGGCGATGGTGATCCGTGTATAGTCCAGCCTGTGATCTTTTAAGACTCTCTTGACCAGAGCAATTCCGCGGGCTTCATCTGTCACTACGCAGAATAGATTAAGCACATATTTGGCCGGGTCAGCCATACTCTTGCCCATATCAAAGCCATCCACATAACCAAGTTCGGCATCTGCCAGGAACAAATTCAAGTATTCGGTCACTTTCTCTCTAAGCCATTCATCACGCTTGCTTCCCTTGGAGCTCTTTAAAGGATACTGTACCACGAGCCAATGCTTATCATTCATTTGTGTTCACCACCAGACTTAATGATTTCTTCCAGGCTACTACTTCAGGGCTGCCCAGGAAGCCTCGTTCAGCAGCTCCAGCTCCTCCGGCTCCAACCGGAAGCTCATGGCGCCGACATTCTCCCGGGCATGGCGGGCCTTGGATGCGCCGGGAATGGCAACTACAGTGTCGCCATGATAATGAATCAGCCAGTTCAGCGCGATCTGCCCGGGGGTAACCCCGTATTTGTCAGCCAGTGCAGTCAGCGAAGTGATTAGCGGCTTGCTGCGGGCCAGGCTCTTGTCGTCCAGGCCGGACATCATCCGCCGGGAACGCGAGACGGCAGCCACCTGCGACGGATCGCTATGGAAACGGCCGGTCAAGATGCCCTGCTGAAGCGGAGAATATGCGATGATCGAGATACCCAGCTCCTTGGCCACAGCCATGATGCCGTTCTGATCGATGCTGCGGTGCAACAGATTGTATTTGACCTGATTGGAGACGAGCGACAGACCGTAGGTCTTTAGCAGCCGGTGTGCTTCTGTCATTTGCTTGGCGGAATAATTGCTCACTCCGACATAACGGATTTTGCCGGCCTTCACCAATCCTGCCATCGCTTTCATCTCACTGGCAATGGAGGATAACGAGAACGGCTGGTGGATCTGGTACAGATCAATGCCTCTGCCGCCAAGGCAAGCGATGCGCTGGTCGATAGTAGCGGTGATGGAGCCTGCCGTCCGCAGCATCGGCCACCATTTGGTCGCAATCAGCGGAGCCGCATGCGGGCTGCCTTCCTGCTGAAGCTGATCCAGTACATGAGCGAGCGCCTCCTCCGACTTGCCGCCGCCATAGATTTCTGCCGTATCCACCCAGTTCATGCCGCCTTCCAGGCTGACCCGCACGATATCCAGAATATCCGCGTCTGTGATATTACTCCAGTAACGGCCTACGAATCCTTTGCCCCGGCTGAACTGCCAGCAGCCCAGGCCAAGCGGCGATACAGACAGCTCAGAGCGTCCCAGGGGACGCAGCTGCACCTTGCTTGCCAATGTCTCCATGTTTCATCCTTCTTTCTATAAGAGCTAATAAAGCTATGAGACAATTTAACTGTACACAAAGCTTATGACTTCCGCAGCAGGCTGTCAATGACAGCAGTGCAGGCAGGAGCGGGGGGGGTTATGGATCACCTGGAACTGAGGAACGGCCCCCATCCTCTTTTATCGTGGCTTCAAAAAAGGATGATATGGTATAATTACCCTGCCTATTCATATCCAACTTGCAGGAAGCGCAATCGAACCACACACGTAACGGAGGGAATTCATATTCATGATTAAAATTCTAGGTTTCCTGCTGCTCTACCGGCTGCTCGGTAATCCGATTCTGGCCCTGATTATCCTGCTGGTTGTTCTCTATTTCCTGGACCGCCGTTATGTCGGCATCCTGCCCAGCTTCTCCAAGCCATTCCGCCGCAGCCGTCAGATGTCCAGACTGCGGACTGCCATTGCCCAGAACCCGAACGATGTCACCGCCAAATTCGATCTGGCCCGGCTGCTGATTGAGCGCAAGCGCTACAGCGAGGCCAAGGAGCTGCTGACGGCCATCGCCGACCGTTATGAGACCTCGGCTGAATACTGGGTGGAGCTCGGATACGCCAACCTCAAGCTGGGCCAGCTTGCCGAAGGCGAAGGCCAGATGCTTCAAGGCCTCGAGATCAACCGCAGAGCCCAATACGGGCAGCCTTACCTTCGTCTGGCCGAGACCTTCCGGCATATCGACCAGGACAAGGCGCTCCATTATGTGAGCCAATTCCAGGAGATCCAGACCTCCTCCAGCGAGGCTTATTATCTTGCCGGGTCGATGTATAAGGCGCTGGGCCGGACAGACGATGCCAAGCGCGCTTTTGAGGAATCGCTAGCGGTCTACCGTTCCTTGCCCAAATACAAGAAGCGCCAGGAACGCGGATGGGCGCTGCGCAGTTACTTTGCGAAGCTGCGCTGAATGCGCAGATACATAGACACCATGATGAAGGCTTCCTGCGCCTGGCACTAACCACAGTAATAAAACAAACAACCTCCGGCTACTGCACGTTACCGTGCCACGGAGGTTGTTATGTACTATTTTACAGGAACAGTTATTTCAAGTTCAGGAATGTAAAGCCTATCCCTATCCCCATTCTTCAAGATGTAAGGTTTAATAGTGATGCTCTCCGGCCTCTTCTCAAAAGGTTCAAAGACACAGCTGTATGATAGCGTATCCCCGGTACCACTATAGCCACCATTTACCATAACGGCCTCTTGATCTTGCCCATCCCACAGCTCAAACCAAATATTAGGTAACCCGTGTTGCTTATATTTATCTGGAATGGCTTCCTCAATAATCTTAATATCCGCTCCGGGGTCTCCCTTGATTTCAGCTAGCAGCCTGGTCGACGTTTGGCTTAGCTCCAGCCGTGTGAACCGCAAATGAATATGGTCATGTACCTTGACCTCTCCGGGAACAAGCACAAGCTCATCCAAAGTATTCTTACTCACGGGAAACTCAAAGCGAAATGGCTCATCCATTCCATTAATAGAGACCAACATTGTGAGATCAAATTGGTCTGGGAATTGCAGATCACTTCCACTCAGTGCTGTAACGATGACAGAGTCAGGTGCACCCGTACTTCTCTTACCAATGTTGTATCCCGTATTCACCGGTTCTCCGTTCACCAAAAACTCGATATCTTTTATCCCTCCCGTTACCTGACTGGGCGGGGTCGAAGGATCAAACCAAGCACCCAAATCTTGACCACCTTCGGACTCAACACGGGTAAGGACCAGTGACAAGCGGCTTCCGTCATACATTATTTCCGACACCCTGATAGTCATCCCGTCCTGAGTGACGCTCTGCTCAACATTGGTGGTTAAGCCTGCTTCATTTGCTTTTTGAAGCCCGGCATCTCCGACAAGCTTGAATACACTTTCCATGAACGGCAACTGTTTCAAGGTCTCTGCCATGGCCGGAGAGATGAACCCCAGACTAATAATGAATACCAGCCCGGCTGCCACAGATGCTGCACTAATCAGCACCCGGGATCCCCAGCTACGTTTTCTGTTGGGCTTAGAGCGGAGCTTTTTTGCTGGAGTCTCCTCCAAGCCTGCCTCGTCCCCTCCGCCAATTATCCGGTAAGTATCCTCCATGCGCAGGTGCACAAGCTCAGGCACTTCTGGAAGACTCTCTTCCTGGAGTCCTGCCAGCCTGCTTTCGAATTGCTCACGACTCATTGGATCCCCTTCCTTTCTGCAGGTTGTACCAAAGATTCATATAAGGTTTTTCTGGCACGGTGCAGTCTGGTTTTGACCGCGCTCTCTGACAGCTCAAGCAGCTCTGCAATCTCCTGAAGCCTCAATCCCTGATAATAATGCAGCTTAACAATCGTCCGCGTTACCTCTTCCAGCCCACTAATGGCCTGACGGAGATCCATATCTTCTGCGGTCGCAGAAGAGGACTCTATGCTCTCCGGCGGTTTGGACATGACTATCACCCTCTCCCGTTTGCGCAGAATCAAGTTGCATTCGTTGATCAGAATCCGAAACAGCCACGTGTTGAAATAAGCCGCTTCTTTCAGTCCTGAGATGGCTTTAAAAGCTTTCAGCACGGTCTCTTGCATCGCATCTGCACAATCCTCGTCACTCCTGACCATGGACTTGGCGACACTATACATCCGCCGCTCAAGAATCTTTACCAGCTGGATGAAGACCTCGCTGTCACCCGCCTGGGCACGCCTGACCAGATCCTCTTGTACGCTATCCAGGGTAGATTTCCTCCCTTCCTTCGGGATGCTGCTGCTTCCCGCTTGTTAGTTGTATATATCTGTTTAGATGAAGCACAGGCGCATAAGGTTACTCGGCATTAACAAATATTTTGACTTCTTCTTACGTAAACAGCAAAGAACAGGCTCCGCTTAGTAGCGAAAGCCTGCTCTTGTAGAGTGTTCCATCATTGAGTCACATCATATAATGCTGAACATTACATATCCAGTGATTTCGGGTGATCCTCCCCAGCCGCCGGACGGAACGGCCACCAGTTAGCCCGGCCGAACATCCGCACCATCACCGGCACGAAGAACGGCAGGAATACCAGTGCATACAGTGCCAGACCGGACAATACAACCGTGGCAATCTGCATCATCGACAGCACCCCGGAAGGATACATCGAGGCGAAGGTTCCGCCCAGAATCACTACAGCCGAGAGAATTACGGTTCCCATATTGCGCATGGCATGTAGAATTGCCTCCCGCACATCCCAGGTTTTGTTCTCATTGAAGCGGTCCATCAGGAAGATACTGTAGTCCACCCCGAGGGCAATCAGCATCACGAAGCTGAAGAACGGCGTCGTCCAGGTGATTCCCGAATAGTTAAGCAGATGCACGAAGATCGCTTCAGTGATGCCCAGTGCCGTAAAGTAAGTAATTAACAATGAGGCAATGATGTACAGCGGCATAATCATCGAGCGGAACAGCACCACCAGGATGATGAAAATACCGCTTAGCATCAGAATTACTGTACGCGTGTAATCTTCATTGGAGATGGTCTGCAAATCATTGTAGGTGCTGGTCACGCCGCTCATGGCCGTTTCCGCATTCGCAAGCTTGGTACCGGCCACGGCACGGTCCACCGCTGCCTGAATCTGTCCGACACTGTCAATAGCCTTCGCGCTGTATGGATTCCCAGCGAAGACCACATCCAGGGTCATGACTTTGCGGTCCCCGGACAGATAGGTATCAAATACCTGCTGCATGCCCTTGGCCTTAAGCGCCTCTGCCGGAACCAGGAACCCGCTTAGCTCATCATCCTTGGCATCCTGAATTTGCTTGAGGTAATCCTGCGCCGAGCTTAAGCCTCCTGTGATTTGTCCCAGACCATCCGCACTTTGCGTCAGTCCGTCCGTCAGCTGTCCAAGCTGGCCCGTAAGCTCGCCGAACCCGTCGGCAAGCTGCTTCTGCCCGCCCTGGAGCTGTGTAAGCCCGGTGGTAATCGCCGGAAGCTTACCGACAATCTGCCCTTGGCCGTCAGCCGCCTGCTTCAGCCCGGACTGCAGCTTGCCGATACCGGCTACCAGCTGATCCAGCCCTTTCGCCAACGCAGCCTGCCCCGCTGCCGCTTTGGAATATCCGGCATTGGCTTCCGTCAAACCGGCCGCCGCCCCGCTTAGCTGGGCCGAGATCTGGCCCAGTCCTCCGGCAAGCCCCGCAGCTCCCGTACCGCTCTGTGTGACTGTACCTTTGATCGTCTGGTAATTCACATCCTGGAGCAGCTCCGGATAGGCGGCTTCCAGTCCGGTGAATGAAGCTCCCAGACCATTAAGCGCATCTGCCACGCCTTGAAGCTGTTTCTGCAGACCGGTAAGACCTCCGTTCAGCGCGGTCAGGCCGCTGCCGATCTTCTTGTACCCTTCGAGCAGTGAGGCATTGGCCGCTGCCAGTTGCTTCGCACTGCCTGCCGCCTGCGCCAGGCCGGCTTTGATCTCTCCGGCTCCGGCTCCGCCGCTGCGGATACCTTCCTCGATCCGCGTTAAGCCAGTGCCCAGCGCGTCAATGCCTTTTTTCAGCTCAGCCGTTCCTTCCGTCAGCTTCGCACTACCCGAGGCGGCCTCGGCAAGCTTAGGACCATTATCCTTCAGTTGCTTGCTTGCTTCGCTCAGCCCGCTCTGAATCTTGGTTAACCCTTCACTGCTCTGATCCAGACCGTCCGACAGCGTAGCCACCTGAGTAGGAATCAGGAAGTCATTAATCTGCTCCCCGGTAGGCCGGGACATGCTGCGCACAGCCTTAACGCCATCCACCTTTTCCAGCTCGCGGCTGATTTTCTCGGCAAGTCCCATATACTCTGCAGTGTCCATCCGGTCGTCATTCTTGATGACAATCTTGCCCGGCATGGATTCACCCGGACCGAAGCTCTCAGATATAATATTGAACCCTTTGACCGAGGCGTAGTTAGGCCCAATCTCATCCATACTGTTGAAGCTCAGCTTCCCGCTGTAGGTAAGCAGGAACGGTGCCACAACCGCAGCAACGATCAGCAGCGCAGCCCAGGGTCTCTTCAGCGAGAACGAACCGGCCGCTCCCCAGATCCGGCTCTCACTGTGCTCCAGCTTGCCGCGGGAGGGCCAGAACATCTTAGGACCCAGCACCGCCATGAAGAACGGCACAACGGTAACAAGTGCAAGCAGCATCACCGCTATGCCTACCGCCACCGCCACCGCCGAACGGTAGAGCATGAACTTGGACAAGCCGATTGCCACGAAGCCGACAAAGACCGCCAGCCCTGAATAGAACACCGTTCCACCAGCCTTCCGGTAAGTGGCGATAATGGCGCTTTGCGTATCCTCCGACTGTGCAAGCTCCTCCTTGAACCGGCTGATCAGCAGGATACAGTAATCGGTCCCTATCCCGAACATGACAGCCACCATGAAGATCTGGGTGAACGTCGAGAGCGGAAAGTCAAAACGGTCTACCAGGAACGCGACAATCGACTGGGACACGATATAACTCAGCCCCACCGTCAGCAGCGGCACGAACGGAGCCACGAACGAACGGAACACCACGAACAGAATCAGCAGAATAAACACGACAGTGATGTATTCCGACTTTTTCAGACCGGCTTCCGAGCTGGCAATCGTATCCTCCGTAATCAGCCCTTCGCTGGTCATATAATGCTCCGCCGTAACGTTGCCCAGCAGCTCTGCAGACTTAGCCGGGAGTTCCTTGACTGTCTCCTCTCCGCCTTGCACCGACAATGCAACCATAATCGTCTTGCCGTCCCCGGCAATCAGCGTATCCTTCAGCTCAGGCTGTGAGAACGGATCTGTAATCGCGCTGAGCTTCAGGGAACCCTTGTTCCCGGCCAGCTTCTCCACACCCTGCTTAATACTCTCGGTGTCTGCGGCCGTCAGCCCCTCAGGCTTATGGAACACCAGGGCCACCTGATGCACCGTCTCCCCGTCCTTGGCCGCAGCCACCTCCTTCATAATCTCTGCAGCCCGCGATGAGGTGTAGCCAGCCGGAACAGCAATCTGACCCTTCTCGCGCACCAGATCGGGCATCCCGGGAGCCGTGAGGAATAACACCACCGCCACAGCCAGCCACACCGCGATAACCGCCCATCTTGCCTTCAAAATCGTTCTCAATTGCTTCTCCCCCCTGTATCCTGCATCAGAAATGCCAGCTTCTCAAACATCGTAATAAACAGCTCTATATTGTGATCCTCGAAGTGGAACAAGTATGGAGAGATCACCTGCTGCATCTGCATCTCAGAGGTCTTGTAGACACTCTCTCCGTACTCCGTCATGGTCAGATACACCTGCCTGCGGTCATTCTCGTCCCGGGTCCGCTGAATCATCCCGGCTTCATCCAGCCGGTTGATGATGGCAGTAATCGAGCTTTTGCCTACGGCGACTGCTTCAGCCAGATATGTGGAGGTACACCTCTCCTGTCCGCTGATCAGCCTGAGAATCAGGAATTGGTCCGTTGTCAGACCTTCGCCAAAAATATCCCGGAGCCGCGCATTGATCTGCCTCGTAACGACCATATAAGCATCTACGTAGCGATTGATCCATTCATCTGCGTCTTTCTTCAATGCTGCTTCCGCCTTTCCATATTAGTTCACGTGTCGAACTGTTTTACAGTAAAACTATATTGTCCTTTGCGTTAAAAGTCAACTGGTTTCATGAATTTTACATCATTCTTCATTTGGACGATCAAGTAGCCCTCCCGAACACAAAAAAACCACCCGGCACGCAAAGTGCAGAGTGGCTAATATTGTTTATCTCACCTATTGCATAGCCTGATACCGTCGTCCGGCTACTCCTCATCCTCCGTCTCTTCCACCTCATAGACACAGCGGAACATTTCGATGCCAGCAGCGTTCTCACCCAGGCTGTACACCATGAAGCCCAGGCTGCGGTAAAAGTCTGCGGCAATCTCGTCCTCGGTCTCGGCTACCAGATAACGCGGCTGACGGGAGGTGACCAGCTCAAGAATCATGCCGCGCGCATACCCTTTGCCCCGGTTCTCCGGAAGCACTGCGATATGGCGGATGTCGAGCGAGCCGTCTTCGGTCTCTTCGTAGCCGGTCAGTCCGACCAGCAGCCCGTCCTCCTCCCAGCCGCACAGCTGCATGGCCGCAAGCTTACTGTATTCCTCCGAAGTGCGGATCAGCGCATCCGGGTCATCTATAACCGCATAAGCCAGCAGCTCATTCACCTGCGGTGTGCCGACAAGCGGCTTCAAATCAATCAACATATATCTCATCCTCCTAAAAATATACCTGACCCCAGACCTCCGCTATCCCCGCACCAGCCGCAGCAGTGCATACCCTGTCCACACACCCAGCAGGTTAAGCAGCAGATCATCGATATCCAGACTCCCGACATGCAGCAGCATCTGCAGCAGCTCCAGCACCATAATGCCCAGTACAGACAAAAGCGTAAGCCTGATAAAAGAGCGGTAGCCGGTCACCACCAGCGGAAGCAGAATGCCAAAAGGCGCGAATACCGCCACATTCCCCAGAAGATTCACCAGCCTGTTAGCATACGATAATCCGTTAGTCATGTCAAAGTATAAACGCACGGTCCGCAGCGGTTCAAGATTGTAACGGAGCGGCCCGTCCAGCTGAACCGTCCGTCCGAATCCGATGAACATCCAGTACAGCAGCATTCCGCTATAGGCAATCAGCAGCAGCCAGGCCAGGAACCGGCGTCCGGGTGGAAGCGCCTGCTTGGCTGTAGAAGCCTTCCCTTTCCTGCGGCCTGTATGCGGCTTAGCGATCCTGGCCACCTTCAATAATCTCAATTGTGCCGTCGCTCTTGCCGATAATCGCCAGATCGGCGATCCCGATGAAGAGACCGTGCTCGACAACTCCCGGAATACGCTGGAGGGCAAGCGCCAGCTCTGCAGCCGATTTAATCGCTTCAAAACGGCAGTCGGCGATATAATTGCCGTTATCCGTCTTGTACAGGTCTTCTCCGCTGCGCCGCAGCTCCGTCTTGCAGCCCAGCTTAGCGAGATCAGCGACCGTCCACTCCCAGGCGAACGGCACAATCTCCACCGGCAACGGGAACTTCCCGAGCGTGGTCACCGCCTTGCTCTCATCGGCCACAACGATCATGCGGGCGCTGCCCATGGCGACAATCTTTTCCCGCAAAAGCGCACCGCCCCCGCCCTTAATCAGCTGCAGTGCCCCGTCCAGCTCATCCGCCCCGTCAATCGTCAGGTCGAGGCTGTCCACATCACTGAACGCTACCAGCGGGATGCCCAGTTCGCGGGCCTGATCCTCAGACGCCTGTGAGGTAGCTACGGCCGTAATCTGCAGGCCTTCGCTCACCCGTTCCCCCAGCTTGCTGATGGCCCAGTAAGCAGTGGAGCCTGTTCCCAGGCCTACCTTCATACCGTCCTGCACATATTCGACTGCCTTCTCCGCTGCCAGCTGTTTCACATTGATACTCATTTTATTCCCTCCATGTTATCCGTTATAATGAACGAAGTGGAATCGGCTGTGCCTGTCCACAAGGAATTCTTATTCATTACCATCAGCCTGACTACTAATAATCCATCAGGAGGCATCCGCATGAGAACCGAGAACCAAATCCAATCCAAAATCAACGAAATGACGCTCCAGCGCAGATCCCTGGAATCGCGGCTGGCTCCCCTGCCTCCCGGTGACCCGCAGAGGGCCGCGCTAGACGCACAGCTGACCAGGCTGGAAGATCTGATTCTAATGCTGGAATGGGTATTGAACGCACCCGTAGGCAAATATCACGCCTGACTTCCGGGCTTCTGCCCGGACAGGCTTTTGCCGTTCAGCTATAGTTCCCAAGCATGGCCCCATACAGCCTGGCATTCTCATGCTCGAAGCAGACGAAACCGATCTGCCGCAGCGGGAGCTCTGCCGGGCTCTTCGCGCGGACATATAGAGCTACAGCTTCCAGCGCCGTCTTGCAGGCCAGCTCCTTCGGGAAGTTGTAAATGCCCGTGCTGATATTCGGAAAAGCGAGGCTCTTCACCCCATGGGCGCAAGCCAGATCAAGGCTGCTCTTATAGCATCCCGCCAACACAGCCGCTTCACCAGCCGAACCGCCCTTCCAGATCGGCCCCACCGTATGTATCACTCCGCGAAAAGCAAGCCGCCCTGCACTGGTAAGCGCAGCTTCACCGGGAAGAATGCCGCCCTTCTTCCGGCGGATTACCGCGCATTCCTCCGCAATTTCCGGGCCTCCAGCCCGGTGTATTGCCCCATCCACTCCCCCGCCTCCATACAGACCGGAGTTGGAGGCATTGACGATCATTTCGCCCTGCCAGGAGGTGATGTCCCCTTCGTGAACCGACAGGACGACATCATTAACGTTGATCTGCATAGCTGGTCTCCTCCTTCGCCGCAGTTTCCAGCGCCTGAATCAGTTCCTTTTCGCCCCTGCGGGCTGCATTCCCCGAAAAAGAAACATGCGTAAGCCGGCCTCCCTGCACTGCGGCCTGGCGGAGAATGCCCAGCATATAATTCTGCGCATCAGATAACACGAGCTCGCCCGTACCGGCGGCAACTCTGCACAGGGCACGGGTTGTTCCCGCTTCTGACTCCGGCAGGTCTTCTTCCCCTGGCTTAACCACCGTGAATTGAAACAGCGGCACCGCCTCCGGCAGCTCCTCACCCGCAGAGAATCTCTGATTATATACTGAGTACATCAGATTGCCGGTATGCGCTCTGGAAGCATCCGACTCTTGCTCCGCAAGGATTCTGCTGTTCTGGTAAGCAATAATTCCGGCTGTGACCAGCAGAAACAGCACCACTCCCGCAATTAAAGTATACATTCCTGTCACCAGCCCATCGCCTGTAATGAACAATACCGCTTCTATAGTATCATGGACAGAAGTGTCCGTGAATGGTCCTACCCGTGTAAAAACATTTTTTTCGCCCGTTCCCATAAAGTTATTTTGAAAGATTCAAATTAACAGTTGAAACTTCACGTGGCATGTCTCATAATGAAGTGGAGCCTGCTGTTTTGTCAAATCCATACGAAATCAAGGGAGGATACCTGGAAATGAAATTTTTCTTGGATACCGGAAATATTGAGGAAATCAAACGTATTACCCGCCTCGGATTAGTGGATGGCGTAACGACGAACCCGTCGCTGATCGCCAAGGAAGGCAGATTGTTTAAGGACGTAATCAAGGAGATCGTAGCTATTGTCCCTGGTCCTGTAAGCGCTGAGGTTATCGGCCTTACGGCTGAAGAGATGCTTAAGGAAGCTTACGAGATCGCTGAATGGGCTCCGAACGTGGTCATCAAGCTGCCTATGACCGAAGATGGTCTGGAAGCTTGTTATGAACTGACCAAAAAAGGCATCAAAACCAACGTAACGCTCGTATTCTCCGCTGCTCAAGGCCTCATGGCCGCCAAGGCAGGAGCTACTTATATCAGTCCGTTCGTCGGACGTCTGGATGATATCGGTGTAGACGGGATGAAGCTGATCAAGGATCTGAAGACGATTCTGACCAACTACGACCTGAAATCCGAGATCATCGCCGCCAGTATCCGCAACATTGCCCATGTGGAGCAAGCTGCAATCGCCGGCGCCCACATTGCTACCATCCCGGGTTCACTCCTGCCATCGCTCTGGAAGCACCCGCTGACCGACAATGGTATCGAACGCTTCCTGAAAGACTGGGAGAAAGTACCACAGGTTTAAAACAAAGCAAATAGTCTAAGCCCCCTTCCGCATCATGCGGAGCGGGGCTTTTTTGTTGTTGTTAGATTGGACGGATACCTTTCCTCCTTGACCCATTTACTTGTTATGCTTATACTTGTTACAACAATTAATTACAAAGGAGCAGTTCATTTATGACTCTTTCCTCTCCCCAGCAATTCCTCGGCTTCCTGCTGGGCTCGACCCACCGGAGAATCTCAGTAAGCTTCGCCCGGGCGCTGAAGCCTTATGACATCACACCCGAGCAATGGTCCACCCTGCTGATGATCTGTGACCGCAGCGGAGTCAACCAGAAGGAGGTTGCCGTTGCCTCTGCCAAAGACCAGCCGACCACTGCCCGGATCGTGGAGCTACTGCTCAAGAAAGGCTTCATTACCAAAACGGCCAACCCGGAGGACCGCAGAGCATTCCAGCTCTATGCCACCGGAGAGGGTCGGGCGTTAATTGAGAACACTATAGCGCTGGAGCAGCAGACTATAGATATGGCTGTAGCCGGGCTCGAGCCGCAGCAGCTTGAAGACCTCCGCAGTATGCTGGAGCAAATCTATCACAACACCGGAAATCTACATCAGGAATAGGAGTCAAAACACTTGAATCAATCATCTGAACGTCTATGGACAACATCCTTCATTACACTCACCCTTTGCAATCTTCTGCTGTTCATAGGACTGCAGATGACCTTATCTACCCTTCCGGCTTATGCGGAAAGTGCCTTGCATGCTTCACCCGTGCAGGTTAGCCTTGTCACCAGCCTGTTCGCCTTCAGCGCGATTGCCTCCCGCCTCTTCTCCGCCAGGGCCTTGGAGAAGGGCGGGCGCAACCTGCTGATCTTCCTTGGTCTTGCCGTTGCCCTCTCTTCGGTGGCGGGCTATTATTTCGCAGGCAGCATCTTCACCCTGCTGCTGTTCCGCATGCTGTTCGGCGTAGGCTTCGGTATGGCCAGCACGGCGTTCCCGACCATGGCCTCTGATGTCATCCCTATCCGCCGGATGGGTGAGGGCATGGGCTATTTCGGATTATCCACCAGCCTCGCCATGTCGGCTGGCCCGCTGATCGGACTCAGCCTGCTGCAAGGACCAGGCTTCGGGTCCCTGCTGCTGGGGACGGCTGTAGCGCTTGCTCTGATCCTGCCGATGGGCTTCCGCCTGGCGAAGTCACTGCCTGGCGGACATCTGGAGCCGCCCGCAGTTCCGGCTGCAGCTGCCGGAAGCAGCCCTTACCGCAGGCTGCTGCTTCCCTGCCTGCTTAACTTTCTCTTATCCATCTCTTATGGCGGTCTGCTCGGCTTCCTGGCTCTCTACGGGCAAGAGAAGCACCTCCAGCATATCGCTTACTTCTTCCTGTTCAATGCTCTAGCCATTGTCGTGATCCGGCCGCTCTCCGGCAGAATCTACGACCGCTATGGTGCGCCTGCCCTGCTCATCCCGGGAAGCCTGTTCATCGCCACGGGGTTGCTGCTGCTATCCTTCGCCTCCACAACGGCAGGCTTGTTCCCGGCCGCTCTATGCTACGGCTTCGGCTTCGGCTCCATGCAGCCTGCGCTCCAGACCTGGATGATTCAGTCTGTCGAGCCGCGCCAGCGCGGGTTAGCCAACGGAATGTTCCTGAACTCGCTGGATCTCGGTGTCGCCATCGGCTCCATGCTGCTTGGCGCTGTCGCCATGTTCACCAGCTATGCCGTGATGTACCGGTACTCGATATTGGCACCTCTCCTGCTGCTCGCTGTCTATCTTCTGGTACTCATGATGACCCGGCAGAATAGTAAGCGTAAAGCTGCAATACAGGGATAGCTTTCACATACATTTGGTCCAACACACACCTTTTTGACAGCAGCAGGAAACTATAGTTTCCTAATATTAAGAACAAAACCGCCTCGCGTCACACGCGCAGGCGGTTTTTCGTCTGTACAACTATTACTCACTTCTCCTGCGTACCAGCCGTAACCGTTTCACGCACTGCAGCAGGCATGAATGGGCTTGGCTGTCCCAGACTGTAGATGTGAAGCAGATGCATGGCCCGCGTACAGGCGGTATAGAACAGCTTACGTTCATGTTCACGCCCGTATTTCTCAGCGGAACCGTCATAGATGATTACAGCATCGAACTCGACGCCCTTGGCAAGGTAGGCCGGAAGCACCAGCGTCCCTTTTTGAAAATTAGGTGTTTCCTTCGTGACCAGCCGCACCGGCAGCCGCTTCTCCAGTTCACCGTGCACCTGTGCGCTCTCTTCTGCGGTCTTGCAGATCACGGCCACATAATGATAGCCCTGAGCATGAAGCTTAAGCACATCCTGTTCCACAGAGGAGAGCAGATCCGCTTCACTGTCCACCAGCGTCAGGAGCGGCTCCTCCCCCCGGCGGTTAAAGGGTACGATCTTCTCGCCGCCGGGAATCATCGCCCGCGTGAATTCAACAATCTCATAGGTAGACCGATAGCTGCGGGTCAAGGAGATCACCTCGGTGTTCTCTTCGCCGTAGATGCTCACCAGCCCGGCCAGATCTCCCAGCACCTCGCCTTGGGCATAGATCGCCTGGTTCAGGTCGCCCAGCACGGTCATTTTGGCCCGGGGAAACAGTCGGCGCATGAATTCCAGCTGGAACGGCGAGTAATCCTGCACCTCATCGACAATGACATGACGGATCAGGGTGTTCGTCCGGAAGCCCTGACTAAGCTCCTTCAAATACAGGAACGGCGTCGCATCCTCATAGGCCAGCTCATTGCCCCTGATCGCAGCCAGCGTCTGCGCGCAGATCTCATCCCAGGCTTCGGGCAGCGGCTGGCTTGTATCCAGGCTCTCTATCAGCTCACGACCCTCGAATAAGCGGCTGTATAGCGCCTTCACATCCACGAAGCGTCCGCGCTTGGTCCAGCCGCGCAGCGGTTTGAGGCGCTGGCTGACTACGTAGCGAGCGAGCAGAATTCGCTCCGCGTCATAATCATCGAAGCTGTCGTTATGCCCTCCGCCCTTGCGGCGCATCTGGTTGTAGGCCCGCTGATAATCGCTGTTGTCCATCAGCTCAATCTGCTCGTCTACCCATGCCGCACTCCGCTCTTCTGCGCCGAAGGCCGCAATTTTTTTGAGCAGCCAGCCCGTCATCAGTTCAATCCGGTTCGCCAGCTTGATGCCCGGGTCATAGCTGTAGAACTGGCGCTCCATCTCTTCCTTAGAGACAACGGCCTTCCCTTGGAACATCAATGGCTTGAACAGCATGCCTTCATGCTCCAGCAGATTCACATATTGCCGGATGGCGCTAAGGAAGGCAACCGATGATTTATAAGCAATGCCTTCCCGGCGGATATGGGCTTCCTCCCCGTCCGGGGCATTCAGCAGACTCTCCGTCTGGCTGAACACATCCTCCAGCTGAAATTCCTGGCCCAGCCGGTGCTCCAGGTACATCTGGAAGGTGGTCTGCTGCATATTCTCTTCCCCCAGCTCCGGCAGCACAGTGGATACATAGCTGTTGAACAAGGGGTTCGGCGAGAAGAGCAGCATCTGATCTGCCTGAAGCACCTCGCGGTACTTGTAGAGCAGATAGGCTACCCGCTGGAGCGCCGCTGATGTCTTGCCGCTCCCGGCGGCTCCCTGCACAACCAGCATCCGGCTTCTGTCATTGCGGATGACTGCATTCTGCTCCTTCTGGATGGTGGCTACGATTGATTTCATCCGGTCATCAGCGCTGTGGCTCAGCACCTGCTGAAGCAGTTCATCGCCGATGGTGACGCCCGTATCGAACATGACTTCAATCTCACCGTTATCAATCACGAATTGGCGCTTCAGCTCCATGGTACCCGTAATCTGTCCGCCCGGCGTCTCATAGGATGCAGGTCCCGGTGCCCCATCATAATACAGACTGGAGATAGGCGCGCGCCAATCGTAGATCAGGAAAGTCCCGTTATCCTCCATTAGCGAACCGATGCCCAGATAGATAGTGTCAGCCGCAGCATCCCCCGCCTCCGAGAAATCAATCCGGCCAAAATAGGGCGAGACCACCAGCTTTTTATATTTTTTGAGCGCCTTGCTGGATTGCAGATGATGGCGTTCGCGTTCGTTCAGAATCTGTGCCTGCTGCCGCAGACTGGTTGAAGTCTCCCCCAGGTCGTCGGGGCTGCTGAAGTTCACTGTGACCTCTTCCCAGAAGTCTTTGCGCATATCCACGACATCCGTGCGGTGGAGTCCCAGCTCCTCTGACAGCAGCCGGATATGGGTAGACAGCAGCTTGGTGATGCCGTTTACCCGCTCCTGCTCCTTTTGCCACTCGTGATCATGTTTATCCAATTCATTTCATCCCCTTCGGAAGGTTGACTAACAATGTTACCAACTCTGTAGTCGTTTTACAAGTTTTTGCTATATTCAGCTTGTGCTCTAGATTTTCTCGCTCAGCACTGCACTTTCCTTGTCGTCTGCGTTCATCCGGTGGATTTGGTCCGCCACCTTATCCAGACGCTCCAGCTGATAGCCGTAGTCATAGATGGCCGCTGCCACCACCGACAGCCGGAGCTGCCCGGACTTCTGCGGATCATATCCGTTGATGGCGGATTTCAGGAAGCGGTCATTGTCCTCCGCCAGCGGTTCCGAATCATTGGCCCCGGGCTTCAGCTTATCCTCGAATTTCAGCAGGATATATTCATGATACTTGATCAGCTGCTCCAGATGATGGTCGAACAGCTCATCTGTATGCTCCGTCCGTTCTGCCTGGAAATAATGCCGGTCAATTGACTCAAGCACCTGATAGCCCTTTTGCAGGGAATTCAGCAGGTTTTTGTAGACTACCATCTGCCTCGTCTGGCTGTATTTAGCCCGGCGGAGCTGCTTCTGCTCTTCCTCGAACAACGCGTACTTGTCAGCCAGCGCTTTAATTGAGCCCTCCAGACCGTTCTTCTCATCCCGGAAGACACTTTCCTTCATCTCATGCGACACCGCCGTCCGCAGCAGCAGCGACAGGCTGGTGAACACATTCTCGATCTGCTGGATGTACTGCTTGCGCGGCTGGGGCGGAAATACAGAGATATTGATAATAAAAGCCGACAAAATCCCGGTCAGGGTCAGCAGGAACCGGGTTAACGCGAACTGCCACTGGCCGGAAGCCTCCATGACGGAGATGACTGTGACCAGCGTCAGGCCGATGGTGTCGGCGCGGTTCATTTTCATGCTGATCATAATCACCAGGATGCATACCAGTCCAACCGCAATCGGTTCATTGGAGAGCAGCATTCCGCCAAGCAGCGCTATCACCGCCCCCATCGTGCTGGTCTGGATCTGATCGAGGAAATACCGCCATGATCTGTATATGGAGGGCTGCATAGCAAAGATTGCCGCAATAGCCGCACCGACAGGAGAGGCGAAGTTGAATAGAACGGACAGATAAAGGGCAAGCGTTACGGCCATTCCTGTTTTGAGTATGCGGGCACCGAAAGCCAAATCCATCCCTCCCAAGAGCTTGAAGCTTATCATAATTACTGCGGATGTTCATCCTTTATGTATATCTTGTTATTACCCATGAACTGCGCTGGCGAATTTTAGTATGTCTTAAGCCGGGCTTCAGGATTCTTTCAGCTTTCAGGGAATACTGTTATACCGGGTAGTAACTACAACATTCAGAAGAGGTGTATTCATGAAAAAAACGACCCGAACCCTAACCGCATGGGCAGCAGCCATGATGCTCGCCCTGTCTCCAGCCGCCGCCTTCGGCGAGCAGCTTCCCAAAGGCACGGCCACCCCTCCTCCGGCCTCACCGCATACCGGCAGAGAGCATACCCCTCCCCGCAGCGGGGAGCGGAATCTCAGGGCTGGAGGCCATTTCATTATCAGCGAAACGGCTGAGCTCCTCGGAATGGGCCGTGAGGAGCTGATTACCAGCCTGAAATCGGGTAAGACCCTGACGGGTCTGGCCCAGGAGAAGAAGGGCTGGAGCGAAGACCAGTATGTCCAGAAGCTGAGCGATGCCGCCAGCCTGAAGCTGGATGGATTCGTCAAGGAAGGGAAGCTGACGCAGGAAGACGCGGCGAAGCTAAAGCCGGGCCTGCCGACGCTAATCAAGCGCAGCCTCGGCCGCGTAGCCCAGCTTCACCAGGGCAAGCCGTCACCGCCGCCTGCTGCAACGAAGGCCCCCTGAACTGTACGGCACCGTCCCGGGGGGAGACAAGCTAGCCAGACTGTCCTCCTTCCGGATACCGTATACAAGAGAACAGGCACCGAATGCCCGGAGTTACTACTTCCGGGCATTCTTTGTGTGATGCGGATTCGCTTTGTAATTCCGGTAAGCCTCGAAGCAGGCCGCCGACAGCATCAGCCAGGCTCCGCTCGCGGCATAGCCGCCGATCACATCACTCGGATAATGCACCCCCAGATAAATCCGGCTCCAGCCGATTCCCCCGGTCATCAGAACAGTGAACAGTATCAGCAGGAACCGCTCGCTCCGGTTGTGCATATGCCGCCACAGCAGGTAGGCAATGACCCCGTATAACGAGAAGGCCGCCATTGAATGTCCGCTGGGGAAGCTGTAGCCTGTCTGCTCAATCAGCCTGTGAATGGTGGGACGCTCCCGGTGGAACCACAGCTTCAAGAGCGTGTTCAACAATTGGGAGCCGAGGCCCACCCACAGGAACAAGGCAAGCTCCAGCCGGTGCTTCAGCGCGAAGAACAAGATGAGCATAGTCAGCAGAGAGATCCCGATCGCCAGCTTCGAGGACCCGACCAGAGATAAGCCTTTGGCCAGCGCCGTCAGCGGCGGAGATTCCATCGATTGCACGAACCGGATCACCACATGGTCGAAGCCCTGGGCTCCGCCCAGCTTAACCAGTAATGCGATCAGGATAAAAGCCAGCAAAAACCATATAAACCGCCGGAATCCGCGGGACCAGTAATGATAATATAGCATAACTACCCCCTTGTCTATTTGTCAGGACTATGAACACATTTCCTGGGAAGGTCTGTCCCGTGTTATAATGGCCTGGAGAAATTATTTTAATTAAAGATGGAGTGCTGCCAAGTGGAAAGTCTAAAATTGCAGGAACGTTTGTTGAACCAGTGCATCTCAACAAAGATGCCTGTGACGATCTTTACAACCAACGGAGTCAAAATGCAGGGACTGGTAACCTCTTATGACGCTTATACGATCACCTTGCAGGGTCAGGGTGACGGGAGACAGAACGTACTCTTCAAATCGGCAGTCTCCACCGTGGTGCCGCTGAAGCCCGTCTCACTCAAATAAGCTGTCTGCACGGCGCACATTCTAACCTAAGCTCTTACAAATGAACAGTCCACGAACTCAAAAGGAACACCGGAGCAGCATCCCGGTGTTCCTTTTGCCGTTGTCTCCTAGGGTCAGCCAGCCCGTCCTACGCGGGGAAAACCGCCGGCATCACGCACACCGGCTTCGACAGCTCAGCTGTGTTGCCGGTGAAGCTCAGGCGGCCGCTGCCTTCGTCCAGGGAGAAGACAACCAGATTATTGCCGTCCCGGTTGGCAACAATCAGATAGGCACCGTCCGGTGTAACCGTGAAGTGACGGGGATGTCCGCCTCTGGTGGATACATGCTCTACCAGGGTCAGCCCGGCCGTCTGCGGATTCACAGCATACTGTACGATGCTGTCATGTCCGCGGTTCGAGCCGTACAGATATTTGCCATCCTTGGAGAAAGTGATCTCTGCACAGCTGTTCCGGCCGGCTTCATAGCCTTCAGGCAGTGTGGATACAGTAGCAGCCGTCTTCAGGGTTCCTGCCGCAGCATCATACAGGAATGATGTCACCGTGCTGTCCAGCTCATTAATGACATAAGCGGACTTCCCGTCTGGATGAAATACGAAATGCCGTGGTCCAGCCCCGGCATGCAGCGGGGTGTCTCTAATCGCTTCCAGCGTTCTCGCCTCTGCATCTATCCGGTAGCTGCGGATCAGATCCAGTCCCAGATCAGAGACGAACAGGTAGCGTCCGTCAGGGCTGAAGATGGCAGAATGGGGGTGGGGACGGTCTTGACCCGGAGTCCCGCCATGTCCTGTATGCTGAGCGATATCCGTCAATGCCACAGGCAGTCCGCCCTTGTCCAGCGTGAGGAGTCCGACCGATCCCCCGTGATAGCTGCACACGACCAGATGTTCATTCCTCGCGTCCCGGTTAATGTTACAGGTCGTGCTCTGGCCTTTGCCTTCGGAAGGCATAGTCTGAATCCGCTGCAATTCGGTCAGCTTGCCTGTCTCAGGATCGATAGCGAAGGTTATAACCTCCCCTTCCTTACCGCCCGTACCGTTCGGCTTCTCCCCTATGGCATACAGCTTCCGCCCGGAAGGGTCCACATTGACGAACGTAGGATTCGTCAGGCCTTCTGCGGTATCCAGCCGCTCCAGCGTGCCTCCGGCTTCACCGTCAAAGGCAAACACCTGGATTCCGCTCTCTTCTGCGGTGGCATATGAACCGGTAAATAACAGCAGCTTCGTCTTCTCGTTCATCTAGAATTCCTCCTCAAGTTAAACAGCCATCTATATAATTTACAATTTTTCGTGAGGATTGACAAATGCAACGGAAAAAGTGACAAAAAACATTTCAAAAATAAGACTTCTCAAACCATTCTGAATATGCTATAATGAAAGCGCTAACATTATTGTTAATCAAGAATAAAGGGGGAACACGAATGAGCAGCCTGCTGGAAGCCAGAAATGTATATGAGGACTTCGAGGTGGAGACAGACATTCTGTTCTTTAAGGTCGGGGACCATGACCTGGTCATTTTTCACGGCAGAAACTACAATATTAAAAAGAGAATGACTGCCGAGCAACTGAACCGCTTATTGTCGAGCAACAGCTATTATCATGTGTACGGGGGCTGCTACGTGAACCTGAACAAGATCAGCTCCATCGAGGATGACTGCATCTACTTTGGTGAGATGGGCCTCTATGCCAAGTCTGTACGGGTTCCAAGACGTAAGCAGGAGAACATCCGCCATTTGCTTAAGGGACTGAGCTCCTAAGCCGGAAAGGTTATCCTCACACATCTTGCAGTTCGGTACTCTTCTATTCGAATCATTACAGTCTCTCTCATCAGGCCGGAGCGCATATGGGGACACCCGTGCTGCTCCGGTTTTTCCTGTGTTTCACCTGTTTCTTAATGGAATCTTAAAAAGTAATTGTGCTTTTTTATACTTTCTTAAGGTTTGGAATTCTGTTTTCTGGTAAAGTTGTAGAAAGACAGGCACCACCTATATTGAAGGGAGTCATTAATTATAATGGACAAAAAAGATTTCAATGAAAATGAAAAGCTAGAAAACGGCATTACGCCGGAAGAGAACGACGCTTCTGTGATTACTCCGGAAGAAGTTATTGAACCTGCCGGAACAGCCCCTGTACCGCAGGAACCTGTACGAACAGCTCCAAGAGTTGAAGAAAGCGTTCCCGTGATGAACAAAGTCGGCGGCGGAGGTACTCCTCCTTCCTCACCTGCTCCATCCGGCGGCGGCAAAGGCTGGATGATTGCATCGCTCGTCCTGGCAGCAGCGCTAATCGTAGTGCTGATTGTACAACCATTCAAGAAGGATGACAGCAAAGTTGCAGTTGCTTCCGTGAACGGAACAGACATCACCAAAGCGCAGCTGTATGATAAATTGGTTGAAGCCGGCGGGGAATCCACCCTGCAAAACCTGATTACCACCACGCTGGTGGGCCAGGAAGCCAAGAAAGCCAACATTAAGGTTACCGATGCCGACATCAACGAAGAAATCGAGAACCTCAAGACCCAGTTCGGCGGCGAGGAAGCTCTGAATAACGCCTTGCAGCAGAGCTCGATGACCATCGAGGACCTGAAGAAGCAAATGCCGCTCCAGGTTGAAATCCGCAAGCTGGTAGAACCGAAGGTAAAGATTACCGATGAGGAAATCTCCAAATATTTCGAAGAAAACAAAGCGAAATACAATCAGGAAGAGGAAGTTCGCGCTTCCCACATCCTGGTGAAGACCAAGGAAGAAGCCGACGCCATTGTGAAGCAGCTCAAAGAAGGCGGAGACTTCGCCGCACTGGCCAAGGAAAAATCTGCTGACACCGGCTCGAAGGACAAAGGCGGCGATCTTGGCTTCTTCAAACGCGGAGACATGGTTGCTGAATTCTCCGATGCTGCCTTCAAGCTGAAGGTTGGCGAAACCAGCGGCGCAGTGAAATCCGAGTACGGCTACCATATCATTAAGGTGACGGACCACAAGGACGCCAAAGAGTATACACTTGCTGAGAAGAAGGAAGAAATCAAGAAAACCCTGATGTCACAGAAGGTATCCGAGATGTCTGCTACGTGGCTGGCTGATCTGAACAAGAATGCCAAGATCACCAATACGTTGACCGACAAACCGGATGCATCCGCTACTCCGGCAGCCAGTGAAGCTCCTGCTGCGGCAACGGAAGCTCCTGCTACGAAATAACGATTACTGTATTAGTACAAGCTATAACAATGTAGAAGGATACAATAAAGAGGACAAGCGGAAGTGATATGATCCCTGTCAAGTAGACAGTAATAAAAAAGCAATATTTAAGCAGCCTGAGTTCGGTATTCATGAGGACTCAGGTTGTTTAGTTTCGTTTGGAAACGTGCATGGTTGTAAAAATGGATGTATTGCTGCACAGCATGCTTCACCTGCTTAGCAGAGTGGAAGGAGTGGAGGTAGAAACACTCGGCTTTAAAATGACCAAAGAAGTTCTCCATACAGGCATTGTCCCAGCAGTTTCCCTTTCGGGACATACTGGCCTTTATACCGTATCGCTTCAGTAGGCTGCTGTATTGGCGGCTAGTATACTGAAATCCTTGGTCGCTGTGCAAAAGAACCCCTTCAGTATCACGCCGTTTTCTCGCCTTTTTGACCGTATCAAATACCAGTTTTAAATCATTCTTAGGGCTAATCTGGTACGCTACAATTTCATTGTTAAACAGATCTTTAATCGCAGACAAATACAGCCTTTGCCCGTTGAAGATTAGATAAGTGATATCCGTAACCCACTTTTGGTTCGGCTGGTCTGCTGTACACTCTCTATTCAGATGGTTGTCAGAGATGACGTAAGCCTCTTTCTTGCCGTAATAAGGCCTTTTCCTCCGAATGACTGCTTGAAGTCCTAGTTCGCCCATGAGTCGCTGTACACGCTTGTGATTCACGTGGATGGCGTAGGTACGCTTTAGCCAAACCTTCACCCTGCGGTATCCATAAATACCTTTTAGCTTCTCAAAGCATTCGACGATTTTAAGCTTCAAGGCTTCGTCTTCGCGTTGCTTCAGTGAAACGAACGTTTGTCGATTCAACCACTTGTAAAAGCCACTCCTAGATACCCCAGCCAGGTTGCACAGCAGGGTAAGGTTGTATTTCTTATGAAGCATTTCCTTAATCACTGTAAACTTTTTGCTGCTTGGGACAGCGTCCATTCCTCCTTTCACATCTGTAAGAGCTTTTTTAGCATTTCATTTTCCGCCTCAAGGCGCTTGATCTTGGTCTCTGGATCTTCGGGACGTGTTCGGGGTCTGCCCATTCCGGGTCCTTTCGCCTTCCCTCTTTTTTCTTCAAGACCCTTTAATCCCTCTACCTTAAAGTGCTTCACCCATCGGCGAACCAAGGAATCGTTAATCCCCATTTCAAGTGCTACACTTTTATATCCCAACCCCTTTTTGAGGTAGAGGTCTACTGTCTTTTTCTTAAACTTCTCATCGTACGTTTTCCTCATTTCACCCATAAAAAATCCCCTCCATAGTAGACAGAATAATCGGCTTGCTTTTTTCTGTCTACTATAGGGGGATCATATCAAAGAACGCCTGTCCTCTTTATTTGTGTTCAGATGTATGCCTCAACTATTGTTCGTGCAGATTGAGCAGCTAATGCCCTTTTTTGCGGATCTGCTTATCACGGTTCTCGCCCCACTCTTTGGCCTGTTCGGTGGCAATAGCTATCGCCCGCCCCTCCTCGTAGCCTTCTTCCAGCAGGGCGTTGGCGATCTCCACCGCTTTGTTGCGAACGGGGGCCATGAAGTTCTTCAGTGAATCCGGGTAGTTATCTTTATCCCATGGCATTATAAAAACCTCCTTGATCTGGCTATATTCATACTTAGCCGGATCAGGGAGGTTCTAAACTGCTTATCGCAGGGTTTCCTTACTTAATTACCTTCACGCGTTCTTCAATCGGCTGGAATTCCTTCTCGCCTGGAGGAGTCAGGATGTTACCGAATGGCATTTGGGCAATCAGCTTCCAGTCCGCAGCAATACCGAAGGTCTCCTTCACTTCATCGTCGATCAGCGGGTTATAGTGCTGAAGGGAGGCTCCCAGACCTTCTTCGGCGAAGGCAGTCCATACTACGTATTGCAGAATCCCGGAGGACTGGTTGGACCAGATCGGGAAGTTCTCAGCATACAGTGCAAAGTTCTCCTGCAGGTGCTTCACCACTGCCTGATCTTCATAGAAGAGCACAGTGCCGTAGCCGGCTTTGAAAGAGGACAGCTTCTGAGCTGTACCTTCGAATTGTTCAGTAGGAACGATCTTACGCAAAGTTTCTGCTGTAATATCCCACAGCTTATCATGTTGTTCGCCCAGCAATACTACAGCTCTGGAGCTTTGCGAGTTGAAGGAAGTTGGGCTATGTAGAACAGCCTCTTCTACAATCTTCTGAATTTGTTCATCAGAGATTGGGGATTCTTTACTGATGGCGTATATGGAACGTCTGCCTTTCACCGCTTCAAAAAAAGTCTTAGACATAAAATAACTACCTCCATTTAATTAAGTAACTTACTTTTTTTAATCATAACACTTTTCCGGTCTGAATACAACACATCGTTCACAAGTTTTTCCTGTACCAGCTCTTTATTTTGTATATCCGCTCTTAGTGTCGCTGAATTGCCTTCAATTATGCACCTTCCACTATTTTCTATAAGCTATTATAGAGGTTTAGAAACAACGGCTAACATATCGTATATACAACCCGGTCATAAATAAGCTACAATAATTCAGCTAAAATACAGAAAGAAGGTTAAGCTATGCGCGTCCCGCTTCATAAGCGTACAACTCATATGGTGAAGCTCACCTTAATGACGCTCCTCTCTTCCCTCCTAATCCTCAGCGGGTGTGAAGACTCCGCTACTACTGCCTTGAACGCTGTTCCAGCGACAGCCGGGGCTGTGACCCCTGCTACAGAACCCGGAGAACCTGTCTCCTTCTGGGTCGCCACCGATACGCATTATCTGGACAAAGCCCTGGAGGACGGCGGTCAGGCCTTCCAGACCTATGTCACAGGCGGCGATGGCAAAATGCTTCCTTACAGTGATGAGCTGACCGAAGCTCTGGTCCGGGATGTGGAACAGAACAAGCCCGCCTTCCTCATTCTGAGCGGCGACCTCACCAATAACGGGGAAGCGGGCAGTCATAAGGAGCTGGCTGCGAAGCTCCACCGGATGGAGGCTGCGGGAACCCGCGTCTACGTGACTCCGGGTAACCATGATATCAACAACCCCTGGGCCAGATCGTTCGACGGTGACAAGCAGGTCGTTGCCAAGCATATTAATGTAGAGGATTTCCTGCGCATCTATGACGATTTCGGATATAACGAGGCGGTCTCGCGGGATGCGGACAGCTTAAGCTATGCGGTGAAGGCCGCACCCGGCCTTTGGCTGCTGATGCTTGACAGTGCGCAGTATGCACATAACGAAGAATATAATTTTCCGCAGACCGACGGCCGCCTTCTGCCCTCCACCCTTGCCTGGATTGACGATAATGTGAAGCTGGCCGCTCAGGAGCATGCGTCTGTGATTACCGTGATGCATCATAATCTGCTGAGCCACACCTCCATGGCCGTATCGGGGTTCAAGCTTAATAACAGCCAGGAGACGATGAAGGCTTTTCGCCGGAACGGTCTAAATCTGGTGTTATCCGGGCATATTCATATGCAGGATATCCGCCGCGATCCTCCAGAAGCCTCGATAGATCCGGCCTTGCCTGTCTATGATATTGCTACTAGCGCCATGGCGGTGAATCCGCACCAGTATGGCAGAATGACCTTCGATCCCGCCTCACGGGCCGTGACCTATCACACCGCTCAAGTTGATGTTGACGGCTGGGCTCAGGCCAACCACAAGACCGATCCGCACCTGCTGAATTTCAAAGCGTATGCGGAGCAGATCTTCGCAGAGAACTCATATGACAAAGCGATGAACCGGCTTAAGGAGAGCAGCTTCACAGAAGCGCAGAAGCAGTCGATGGCTGAGGTGATGTCGAAGCTGAACGTGAAGTATTTTGCCGGGAACGCTGCTGATTCGCTGGAGGAGATCCGGGCGATGCCGGGATTCAAGCTGTGGGAGAGTATGGAGGGCGGCTTCATGTCCGGATATATCCGCAGTATGGCGGAGCACGCAGAAGTGAGCAATACCTCGCTGGAGATGGTTCTGACTACACAATAGCAAAGACAAAGCCTCCCTTCCGGGATACAAAAGAGAGGCTTGTTCCAGGCTTATGCTTCTATGAACTGGAGCGCACAATCCGTATGATGATCGGCAATTCCTTGTGCGAGCTGCTGGTCAGGGAAGCCTCTGTGAACTAACTTCAACCCGCCTGAGATTAAAGAGAGATGATGATGGAACTTATAGAATAGCTTCCGGTTCTCATCGAGCTGAATATCGTTCAGATAGCGGTAGTGCTCCCCAAAACGCATTTCGAGGAAGCTGTGCTCGTGTTCAATATCATAAAATTCGGCTCCTTCAATATCAATCAGGCAAGGCTCAAGCTGATCCGTTACGATCACATGATTGGGTCCAAGCTCCCCGTGAATGAATCCGTAGCTGTTTCGGGGTACTATTTTGGACTCCAGATTGTATAGCTTGTCGAGCAGCTTCCCTTGATTCTTGCGGATTGCTTCCACATGCTCTGCGGGGTAAGTTAGCTGTTCGATCCCATTGTATAATTGATGCAAATGACATTGTATGTTGTTAGGGGCAGTCTGATCCGGTTTACCGTAGGTTCTGCTCTGAATCCTATGCATGGCGCCGATCATCTCTCCCACCTGCTGGAAGACCTTATCCTGAACCTTGCGGTCGGGATGCTTGTAATACCCCCCGGCATCTTGTCCGGCTACATATTCAACCAGCGCATAATCGAAATCGTACCGGTCTCTGTCCCTGTTCAGATCATAGAGTATTGGTGTGCGGATCGCATGCTCCATCAGGAACCTGTTATTGCTCTCAAATAAATCACTTCCGTAGGACTCAGCATGTAGGTTATGATTAACGATTTCTTCTTGAAAATAATTCATGCTAAGGTCCCACACGTACAGAATACAGGAGAACCCATTGCTGCAGTCGAGCTTATAGACCACCTTCTGGGCACCGCCCTGCATCTTGCTGACCTTAACGACGCTATAACGCGTACCGAAGACCTTCTCCACATACTTCTGTAATACAGCAGCCTCCAGATGACAATGAAATTTCAAGGAACCACACTCCACTTCTTCTTGTATTGCCGGCTACTCCACTCTATTCCATTTCCGGAAAAAAATATAGACTGTTTCTTTGCGTTCTGTTATTATGTTGAATTAGGTCTTGAAAAAAATCGGCATACAAAAGCGGTCGCTATCGCTCCTACAGTTCCAAATTCCCCCTCCGCTTCTCTTTGCTTTTAATTTACGGATAACAGGACTATGCCTTACGCTTACTTTGCGGTTCGCACTGGAGTAATTAGAAAAAAAGTTGAAGAAAGATCATTCAACGGTTGTATGACTATCGGGCTCATTTTGCCGGTGAATCGCAAGCGTATGAACTCACTACTCGTACCATGTAGAATGTCTGCAACATACTTTCCATTTAGCGAGATCGTGAAATCCTCCCCGTTCTTCTCGAGTATAGATACCTCGTCCTCAATATCTCCGATTTCTGCGGTTTGGGATAACAAAAGTAGTCTGTCGGCAGCGGTCTCTAACCTTATAATACTTTCACTCGCCAATACCGTCGTCCGTTCTACCGCTTTCATCAGAGGAACTGTTCCATTTGTAATCTCTGATATAAAAGTGTGCGGAATCACATGGTGCAGGGACGGGTACTCCCCCTCAATTAAAGCAGATTGAACCATAATGTGGTTAGCAGTGAATCTAACATGACGGTTGGTTACTTCAACTTCTGTCGTTCTGTCCTCGCCGTCCATGATTTTAACCGCTTCAATTAAATTTCTGCCAGGAATAATAATATGCCTCTCGGATCTGTCGACTTCCAAAGTAACAATCCCAGAATCAGACTTACGTATTATTTCGCAGAGCTACATTACAAATCACTAGACTCAATCAGAGATCGGATAAGCTCAGACCGGGACAATTTATGCTCCGCACAATGCTGTTCGACCTTCTCCCAAAGCTCACTAGTTAAGGTTACCGAGACTTTTTTCGTTACACCTATGTTCTTGCGGCCTGCTCCCTCCCGGGGACCTCCTCGTGCAGACATGAACCCTAATTGACCTTCTTTATTGGAGAGACCTATTTTTAGATCATTTTGAGTCAATTTGATTTGTCCTCTCTTTTTTGATTTAGGTTACCTATTTCAATAATTCCTATTATTATTTTATCACATGATCTATGGGCTTACAATGTTACGAATGGATGATGAACCTGGCTGTATACCAAAAAAACTGACCTTGCAATTAAGCAATGGCCAGTTCAATATAGTGCGTACCATAAGTTATAGGTTATGTCACCACCCGATCACCATTCCACCCGCCGCACCGGCCACCACAACCAACCAAGGCGGCAGCTTCCAGAAGACCAGCATTACGAACAGAATGATAGCCAAGGCAAAGTCCAGCGGTGCGAGGATGGCTGTCGTCCACAGGGGATCGTACCAGGCGGCAAGCAGGATGCCGACCACAGCGGCATTGATTCCGGTTAAGGCTCCTTGAATCCGGGGACTCCTTCTTAAGCTGTTCCAAAAAGGCAATGCGCCTGCAACCAGCAGAAAGGCTGGCAGGAAAATAGCGAGCGTGGCCACGATGGCCCCGGGCACACCGGCGGTCATTGCTCCAAGATAGGCTGCAAAAGTGAACAACGGACCCGGTACAGCCTGCGTGGCCCCGTATCCCGCCAGGAAGTCGGCTTGGCTCACCCAGCCGGTAGGAACGACTTCTTGTTCCAGCAGCGGAAGCACAACATGTCCGCCGCCGAACACCAAAGCACCGGAACGATAAAAGCTGTCAAATATCGCGACTCCTCCCGCCTCAGCCGTCCCTCTAAGAAACGGGAGTACGATCAGGAGTAAGCCGAACAATGCTAAACAAACGGTACCAGACAACCGGTGAATAGGGACCGTAAGATTCGTCAGGTTCTCCGCAGAACTGTGGCGATACAGCCATAACCCGGCTATGCCCGCTGCAGCAATCGTTAGAATCTGACTGTAGCCGGTCTGCCATGATAATGTAACAGCTGCCGCTATAGCCGCGATGGTGACTCTTTCCCGGTCCGGGGTCAGCTTCTGCCCCATGCCAAGGATGGCCTGGGCAACAATCGCTACAGCTACGATCTTCAGTCCGTGAATCCAGCCAGCACCGGCAATATCATAGCCCTGCAGCAGGAAGGCAAATGCGACCAGCACCAGGACAGAGGGCAAAGTGAAGCCCAGCCAAGCGGCCAACCCGCCCAGCCAGCCTGCCCGTACCATTCCGATACCAATCCCCACCTGACTGCTCGCCGGACCGGGAAGGAACTGGCAGAGCGCAACCAGATCCGCATAGCTTCGTTCATCGATCCATTTCCGGCGGCGGATATATTCATTGTGGAAATAACCCAGATGGGCGGCCGGTCCGCCGAAGGAGGTAAGACCCAGTCTGGCCGATACAAGCAGGATCTCAAGTAACCCCCCAGCCTTCCCCTCCCGATGTTCTCCCGGCACCGCCTGCTTCTCTGCTTGCATACCTATTGCTCCCTTGACCCTAGAATGTATATCTCATTCCAGATTATCATCCGCGTTCAAGCATTGGATAAAAGGTGCAGCAGTGTTCCGTAAATGTTGTGTAAAGAGCGTCATCTAATGTGCAAGCTTGACACTATCCAGCCGGTCGATCAGCTTACGTAGGCCAGCTTCATCTGCTCCATACGGGCGGACATCCCCGCCCAGCAGCTTATCCACCTCTTCTCTGGTAAATGTGAAGCTGTAACTTATCCCTTCATCCGCAAGCGAGTAATGAATGATATCTGCATTATCGATCAGGGTTAACAGCAGGACCGAATTCTTCAGGAGAGGGTCGCGGCTTACTGCCTTAAGCTCATCGTTCCACATTCCGGTAATATCGTTTACTTTATAATTGATGGTTAATGCATACGGGCGGGAGCCGGTTGTCAGCTCAATGCCTGCCCTCTCCAGTCCTTCCTGCAGCGGCATTGCACCAAGCAGCGCTGTGACTTTGCTGACGTCGCCAATATAATTTGTTTTGCTCTTCAGCAGCTGATCCACCGTATAACCCGAATATAGCTGCTGCTGCGGACGCTCCACAGGCTTGGGATTAGCGGTACATCCAATCAGCAAGACTACAAGGACGAGGGTAAAAGCGGCCGCGCTCCCCGGGGTGGGCTGACGGTACGCGAGAATATGCTTGATCCTTGCCTTTACGCTGCTCTCGCCAAAAGCCAGCGGGCTGCCGGTCATAAGACCGCTCCGGCGGGCTGAGAAGCCAAGCAGGGAGCCTGAGTAGCTGCTTTTAACCTGCGGACCCAGCTTCCGGATCACAGCTTCATCGCAGGACATCTCCATATCCTTGCTCATGAGCACAAAAGACAGCCACATCAGCGGATTGAACCAATGGAGAATGACCAGCAGGAACATCAGCGGCTTGATCAGGTAATCCCGCCGGTTAATATGAGTCTGCTCATGCAGCAGGATATAGGACAGCTCCTGTCCGCTCATTCCAGCCGGGATGTAGATCCTTGGCTTCAAGAAGCCGGATACGAACGGGGTCATGATCTGGTCCGTCTCGAAGACATGCCCCTTCACAAGGGTAGCTGTACGGACACTGCGCATGACTCTCACATAAGAGAACACGCTGTACAGCAGCAGCACTATGACACCTGTCAGCCAGATCATACTGCCGGCCCACAGGAGGATCTGCACCGGATTGACGCTTGCTGCCGGTGCAGCAGACGGAAGCAGACTGTTCCACAGGCTTCCCGCTGAATCTGTTCCGGTGTTCAATGCAGGCTGCGCTTGCATCCCTATATTCTTCGGAACGAACTGCAGCTGCCCTGTGCCGGACGAGCCTGCAGGCCCTGCCAGCCTCAGGATACTGAAGCTTGAAGTGAAGCTGACAGGCAGGATCAGCCTGATCATTACTGCGGACCACAGCATATAGGAGAAGATCTTGGGGGCGCGCCGCAGCAGGACTCTGGCCAGCATTACGGCGGCGGCAACATAGCTGGCAGTAATACTCATGTTCAGCATGCTGATCCACAGGTCCGTCATTGGGAGGCCTCCTCGATAATCTTCTTCAGCTCCGCCGCTTCCTGCGCAGACAATTTCTTATCTCCGAGAAAAGCAGTCAAAAACTGCGGCAACGACCCGCCAAAGGCTTTGTCCACTACCGTCTGGCTCTCATGCCGCTGTGCTTCCGACTTCGGGATGATGGCGGTAACCATAGCCCCCTCGTTCCTGAGAATTCCCCGCTCACATAGCTTTCTTAACACGGTATAGGTTGTGGACTTCTTCCAGCCCAGTACCGCGAGACTCAGCTTCACCAGCTCTGTAGAATTAATCGGCTCATGATCCCAGATCAGGCAAGCGAATTTATATTCGGCATCATATAATTTGTATGGCTCCATCCTGTTCACTCCTTATAAGTTTATTACAGTAGACCTAATGATACTAAGTCTATTGCAGTAAACCTATATTGTCAAGGTGGCACCCGGTACCTCCAGCACAAAATAACCCCACAAAGTGGGGATTTAGCTTCGATGATAACTCAGGTACTTTGCGGGGACCCCAAAACATATAAATTCTTATCTATCAAAAAAACCGGAACCGCCTGATTGCTCAGGGGTCCCGGTTGTTTGACTATAACTGTAATACTTACGGACGTTCGATCCAGATATAGCCGTCATCATCCACTTCAACCGTAGCATGCAGGCCTTCGGCCAATACACGCAGCGGCACATTAGCATCTCCGTACTCATCTACGAATACTGCTAATGGAAGCTTCACGGTCTTGCCGGCAATTTGCGCCTGCGCGGAACCGATTTTGAATACGAGCTGATCGCCGTATACATCGTCAGTCACCTTGATCGACCGGGTAGCTCCATCCCACTCTACCTTAGCGTCCAGATCCTCTGCGACATAGCGCAGCGGTACATAGGTAGTTCCATTCTTCACAACCGGATAATAATAATCGTCGTCCGGTGCGATCATCAGGCTCTTGGAAGTAAGTGCCATCTCCTCTTTGAGCAGCTTATAAATTGAAGAATTTGGATCGAAGCTTCTCAGCGTCTCCCCTGGAGTAAGATCTCCCTTGGAGTAATCAATCGCGCCTGTCGTACTGATCGGATCAGCCGTTACCGGACCATTCACATTCCAGGTCTCGGACACCAGCTTCATATTGATGCTCTGCAGCGGCAGATCTTCACTGGCCGGAAGCGCAAGATTGAAGCCGATGTTCTGTTTGCGGACATGGAAGCCGCTATCAACGAAGATATCCGCAGTCAGCTTCGTATCCTTGCCGAGAACAGTCTTGAGTTCAGGAGTTGTCTCATAGAGGTTCTCCAGTTGCTTGTCATAGACGAGCAGGAGAGCATCCACAGCCAGCTTGGCTGCATCATGTACTACAGTGACTACTCCTTCTTTGTCTTCCAGCGGAATATCGCCCAGACCGATGCTGTTCAGATCTTCAGCTCTGTCTTTGATCAGCGGATACATATAATCATATAGACCGCTGATCAGAGCAGTGAAGCCTTCGGTATCCTTAGACACTGATCTCAGGAAGCTCTTAAGCAATACCGGCAGCTCTTCCCCTGTAATTTCCGTATGTAGCTTCGTCAAGCTGGTTGGCTGGCCGTATACGGATTCCGTTACTGACGCTACTGTGATTGCACCCGGATTCGGGAGATTCTTAATCACAAACTGCGAGAGCTGCTTGGTGAATTCCAAAGTCTTGGCTGGATCGGTTGCTTCCAGGCCAAGCAGCATGTCATTGCTCTGAAGCGGCATGTAGAACGGCTGCTTCGCGCCTTCGGCGGTGAAGACCAGGTTCTTCTGGTCCGTGAAGAGGGAGAACGGAATCTTGAACTCCTTGTAACCCACAACTCCCGTAGCCGAGACATTGCCGTTATCCTGAACCTTCACATGGCCGAGCGTAAGCGATAAGGAATTAATAAGATCAACAACTTCCCGGTCCTCTGCGGTGATGCCTGCAGCAGGAACAGCGCTCAGGGTCATCGTAGTGCTTGATTCAGAGGATTTGACATCCAGATCTCCCAGCAATGCCTTATTGACATCGAAGCCGCCAACAGTCTGGCAGCCTGACAGAATCAGCAGCAGGGCGAGAATCGGCACCAGCCATTTGGTTCTTGCTTTCATTTTCTTCATAGCATGTCTCCTCTAGCTCATAATTTGGCAACGTACCCATCATCTCAGAGGAGCATGGATTTGTAAATACAGCACCTGGAAATGATGAACCCTCATACGCTAAATAAACTCCGCCACTCTATAAATACCCATTCTTTGAAAAAGAGAAACTTTACCAACGCAAGGATTGTTAAGTGGGCCGGATAAAAGCACCACCATACCCAGCGCGGCAGACGTCTCTTCTCCAGCAGCACCCAAAATCCGGGAGTCAGCGCAATCAGAACGGTCGGAATAATGCTGGCCATCTGCACCAGCCAATTATAATAGAACAGATAGAATACATTCAGCGCCAAATGCGCCAGCACGAGCACATAAGAACGGGTATAGCGGAAGATCAGCACCAGCAGCAGGCCGTAAGCGTTGTAGTCGAGCGGCAGCGCATCCATCAGCAGCACTGCGGCAGCCACTACCGGTATACCCGCCCACAGATTCGGCAGCTTATCAAGCAAGGCAAGGACCAGCGCTGAGATCAGCAGGGTGAATACGACGTTCCAGCCTCCCGGATGGATCGCCAGATTGTATGGAATCTGCGCCAGCACAGCGATCACAAGCAGCCGACGCAGATAGCGGGGTCTGGAGGAGGTATGAATATAGCCTTGCGCCAGCGCGTAGCAGTAGATCGGGAAGGCAATTCTCCCCACATATCTCCAGGCAAGCTCCCCCGGGAAAAAGATCAGGCCGACATGGTCAATCAGCATGGTCAGCATCGCAATAATCTGCATCTGTAGCCTCCTGTTACTATATAAATTGAACTAATGGTTTTTATGTTTTGGGATTAGCCGTGACTCCAGAGAAGTTTTGGACTTCCGGCCGCTGTTGTCAGCAGATTTCTTTATTCATCCCGTTATAACGGTTGAAATCCGCAGACAAAGGCGGTCGCTACCGCTCCTCCAGTTCCAAAATTCCCTTCCGCCACTTTTCCCTTAATTTAATTTTTTAGTTCAATCTATATAGCATGAAATATAAAGCACCTTAGGTGCTATTATCCATGCCAGAGCGGGATGCTGCAAGCTTCGCGGGAAGACTTGAACGACAGGCAAGCCGGACCCGCTCCCTCAGGAGCAGTGCCGGCCCGTTTTTATCCATAGATCAAGCTGTCTTCGACTTGTTGTAGATATCAAAGCCTACGGCAAGCAGGAGCACCAGCCCCTTGATTCCCTGCTGCCAGTCAACGCCGAGGCCGACAAGCGACATACCGTTGTTCATGACGCCCATGACCAGACCGCCGATAATGGCACCGACCACGGTTCCGATTCCCCCGGACGCGGAGGCTCCGCCGATGAAGCAGGCAGCGATAGCGTCCAGCTCGAAGTTCGTACCAGCCTTAGGGGTGGCTGAGTTCAGGCGGGCCGCAAAGACCAGACCGGAAAGGGCAGCGAGTACACCCATGTTGACGAATACCCAGAAGGTCACCCGTTTGGTTTTGACGCCGGAGAGGCTTGCTGCCTTCTCATTGCCGCCCAGGGCATAGATATGCCGCCCCATGGTCATGTGGTTCATGACGAAGGAGTAAATCACGATCAGCACCATCAGAATTACAAGAATGTTAGGAATTCCGTTATATTGCGCCAGAACATAGGTGAACAGGTTGATTACGATCACCAGCGCAGCAGCTTTGGCAACAGACATCCAGACTGGAGACTGATCGAAGCCGTACTTCACCGTAATCCGGCGGCTGCGGATTTCCTGATAGATCACCAGCAGCGACAGCAGAACGCCGATGACCAGAGTCAGTACATTCAACGAGCCCACGCTTGCGACATCGGGAATGAACCCGGAACTGATCTTCTGAAAGGTCTTTGGAAACGGCGCAATCGACTGCCCGTTCAGCACGATCATCGTCAGACCCCGGAACAGCAGCATGCCTGCCAGGGTAACGATGAACGCCGGGATTTTGACATAAGCGACCCAGAAGCCCTGCCAGGCCCCGACCAGCGCACCCATCAGCAGCGAGATGATTACCGCCAGTACCGGATTCAGCTCCATATCCACCATCATAATGGCCGACAGGGCACCGATGAAGGCAGCTACCGAGCCGACGGAGAGGTCGATATGACCCGTGATGATCACCAGTACCATCCCGATCGCCAGCACCAGTATGTAGCTGTTCTGCAGAATCAGATTGGTCACGTTCAGCGGCTTCAGCAGAATGCCGTCGGTCATAATTTGAAAGAACACCGAAATAAAGATCAAGGCAATGATCATTCCGTATTGGCGGATATTTTTTTTGAACAGTTCACTAATGGCTCCCATGCGGTGTTACCCCCTGCTTCGTGTCATAAATTTCATCAAAAGCTCCTGCGTGGCGTCCTTCCGCTCCACTTCCCCGCTGATCCGCCCTTCGCACATCGTGTAGATCCGGTCGCACATCCCGATAATTTCCGGCAACTCGGAAGAGATGACCAACACGCCCTTCCCCTCTGCGGCAAGACTGTTGATAATGGAATAAATCTCATATTTCGCCCCGACATCAATGCCCCGGGTAGGCTCATCGAGGATCAGAACATCCGGCTGGGCGTAGATCCATTTGCTGAGCACCACCTTCTGCTGGTTGCCACCGCTGAGATTCACAGTTTTTTGCAGGATGCTGGGGGTCTTGATGTTCAGCTTCTTGCGGTACTCCTCTGCGATCAGCACTTCCTCGTTCTCATTAATGACGCCATGGCGGGAGAGCTTTTTCAGGCTGCTGAGCGAGATATTCCGTTTGATATCGTCGATCAGGATCAGGCCGTAATGCTTGCGGTCCTCGGTCACGTAAGCCAATCCATGCTCTATCGCCTGGCTGATGTTATTCAGGTGCACTTCCTTGCCGTGCATAAAAGTCTGGCCGCTGATCCGCTTGCCATAAGACTTGCCGAACACGCTCATCGCCAGCTCCGTACGCCCTGCGCCCATTAGCCCGGCAATACCGACTACCTCGCCGCGCCGGATGTGGAGATTGATATGATCGAGCATTTTGCGGTCCGCTTGCGTCTCGTGATAGACATTCCAGTCACGGATCTCGAAGATCGTCTTTCCCGGATTGGGTGTGCGCTCAGGGTAACGGTTCGTCAGATCACGCCCGACCATGCCTTTGATAATGACATCCTCTGTAACGGCATCCTGCTTCATATCCAGTGTCTTAATGGTCTGTCCATCCCTTAGAATTGTGACGGAATCCGCTATCTTCTCGATTTCGTTCAACTTGTGGGAAATGATAATCGAGGATATCCCCTGCTTCTTCAGCTCCAGAATGAGCAGCAGCAGATTCTCGCTATCATCCTCATTCAGCGCCGCTGTCGGTTCGTCGAGAATAAGCAGCTTCACTTCCTTGGAGAGCGCCTTCGCGATCTCTACAAGCTGCTGCTTGCCGACACCTATCGTAGAGACTCCTGTAAACGGCGATTCCTTGAGGCCGACGGTGGTTAGCAGCGCCTTGGTCTTGACCGTCGTTTCATTCCAATTGATCACCCCGCGTCTGGCCTGTTCATTGCCGAGGAAGATGTTCTCCGAAATCGACAAGTACGGAATCAGCGCCAGCTCCTGATGGATAATGACGATCCCCAGGCCCTCGCTGTCCTTGATATCCTTGAACTGGCATACCTGCCCCTGGTACAAAATATCCCCTTCGTATGTCCCGTGCGGATATACTCCGCTAAGCACCTTCATCAGCGTGGACTTGCCTGCCCCGTTCTCTCCGCAGAGGGCGTGGATCTCGCCTGCCTTCACCTGCAGATTGACTGACGAGAGCGCTTTGACGCCGGGGAATGTTTTGGTAATGCCTTTCATCTCCAAAATAATTTCGCTCATGTGCCTCTCACCCAGCTTTCCTTGTGACTGTGCAGCGGTTCTCCGGCGGATATTATTGTTGTTAGATGCCGCCGGGAAACCGCGAGAATTGCTGCTGATTATTATTGTCCGAGCTGCTCTTTGGTGTAGTACCCGCCGTCTACCAGCACTTTATCCACGTTGCCCGCATCCACAGAGACCGGCTCCAGCAGGTAGGACGGGACGATTTTGACACCATTGTCGTAGGTAGTGGTATCGTTGACTTCAGCTTCGGTCCCCTTGAGCACACTCTCGGTCATCTCCACCGCCTTCTTAGCCAGCTCGCGGGTATCCTTGAATACCGTCTGAGTCTGCTCTCCGGCCAAAATGGACTTCACGGAAGCCAGCTCGGCGTCCTGTCCGGTAACTACCGGAAGCTTCTTGTCGCCGGAGCCGTAGCCTACGCCCTTGAGTGAAGACAGGATACCGATGCTGATGCCATCGTATGGAGACAAGACGGCGTCCAGATTATCGCTTGCATAGTTCGCGCTCAGCAGATTATCCATCCGTGACTGGGCGGCGGCGCCGTCCCAGCGCAGCGTAGCTACCTTATCCATCGTAAGCTGCTTGCTGCGGACCACCAGCTTGCCGGAATCGATGTACGGCTTCAGAATCGACATGGCGCCATCGAAGAAGAAATAGGCATTGTTGTCATCCGGCGATCCGCCGAACAGCTCGATGTTGAACGGGCCCTTGCCGTCCTTCAGGCCAAGCTTCTCCTCAATATAGGAACCTTGCAGCACACCCACCTTGAAATTATCGAAGGTCGCATAATAGTCTACGAATTCACTTTTTTTGATCAGACGGTCATAGGCAATCACCTTAACGTTGGCATCATGCGCCTTCTGCAGCACATCCGTCAGCGCCTCTCCGTCAATTGAAGCGATTACAATTGCGTTCACGCCTTTGGTGATCATGTTCTCGATCTGCGACACCTGATTCTCGACCACATCCTCCGCATATTGCAGATCCGTCCCGTAGCCCAGCTTCTCGAACTCCTTCACCATATTGTTGCCGTCATTCACCCAGCGCTCCGAAGATTTGGTCGGCATCGCAATGCCCACCTTGCCCTTGGATGTATCCCCGCCGCCGGAAGAGCTGCCAGCGCTGCTGGATGAGTTGCCGCTGTTACCGCATGCAGATAAGATGAGTACCAGTGTTAGCAGAAGCATGATCATTGAATATCTTTTCATTCCTGCACTACCCCCTGAACTATTCTGTTGTCTTCCACAGGTGTTCCCGTGTGACACATCGAGTATAGCAACCGGGAGCAGGTGCCGTATTTACACTGAGACTACTATTTTTATGAAAATATAACTTATGTATTAGCCGACGAAAAAACGCCTGTAGCCGATTGACCACAGGCGCTTCACAAATAATTTAATTAGCTGTAATTATAATTCCGGTTGCTAATCTCCCTTACTCTCAGCGCGTACCTCAGCTTGCACCCCTTTACGGAACTGCAGCGGTGCCACTCCAGTCTGCTTCTTGAAGGCCGTGCTGAAATAATGCTGGGTCTCGTAGCCTGACTGCTCCGCCACCTCGTTAATACTGAGGTCGGTGGAATGCAGAAGCTGGGCGGCCCGGCGGATGCGGGTCTGGGTCAGATACGCGCCGAAGGATTCACCCACCTCCTGCTTGAACAGTCGGCTCAGATAGACCGGGGAGGCTTGAAGCAGGCCTGCTGTGGCCTCCAGGGTAAGCCCGTATTCGCTGTAATGCTCCTGGATATGCTGCTTCGCCCGGCGGACGAGCGGGGACAGCGGCTGCTCCTTGACCAGCGCCACCCGGCAGCCCCGGTAAGCAGCGGCCAGCTCTGTAATCTCTCCCTGGATCGGCCGGGTGCCGACTTCAACGGCGATTTTGAGATGGCTGCGCACCGCAGCCTCCACTCCGGCCAGGATGCGCTCCCCTGCGGCATCCCACAGCAGGATAACGATCAGTCCGGCGGCGTCCCGGAACATCACCTTGGGATACGGGTCCAACAGCTCGGCGGCGATATTCTCGATGGCGAACAAGAAGAGCTGCCGCTCCTTCTCCTTCATCGCCGGATGCTGGCCCTCCCACCTCCAGCGGATGATACCGATCAGCTCCGGCCGCTGCGAAGGAAGCTTGAGGAATTGCAGCTGCTCCCGGATCTCCGCCTGGCTCAGATTGCCGTCCAGCCATTCCTGGCAGAAGCGCTCGCGCAGCAGCGGGAAGTTCTTCATCAGCTGGCGGGAGGCCTGCTCCAGATGCTGGCTCTGCTGCCGCTCGGACTCCAGCTCATCTCGGACGCCCCGCAGCACCTGCATCAATTGCTTCGGCTCCGCAGGCTTGAGAATATAATCATTCACCTGCAGCCGGATCGACTCCTGCGCATAAGCAAATTCATCGTGGCCGGTGATCACAACAATCTTGCATCCGGGCAGCGCTTCCCGCAGTCGTTTCATCAGCTCCATGCCGTGCATAATCGGCATATTCAGATCAACCAGGGCGATATGAATAGCATGCTCCACGGCCAGCTCCAGCGCCTCCTCTCCGTCTTCTGCCTCTGCGGCCACTTCCATACCGAGGCTATCCCAGTCCACACATTGCCGGATGCCCTCCCGGATAATGCGCTCATCATCGGCAATGATTACTTTCCATTTATCTATCATCTGCGGATCCTCCTCCTCTGTCCTAATACTTCTCAGGGTAACTCTCACGAACAACCGGGTGACGTACGGTTACAAGAGTCCCCTGCCCCGGTCCGCTCTCAATCCCGATACCGTACGGCGCTCCGTAGGTCAGCCTGATCCGCGCCTGCACATTCAATATGCCATAGCCGCTTCCTGCACTGCCTGTTCCAGCCATTTCCGTCTCTGTACGCTCCAATTCTTCTGTACCTACCGCTTCGAGCCGCCCCCTGAGCTCCTTCAGCTTATCTTCAGACATCCCTGCACCGTCATCGCGTACAGTAAGATACAGGTCGTTGTCCCGTTCCATGACCGCAATATAGAGGTGTCCGGGGCCGCGGCGCTCCTTGATGCCGTGATAGATCGCGTTCTCCACCATCGGCTGCAGCAGCAGCTTAAGCACATAGAGCTCCTGTAAGTGCGGCTCCACTTCAATGGAATAAGTCAGCTTAGTGCTATAACGGACATGCTGAATTTTCAGATAGCTGACGATGTGCTCCAGCTCATCGGAGAGCGGTATGATATCGCTCCCTTTGCTTAAGCCCAGCCGAAACAGCCTGGAGAGGGACTGAACCACCTCGGCGATATCCTCCGCTCCCTTGCTGCGGGCCATCCAGTGAATCGTATCCAGCGTATTGTACAGAAAATGCGGCTTGATATGCGCCTGTAGACTGCGCAGCTCCGCCTCACGCTTTTGCCGCGCCTGAAGCTCGGTCAGGGACAGCAGCCGGCCAATCTGGGCCAGCATCGTATTGAAGCTGCGGCCGAGCAGCCCGATCTCATCGGAACGCCTGCCCCAATAGCGGATCGTCAGATCGCCGGACTGCGCCTTGCTCATGAAGGAGGCCAGCTGGCCGATAGGGCGGGAGATCGAATAGGCCAGATAGAACGAAGCCGTCATGCCCAGCATACAGACCACAAACACAAAGGTGACAACATTGAACGTAATCTCGCGGATTCCATAAGCCGACTCATCCATCGGGAACACGCCCATCGTGGTCCAGCCCGTAAACGGGGATGTCCGGTAGATCAGCTGAAGCTTGCGGCCGTCTACGGTCTCCGAGGTAATGCCCGAGGACTCGGTGAACAGGCCTGCCGGGATGGTACGCATTAAAGGGTGCTGTGGCGCATAAATCATCTCTCCGCGATTATCCACCACCGTCAGATATCCGGTTTTGCCAAGCGTGACATCTCTGGCCGTCTCCGCGATCACCCGCAGCTTCAGATCCACCAGCACCACGCCCTGCACCACCTGCGTCTCGGGATTCACAATGGCCCGTACAGCAGAGACCACCTCGCTCTCCTTATAGTCCACATGAGACCTGACCGCACGGCCATACGGATGCCCGACGATCAGGAAGATCCCCTTATTCTCTGCCGCCTGCTTGTACCAGGTCTCCTCCGTCAGCCTTGTGCCGGAACGGGTATACATCTCATTACTGATGAAATCGCCTTCACGGTTGACCAGCATAATGCCGGCAATCTCGGAGCTCAGCGTGGTGAAGCCCTGCAGAAATTTGCGGATATTGTATTCCGCCGATTCCCCGTTGCCTGCTGCGGGGTCCGGCTGTGCCGGAACCGGCGGCTCTCCCTTCAGGAACTTCTGGACGCCCGGATCGAACGAGATCAGATATGTAATTTTCTGCAAATTCTCCACATCACTCTCAATGGCCGTATTCACCTTGCGGATGAGCTGCATCGTGTTCTCGGTGCTCTGCTCTTCCACGATCCGGTCCACCGTCCAGCCAATCAACAGCCCAAGTCCAATGGAAGGCAGGATGCTAATCAGCAAAAAGTGAATAATCAGCTTATAGCGGATCGGCATATTATTCAGCTTTAGCTTCTCCATGCTCACGCCGCTCTTGCGCATCGCAGGCTCCCCCTCTACCGCCTATTTGGCATAATAATTGTCCACATTCTGCCGCGTGACCACATCAATTCCGGTATCTACAGAATCGGGGACAGGCAGGGGCTTGTTATTGGCATAGGCTTCAGGATCAGCCTCCAGATCACGGTGCAGATGAAACAGCTCAGTCAGTGACCAATACCCCATATTCCAGGTGCCCTGGGCCATGGTTGCGGCAATCTTGCCTTCCTTCACCAGATCGAGTGTGCCCTTATCCGTATCGAAGCTGATAATCTGCGGGACCGGTCCGCTGCCCGGGGCGGCTTCCACGGCTTCCGCAACCCCGATACCGCCATTACTTTCCGTGGCAAAAATCCCGGCCAGCTGCGGATACCGCACCAGCAACTGCTCGGCAGCCTCCCTGGACGCCACCTGATCTCCCCGCCCATCCTTGACCGCCACCAGCTTCATCTGCGGGTATTTGCTGCGAATTGTATTCGTGAAGCCGTCTGTCCGCTCCTGATGATTATGCTGATCCGGTGTGGTGATAATGGCGACCTCGCCCTTGCCCCCGGTCAGTTCGGCCATCTTATCCGCCGCCTTCGTTCCGGCATTATAATTGTCCGTTCCCAGGAAGGAATACGCCTTGCTGCCCTCAGCGCCCGAATCAAACAGCACCACCGGAATACCGCTCTCCACAGCCTTGTTAATCGTCGCTGTTAGCAGCTTGGAATTCACGGCCGAGATGGCAATTCCCGCCGGCTTCTTGGCGATGGTCTGCTCCAGTACCGTCATCTGTTCACTTGCGTTGTGCTGAGTGGAGCCGTGATACTCGACGGATACATTAAGCTCCTCTGCGGCGTCCTCGAAGCCCTTCAGCACGCTTTTCCAGTAATCAATGCCGATCTGGAACGTAACCATCACGTATTTGTCCTCAATATTGCCGCGCAGTCCGGTTGTCTCCCACGGATCTGCCGCATTCCCCTGCTGCTTGTAATTCAGCACGTAGAGCACGAAGATACCGATTAGCAGCACGTAGACGAGCCCAAGTTTTTTCACATATGTAACCCCTTTCATAACAATGAATTCCGAAGGCCCACATCCCCCAGGTTCTTCCATCTATGTCCAATCTAGTCTACTGGCTTGGCAGCCGTTCCGTCAATTACGTTACAGGGCCTATAGTTAAAAACTCGTTATCTGATACGACATTTTATGTCGTACCGCTTGTTCTATACTGGACAGGTACTATCAATTCAATGAAACGAGGATTACAAGAATGTCAAAAACCAAACGCGGACGGGTACTCTGGACTCTTCCTTCGCGTGGACGCGGCACCTGTCCGGTCTGCGGAACCACCCGAATCAAGCTGCTCTACACCAAAATAAAATCCGACGGCACCGTCCTGAAGGTCTGCAAGCGCTGTGACAAAGCCACGCAGGTTAGAGTAGACGCAGCTGCCCGGTAAAATGACGCAAGGATGCCCCCTGCTTCATGCTTCGTGCATGGATGCCGGACAGCATCCTTGTTTCTTGCCGGGAACGGTTGTACTGGCCTTACAAGTCATCCCCAGCTATACTGGAGGCTTACAGAAAGGAGCGGAGCCGCAGTATGAGCCATATTCACCGGATTCAGTGGTTTGACCAGCAGATCCGCCAGCTTGCTTATCCGAACAGCAGGAAGCTGGCAGAGCAGTTCGAGATTTCAGGGCGCCAGGCGCAGCGGGATATTGAATACCTGACAGAATCCCTGCGGGCTCCGCTCCAGTATGTGGCGAAGCAGCGCGGATATATATATGAGGACAACAGCTTCGTGCTGCCTCATCTGTACATTACGGACGAGGAGCAGCGGGTGCTTAAATATCTGGCTTACCGGTATAGTCACTATGATTATGAGAATGCCCAGAATATCCGCAAGGTCGGGAGTCTGCTGGAGCGGTTCACCGAGCAATCTCTTACGGATAGAGAGCTGAAGCTGCCAGTCTTTGAAGTGAATGCCCACCGCATACAGATGATGGAGATGCTGGAGCAGGCGATCGTGGCCCGCAGGGTGCTCCATGTTCTCTACAGGAACGGACAGGACACTCCGCAGGAGTTGTATCTCTGCCCCCAGCAGCTAAGCCGGCGGGTAGAGGACGATTATCTGGTGGCTGCTGTGGAGGGAGAGGGGCGAAGCGAGTATTTCAGCCTATCCGGTATCCGCCAGCTAACGCTGACCGGCAGGGTCTTCATCCCCGGGGAGGACGGCCCTGCCGCACCGGCAGAGCAGACCAGACCCTTGAAGCCATTCACGGCGAGAATCCGTATGAACAATATGCCTCAAGATAGTTCATGGGGTGGTTACAGGCTCCGCACCGCTGGTGAGGATGTCTATGAGGTTGATTTTTATGATACCAGCGCGTTCATCGCACAATTGCTCCGCGCAGAGTGGAGTGTCCTCCTGTCTCCCAAGTGGCTGAAGGACAAGCTCCGCAGCATCTGTGAGACAGTAGTGAGCCGCCTGGATGAACAGGAGAATGATAAGTGAGCAAACGATCAGGCGTAATTCTTGACGTTCAGATGAAGCGTGAATCGAAATCTTTTACCGATGCGCTCTATGCCGTACTGACTGCCGCCGGGTTATTCGAGGGTCCAAAATTCATGCTCTCCGGGCTAAGCGGCATGGCCTTCAAATTCACCGTACATGAGAAGCTCCTCCCCATGTCTGTTACGGCTTATGGACAATGGGGCACGGAGCATAGTCCGGCCGTCGATAATCTCGGGATCTTCTTCCAATATGACGGCGGGAGAACCAGACATGCTTCGTTCGGGGAGTATCAACGGATCGCTATTGACAGTGTCAAGCAGAGTCTGGACCGCGGCCGGGCCTGCATCTACTGGATACCCGAATTCGGTGTGATTCATGGTTATGATGAGGACGACCGGGTGTTCTATGTGCAGGATGGCTGGTCCGGCGAGACACAGATTATCCTGTATGATAACTTCGGCCTTAACTTCACGCCCTTCTGGTTTTGTCACTATGTGGGGGAAGCGGTGAAGATTCCGCTGCAAGATGCTGTGCTGGAGTCGCTGCGGCTTGCGCTGGGGGATTGGGAGACTCCATATAAAACACTGCCCGACTTAAACATCGCTTCAGGCCGTCTGGCCTACAGCTTCCTGATCCGGGCTCTTCGGCAGGGCGGGTTCGACAGTAACGGTGCTGTCTACATCCTGGAATCCTTCCAGACATCGCGGATTGAAATCTCCGCTTATCTGCAGGAGGTTCAGTCTGTATTGCCGGGGCTGGAGGAGGTTCAGCGCTTTTATGCTGAGCTGGTGGAAGGGCTGAAGGGGCCGCTCGCGGCTGCAATCTCAGTGAAGAACAGCAGCAAGCTGCTGAACCAGGAACAGCTTCCGTCCCTCTGCTCTGCTTTGAAGAAGGCTTTGGCGCTGGAGGAACGGGCTATGCAACAGGTTAGTGTAATCTCAGAACAGTACCCGGACCGGAAAAGGTCCACACTGCCAAGATGGGGGGCGCATACCGCACGATGAATGACCAACATAGCAAGCAAGCTTCAGGTGCGGCGAATCAGCCGCGTGTGCCGCTCGCATCTTCTTTTGCAGATGCCATGCACCAGGTCCTGTCGGCAAAAGGCTGGTTCAAACTGCCCGTCCATATGCTGTCCGGCATGACGGCCTTATGTTTCCGCCTGTCCGTGCACAGAGAGCTTCACCCGGATTCAGTAACTGCTTATAACTGGGCGGCTGAACACACGGTAGCCGCCGATTTGATCGGGATCGTTGCCTCACAGGCGGCCGGCTTTCATTTCATGCCTACGTTCCCGCTTTATCAGAAGCAGGCCATTGCGGCAATCCGCCAATCACTTGAGCAGGGCACCGGAGTGGTCTGCTGGAAAGACCGCTTCGTAGTGATTACCCGCTGTGAGGATGAGCGGCAGCTTTTCTATTACACAGAGATTGCTTCTGCCGCAGAACTGGAGCTGCCTTACGATCAATTCGGAAGGAATGAATCGCCGTATTGGTACGGCCAAATCTATGAGGGTCAGATCCAAAAGGATATGCTTCAGGTGATCCGGGAGTCCTTCATTCAAGCGGTGTACAAGGCTGAGGTTCATGAACCGATGCTGCTGGAATCGCAATATGCCTGCGGCCTTAAGGCCTATGATGCTATGCTCGAAGCCTTGACGGACAAGACCTTTGATGCTGCCGGAACCTATGAGACGCTGTTCTTCTATGCAGGCATGAAACAGGATACGGCAGCCTACGCGAGGGAAGCCAGCCTGTACTGGCCCGAACTCGAAGGCATTGCCGAACATTATACGGCTCTAGCCGCTGTCTATAATGAAATTACAGATGCCCTAAATGAGAAGCCCGTACAAGCTCCAGAGGCACCATGTTCCATTGATGATGAGAGCCTGCTGCCGCTCCTCCGGGAAGCCAAACGTATCGAGACCGCAGCCATCCAGTCCATCCGCCATCTGCTGCGGGAGCCGATCGAGAACCGCTTCCATGATGTGGGGCTGCGCTAAGCCCCGGCGGAGTGCTCAGAACATCAGAGATTCCGCGTATTTCTCCCCTTCCAGCAGATCATATTCTACCAGACGGTAGTCATTCAGTAGCTCCTGCTGCTCCGGGGTCAGCTCCTTCAGGATTCCCTTATCGCCTGCACCGATCAGCACCTGCTTGCTGAGTCCAGGAATTTCCGCTTGCACTTGATCCAGCAGCTTGTAGAAGACTGGCAGCGTCTGCCCGGATAACCGGAAGACTGCAGGACCGAGAAAGGCCGGGCTAAGCGTCCCGAGCGGCTCCTTGCCGATCTCAAAGTTAGCGAGTACCAGCAGCTTCGTCTCATGCTTCAGCCTTGGCTCCTGATCCCAGCCTGCTGCGGTATAGATCCCGGCGCTGAGCGCGGGCAGATGATCTCCCCAGAACACCGCAATGGTGGGCCGCTTGATCTTCAGCAGCTCCTGCTGGAGATAAGCCATGGCCTCGTCTGTCAGCTTAGTATCCTGTACATAAGTCTCCAGCTCATCCTTCTGCTCCGGCAGGCCGCCTTGGACGGTGATAGTGTTCGGTCCGTTCACGCCTTTGACGAATGGAAAATGATTCTGCATCGTCACCAGATGCAGAAATGCCGGGCCCGATGCCGTTTGAAGCTGCCGGACTGCCTCTTTTACAGCCGCTTTATCCGAGATATACCCCTTTGGAGTCAGGCGGTCAGCGTCCGGCAGATCCTTCTCACTCGTGAAGCGGTCGAAGCCCAGCAGCGGATAGACACGGTTCCGGTTATAGAAGGTCTCATCGAACGGATGCAACGCCAGTGCTTCATAACCTCTGTCCTTCAGAATACTGACGATCGAGGGCAGGGAGGACATTTTGACGATGCGCTGCTGATAAGGAATCGTTCCATCCCCCATAAAATACATCGACAGCCCGGTCAGGGCTTCGAACTCCACATTAGCCGTATTGCCGCCGAATTCCGGGGACAGCAAATAACCGGACGGCGTCTGCCCCGCCACCCCATGGATGAACTTCAGCGGATCTTCGCTTAATGTATACCCAGGCAGGCGCGTAGGATCAAAGAATGCCTCATTCATCATAAACATAATGTTCGGCTCTTCCTTCGGCACAGCTTGCAACGGCGCATCCGGCAATGCCGAATACTTGGCAGCCACCGCTTCCACCGCTTCACGGCTGTAGCCCTCCGGCTTGTCCATCAGGCTCTGCCGCAGATTCCCGGCGAAGGCATACACAAACCCGTTCTGGGTATAATTCACCTTCTGATTCCAGAAGATGTTTTGATAGTTCATTGCTGCAACCACAGGATATTGACCGGTGACCAGCACAAGAAACCAAGCGCTTAGCCCCACAGATATTCCCGCCAGAGTCACGCGTAAGGACAATCTGATCCGGTTCTTCGGCAGCTTCATAATCACAAAGACCAGACCGCCAACAAGCAGAACAGTGGCCCCTATAGCAAACGGAGTGATTATCCCGCTGGTAATCTTGCTCATGCCTTCGGCATTCTTCAGCAGCATCAGATCCCACGGAAACAGCGGTTCGCCTCTCGTAGCCAGCTTCTGATCACTGGCAATCCCCAGCAGCACGAACAGCGCCGAGACGACTGCCGGTCCCGCATACACATTCGGCACAATTACCGAACTTAAGAGCAAGATGAAGAAAATAAACAGGCTTCCTGTACAATACAACCAAGGAAAGGCGCCAACCCACTTTAGCGCATGGAGCACATCCATCCGAAAAGAAGCCAACTGCAAAAACAAATTCAGCCCAAACCCTACAGCAAGCAAAATAATCAATAAATACGACAAACGCTTAGATGGCAATAACCGTGACAAGTTCATTCACTCCTAACTGTTAAAGGAGTAGTATACGCCTTTTAGCTTAAAGCTGCCTTAAAATTCAGTAGCCAAATGGGCACACCCTCTGTTGATCTCCTGCGTCACCATGATTTGGATAGGAAATGTGCGCTTGTTAGAGTATCCCTCTCCAAAAAAAACTATCAACGAAGTAGATGAAGGATAATAAATGGAAAAACATATCTTAATATTCCGGTTTCTACCGACTTTACTGATGCAATTGGAAAAACTACATCTATTCAAGCGGGTTAGGCTCTTTTGCAGGAAATCCGTTTCAACAAGTGCTATTTTTCCAACTGCTTCTCGCCCAGCCTTCTTCCGCCGACCAGTAAGTGGATTTTTTCCAGCTGTCTCTGCTTCAAATAGCACTCAATAAGGCGGATGAGCTTACAGCCCGTAACCCCCCGCAAAAAGAGAGCAGCATCCAAACATCAGACGCTGCTCTCTTTTCTATTCTCATCCCAGCGGGATAGCTTGAGTTTGTATGATACACTCAGGAAATACAAACCTAACAGCGGCCGGAAGCCCAAATATTCACCGGAATGACGCCTGTGCCTAAGCCTACTTCACGTATATCCGGCTGCTTTCCTCCCAATATTCCCCAGGCTCCAGCCCGAACAAGCCGATGTCATCAGCAGGCAGATCCACCTTCGGGGCGTTCACGAGGTTGATCTGCGGCTCTGGGCAGAAGAATCCTTCGGCCCCGCCGTTGTTCCAGATCATCCATTGCTTATACGAGGTTCCCACATCATATACCAGTGTAACTCCAGCCTTACTGTCGGTGAGCTCCATCCGGTTCCGTCCATTCTGGGCGGCTGCGGTGTAGTGGTTGTCCATCGACGCGTAGAACGGATATAATCCTTCGCCGCGCAGAGCCACCTCATCGGCAGTCAGCTCCTGGAATTTGCCGGTTGGCAGCATCCGCTCGTTAAGCTCCCAACGTTCGCCGATCGTCAGCTTAACACGGTAATCCTGCGCGCTGCTGCCTGGTGCGAATGGAGCATTGATAGCCGTGTGGAACGCCAGCAGGCAAGGCATCAGCACATCGCCGTCATTGTGGACCAGCAACTGCTGGGACAGGCCGCCTTCACCGAGCGTGTAGCGCAGCTTGACCGTGTATTTGAACGGCAGGTACTGATAGGACGGATGATTCTCATCCACCTTAATGGCAACAGTGACGAAGCTTTCGCTTGTGCCGGTGCCGAATTCCTCTACCTCCCATGCAGCAGTATGTAGGAACCCGTGCAGATGGTTGCCGGTCTTGGCTTCATTAACAGGCAGATGGTAGGTCTGTCCGTTCCACGGGAACTCTCCATCCTCATAACGGTTCGGCGGGAATAACACAGGAATGCCGTGAATGCCCGGGTTAGCCTTGAATGCTTCCATCTCCTCCGCGCCCGGCTCATGCAGGAAACGGTAACCGCTCTCAGTATCACGGAAGCAGATCAGATTCCCGCCGATGCCTGGCAGAATAGCCGCTTCATAACGGCCGGCCTTCAGCCAGACAGCAGCTTCGCCCTCATAGTGTCCTTCAAATGCTGTAATCGATGTCATTACATTAATCCCCTTCCATATGTTCGAAATGACTCTCTCATAGATAGAGTACCACATCTGCCGGAATGGCAACATGCCATTTTTACAGCTGCTCCACTTCGACACTCATGACATGCTCGATTTTTTTGACATCATAATAGATTTCCGTAGCGTAATCCTTGTCTGGCGCAGAAACGACCATGTCGATCATCTGCCTGCCATCCTCAAGATCCTTGATTTTCATCCGCCGGATGGTCCGGCCGGTTTTGCGCGTTTTGCGCTGGTCGGTCATGACATTCCGCTGCTCAATCTTTTGAATAACATCAGTAAGAATATAGTTCGGTTCCATAATGATTTTGATGGAGATCTCGTGCTTGTTCAGCACTTCGGGTCCGATGGCCTTGATTAGATGAGGTACCGCGTTGACCGCAAACATAAGCAGCACCACCGCATAACCCGCCTCTACAAAAAATCCCGCGCCGACTGCAATCCCGATACCGGATGCTGTCCAGATCAGTGCTGCCGAGGTCAGCCCGGAGATGGCATCTCCGCCTCTGCGCAGAATAACACCCGCTCCCAAAAAACCGATACCGCTGACGATCTGCGCCGCCAGACGCATTGGGTCCATGCTCGGATGCTCCGGTCCGCCGAATTTGTCATACGCATGAATAGATACCAGGGTTACCAGACAGCTGGCGATGCTGATGACCATACTGGTCCGGATTCCCAGCGGTTTCTGTTTCAATTGGCGGTCAATGCCGATGAACAGCCCGAACAGCATGGCCACCAGCAGCTTAATGATTGATTCCGTATGCAGCAGGTCCATATTCATAATTAATTCCCTCCTTTCTCGCCCGTCATGGCACATAGAATCAGTATACCTGAAATACGCTGCAATCTTTACTGAAATTTTCTGCCCCCGCTCAAAAAAAAGAAACGGACGCGTATCCCCGCTAACCGGGAGCTTCAGGCAGTACTGCCTGAGGCTCCGGCAAGGAACATCGTCCGCTTCAGAGAAGACCTCACTTATCCCATCATATGAGCGATGAGTGACTTATAGAAGGATTAGCCGTGCAGAAGCGATTCTGCTCCGTCACAGTAGATTTCCGTACCCGTAATGTGATCCGAATCCTCAGAAGCCAGGAACAGCGCCAGCTTGGCCACCTGATCCGGACGCCCCGGCCCCTTCTCCAGCGGCTGCCCGCCATCCGGGAACTCCACTTCAATCTGCACTTCCTTCAGATCATCCGAAGGATAGGTATTATCATCTATATTCGTGGTAATGGCTCCCGGACAGATAGCGTTTACACGAATCTTGTACTGGGCCAGCTCAAGCGCAGCCATCTTCATAAAAGCCACCTGACCCGCCTTGGTTGTACTATAGGCAGAGAACCCGACATTGGAGAATACCCGGTTGCCGTTGATCGAGCTGTTGATCAGAATACTGCCGCCCTTCTTCTTAAGATGGGGGATGGCATATTTGACGGTGGCGAAGGTGCCCCGCAGATTAATCTGAATCGTCTGATCCCATGACTCAATGTCCATCGTCTCAATCGGTGTCATGGCGCCGTTGATCCCGGCATTGGCGAAGACCACATCCAGTTGTCCCCACTTCCGGACAACCTGCTTAACAGCATGCTCCACCTGCTGCGGATCAGCAATATCACATTCAAACACTTCGGCTTCTCCGCCCTCTTGCTTGATCTGAGCGGCCACCTTCTCCGCATTCTCCACCGTCCGGTCCAGAAGTGCCACCTTGGCCCCGCTTCTGGCGAACTCCAGCACAGATGCCCGGCCGATGCCTGAGCCGCCTCCTGTAACAATTGCTACCTTGCCTTCCAGTTTCTTAGCAGTCATATATGCAGTCGCCTCCATTGGTGTTTGATGTTCAAGTTATGATCTTTCCCTTAACTTTACCTCTCATACGCGGAAGTGAATCGGAGCAGCGAGCCACACATGGCAAAAAAGCTTGACCCGCTGCCGGTTAAACCGGCGGCAGATCAAGCTATAGCGCTAAGGAATAATGATCCCGAATCAGCCCAGCATCATCCGGTCGTCAGCCAGCTTATGGCCGCTGATCGCTTCGAATTCGCCAAGCAGACGCTCTACCGTCAGATCCTTCTTGCGCGTCTCATCGAAATCGAGGATGATCGACCCTTTATCCATCATAATGAGCCGGTTGCCCAGCCGGATCGCCTGATCCATATTATGGGTAACCATCAGCGTAGTCAGCTTCATCTCGCGGACAATCGATTCCGTTAGCGTGGTGATCAGTTCGGCGCGCGAAGGGTCCAGCGCAGCTGTATGCTCATCCAGCAGCAGAATCTGCGGCTGGGTGAAAGTCGCCATCAGCAGGCTCAGCGCCTGCCGCTCGCCTCCTGAGAGCAGCCCCACCTTGGCCCGCAGCCGGTCCTCCAGGCCGATGCCCAGGCGGCTGAGCTGTTCGCGGAACAGCGTACGTCTCTGCGCATTGACACCCAAGGACAGCCCGCGGGGCTTGCCGCGCTTGTAGGCCATGGCCAGGTTCTCCTCAATGGTCATATGCGGCGCAGTCCCGGCCATCGGGTCCTGGAAGACCCGGCCGATCCAGCGTGCTCGCTGGTACTCCGCCAGATGGCTGATCGAGCTGCCTTCAATACGCGCTTCCCCCAGATCGGGCTTCATCACGCCTGAGATAATATTCATCAGTGTAGATTTGCCGGCACCGTTACTGCCGATAATCGTTACGAAATCGCCCGCGTTCAGTTCAAGATCGATCCCCAGCAGCGCGACCTTCTCATCCGGCGAGCCGGGGTTGAACAGCTTACATACATTGTCAAGCTTCAACATTGGCGGCCCCTCCTCTCTGCTTACTGCGCTGAGCCAGCTCAGCAAGCTCTGCGGTCCGTCTGCGGGCCGTGCTCTTCTGCTTCACATACCGCTGAACCGACGGGAAGACGAGGGCAATAATGACGATAATTGCGGTGATCAGCTTGAGGTCGGAAGCCTTGAGCCAAGGTACCCGGAGTGCCAGAGCGACAACGATCCGGTACACGATGGAGCCGAGCAGCACAGCCAGTGTCGCCCGGAAGACGTTCTTCGCACCGAAGATCGCTTCCCCGATAATCACCGACGCAAGCCCGATGACAATCATCCCGATCCCCATCGACGCATCGGCGAAGGTAGAGTACTGGGCGATCAATGCACCCGAGAGCGCCACCAGCCCGTTCGACAGGCTGATCCCCAGAATGGTTGTTGTATCCGTGTTCACCCCGAAGCTGCGGATCATCCGCGAGTTGTCGCCGGTAGCCCGCAGGGCCAGTCCCAGATCAGTACGCAGGAACAGATCCATCAGGATTTTGACCAGTACAACGATAAAAGGCATGACCAGCAGCGGATTCATGGAGCTGAATAACGTATCCTCCCCCATCAGGGAGACATTCGGCTTATCCAGAATCCGCAGATTGATCGAATACAAGGCAATCATCATCAAAATCCCGGACAACAGCCCGTTGATTTTACCTTTGGTATGGAGCAGACCGGTACACATCCCTGCCGCCATTCCCCCGAGCATTGCGCACAAGGTCGCCAAAAGCGGAGTATAACCGCTGCTGATCATCACTGCAGCAATCGCGCCGCCGGTTGTGAAGCTTCCATCCACCGTCAGATCAGGAAAATCCAGAATACGGAAGGTAATATACACCCCAAGTGCCATGAATGCGTAGAGCAGGCCCATTTCCAGAGCCCCGATTAATGAATTATACATTGCTGACTTCCTCCCTCAAGCGGCAAAGGGCGCCCAGCTCGGACGCACCCTGTTTATGAACTTTGTAGGTTATTGAATAATATTATTACCCGGGTCAGCCACTTCAGCCTTCATGGCATCAGTCACTTCAATTCCCTGTGCTGCCGCTGCCTTGAGGTTAAGAACCAAGTCCAGCTTCTCCTGCATGATTACCTTCATATCGCCGGGGCTTTTTCCGTTCTTAAGCACTTCTACCGCCATTTGGCCGACCTGGTAGCCATGATCATAGTATTTGAAGCCTACCGTAGCAAAAGCACCCTTCTCCACCGTATCACGGTCTGCTGAGAAGAACGGAAGCTTGTTGTCGTTAGCCGTCTGGATAATCGAGTCTACGCCGCTAACAACAGAGTTATCAAGCGTAATGTACAGCGCATCTACACGCCCTACAAGCGATTCCGCAGCCTGCTTCACTTCCGAAGTATTGGTAGTCGCCGCCTTCACCAGCTCAATCCCGTGCTTGTCCAGTTCACCCTTGGCGATATCCGCCATAACTACAGCGTTCGGCTCCCCTTCATTTATGACAAGGCCCAGCTTCTTCACCTTGGGGAACTGCGTGGCAATGAAGTTCATCAGGCGGGTAATCGACTCAGGATTGGTATCGGATACACCGGACACATTGCCTCCGGGGTGCTCCAGATCACTTACAATTTTGGCATCAAGAGGGTCGGTTACGGCAGCGAACAGAATCGGAGTGTCCTTCACGTTCTGCACGACAGCCTGAGCCGAAGGCGTTGCAATCCCCAGCACCAGATCGTTCTTGTCACCGGCAATCTTCTGGGCAATGGACAGGTTGTTGGCCTGATCGGCCTGAGCGTTCTGAAGATCCACCTTCAGATTCTCCCCTTCAACAATCCCTGCATCCTTCAGTGCGGCCAGGAATCCCTCACGGGTAGCGTCCAGTGACGGATGCTCAACGTATTGCGAGATGGCAATCTTGTAGGACTTGGCATCGCCGGAGCCTGCATTTGAGGCTGGAGCTTCCGTCGCTGCGGCCGGGGCATTCCCGGTGCCCGCGTCATTCTTCACTGCTGCATTATTGTTCCCGCAACCGGCAGCTACGAGCATCAAGGCCATACTAAGCCCCATCCAAATCTTCTTCGTCTTCATCAGATAACCCCTCTTCTTGTACGGGTTCAGCGCGAGAACCTGGGCTAGCGGTCCAGCATTATCGCTTTCATCTTTAAAAGCATTAAAGCGAAGGCCCGTACCCTGTCCACATCCGCTCCCCGAATCTATTAAACATATATTATATGTAGGTTGAATTCCCGTCAATCATTTAAGTGGGGTCCATATTTTACAAAATGCGCACAATGAATGTCCACTCGCTTCAACAATCTGCAGTTTATCTTGACATTGTTTGCTAAAGCCTGCAGCACATAAAAAAAGCGGTCCTGCACAAACTTACCTTAAAGTTTGAAGATGGAGCGTGCCCAATGCCAATAATCAATCTGCATACAAGCAAAATTTTATTATCCTCCGCCATTCTAGTTACCGCCATTACGGGAACAACCGCCTGCAGCTACACCAGCAAGGACAGTACTCCCAAGGTTAACTCGCTGACCCCAACCGGAACATTTGCGGGCAGCTATTATGAGAAGAATTCTTTTACCGACAAGGAAGGCAAGTACTGGATTCCGCTCAAACCGGCTGCCGCCTCCATCGGCTTCCGGATGAAGGATGACACGGCAAGCGGCGGCTATACCAAGCTCGGCTATAGTGATGTCATGTATATGCTGCGGCCGGATTCCAGCCAAGTGTTCTCACTCGGCCAGAAAATCACCCTTCTTGATGTCCCTATCCGCCGTGAAGGCCAAATCTACATCACCCCTACCGCCTTATCCAAGCTGCTGCAGACAGAGGTCGGGTGGAATCCCGTTACCGGCGAGATTAATATCGCGACTCCTTCCGACAGGGAGAGTACAGAGGACTCCGGTAAGGTGGAGGCTGCGAAGCCGCTGCGGATTCAGAGTGTATCAAATGTGGACACGGGCGAGCTGGTCGCATATGCCAAGAAATTTCTCGGTGTCCCATACGATTTTGGTGCTGGCTCCTATGAGGAGACCAAGCGCTTCGACTGCTCGTCCTTTACACGCCATGTCTTTAAGAAGTTCGGGGTAGATCTGCCCCGGCTGGCCAAAGATCAGGACAACATCGGCAGACGGGTGTCACGCAGCTCGCTGGAGCCCGGCGATCTGATCTTCTTCACCGTACCCGGACGTTTCGAGAGCGACGCCGTTCCCGGTCACGTCGGTATCTACATCGGCGGCGGGAATTTCATTCACACCTGGGGTGACCCCGGCGTACAGATTAGTGAGCTGGACAGCGGATACTGGAGCAACGTAATTCTGCACATGCAGCGCGTGCTCTAGACCCGGACACAATAAAAGCAAGGAAGACTGCCCGCGCTCGCTTACTTAGCGACCGGTTCACTTCCTTGCATTTTTTTGCTGCAAATCATTGTTATTCCAAAGGTTGCTCCCAGCTGTTCATGGAAGCATTCTCCGTTCAATTCAATAATCACCTGCTGACCCCGCTGTCCCTCTGCATCCCCGCCCGCACGAACCCTTTGAACCGGCTGCCTTGGTACGACAGCTCTCCCCGGTCTCCCTCTACAATCATGGCATACGCCTTCGGCTTCACTTCAAGCTCTCTACGGCTGCCATTATGGAATTCAAAGGTCACATAATAACTCGTATGAGTCCCCATATGGCCTCTTCCGCCCCAGACCTCTGTCCGTTTGGCTACTGCCGTAACGACCCTTGATTGCAGAGGACTGGTCTGGTTCGTCAACCAGGTCTTGAGCCCTCTCCAAATAGTATATGCAACAAAGCCTGCAATCAGCAGCAGAATGAGTTTTAACAAGAACGGCCCCTCCGTGAAAAATCCGCTCTGGCTGCTGGCCGCTGCCGGGTACAAACCGTTAAATACGCCTGCATTATGCAAATTAACCGCTCCTTCCGAACATTTTTTCACAAAAAGTTCAATTTACTAAAGAATACGCAGCGTAGCAGCTCCGGTTTCGTTATTCCGCAGTCGCAGGCATTGAAATAAAAGCCTATTATATTTGGCCCTGCTAAGATCCTATGATATGCTTTAACTACAATGTACAAAAAGGGGGTGTTCTCATGAGGAGAGATTGGACGCATCTGACGCTGCTGGACTTGCTGAAGGCTGTGTTCCTTCCGTTGCTGCTGCTGATTTTTCTGATCATGGCCCTCCAGATGCTTCACGAACAAGAGTCTAAGATGCATTCTGTAAGGCCGGACCGCTATGAGCATAAGCTGGCTCAGCCGGTACGCACCCATCATACGCAGATCTATGACACACAGCCCGCCTGGCTTGCTCCCCGTGAGAACCCGCTGACGCTGGAGTCCGGACCTCCCGGGCTGCTGCTCTGTGTATCGCTGCTCCCCTTCATTTACATCCTACTGAAGCGGCTGCTGCTGATTCCGCTCAAATATAATTCACATTTCGTAGGAGTGCGGCTATGCGCTGAATGAAGCCGCAACCACCGTAATCCGCAACACAAATACCGGTTTCCTGCTGAAAGGAGGAAATCTTATGAAAGTCAGATATAGAAATGCTGCACCCTTACGTTATTCCAAGACCTTGCGTCTGCTGTCTATTGTAGGCGGAGGATTACTAGCAGCCGTTGGTCTGGAGCTGTTCCTGATGCCGCATAAGCTGCTACCGGGCGGCATTGCCGGGTTATCCGCCCTGCTGTCCCATGTGACTGAAATGCGGCTTGGATTATTCCTGTTCCTGTTCAACCTTCCGTTTATTCTGATGTCACGCAGGCAGATTAATCTCCGCTTTGCCTTGTATACGATGCTTGGTCTGATTTGTCTAACAGCAGGGTCCCTGGCCCTGCACCATTTCCCGGCGGCAATCAGTGAGCCGCTGCCCGCGGCTATTGCGGGGGGACTATGCCTCGGGTTCGGCCTGGGCATCTCTGTGCGCTTCGGCGGACTGACCGCAGGAAGCGAGAAGCAGAGCGTACGGCTGCTGAACGGAGGGCCGCCCAAATCGGCTGAGATGCCGATTATGCTGTTCAACATGCTCATCCTGCTCTACGGCGGATCATTATTCGGCTGGGATCAGGCGATGTACAGTATCATCGCGTACCTGCTCGCCTTTGAAGCGCTGCGGTTCTCCTTAAGGGACCTCTCGCTCACGCAGGCGGTGTTCATTACAAGCAGCAAATGCGAGGAAATCCGCCGCAAGCTCCAGCAGTCGCTGGACCGCGAGGTGAAGCTCGTAAAATCCACAGGACCGGAGGGGGAGCCAGGTACGGTATTCTGTTTTGCCAGCAGGCTGGAGGAAGAGCAGCTTGCCTCTATCGTGCATGACTGTGATCAGGACAGCAAGATTGTGATCAATGCCGCGCGGAACAACCGGATCTCAGCGCTTTTCCGCAATAAGCCGCCGGGCTGAGCCGTATGGCCTTCCAGGACGGCGCAGAACAAGTAAAAAGCGTTCCCGTCTGTTACTTACGGGAACGCTTTTTGGATTGCAAGCCAATCGGAGATTCCTGAATCCCGCCATTCTCAGCGGAACATCCCCCATAAGCGGATTAAGTGAAACGTATTGTTCGGATCAATCTTTTGGGCGATGACGAATTTCACAATTTGCTCTTCCTGTGCGTTCGTCAGCTTCTCATGCATCACCGACGACGCATTACGCACCAGCTTACGCACCACTGCTGTATCCTGCAGCTCCTGTTTGGAGATGCCGGTAATCATATTCTTGACGCGTTCCTTGACCGCCGGATTCTTCATCTTCAGCTTGATGCGATCCACCAGCTGGGGACTGATTCCATATTGCTGATAACCCAAGTACAGCACCTCCTGTCATATCCAATCATTCACAGTATATGAAGGCAGGTGCCCAGATGTGCCTGTTCAGTCAATTAAATCCCCCTGGAAAATTTGTTCCTGCTGCAAATACCCGCGCAGCGGCGCAACATCCGCCGAGGTCCAGAATGAAGCCTCCCGCAGCAGCACAGCAGCATCATCGCGCGCCAGCTCCAGCGTCTCGAAGTCAGCGGTCATATCCGCCAGACGGAATTCGGGCAGGCCGCTCTGCTTCGTCCCGAAGAAATCCCCCGGTCCCCGCAGCTCCAGATCCCGCCGTGACACTTCGAACCCGTCATATGTATCTGTCATCGCGGTCATCCGCTCACGACCGATCTCCGACTTCGGATCAGCCATCAGCACACAGTAGGAAGCATGTTCCCCTCTGCCGACCCGGCCGCGCAGCTGATGCAGCTGAGACAGCCCGAAGCGGTCAGCGTCCATGATGATCATCAGCGTAGCATTCGGGACATCGACACCGACCTCTACGACCGTTGTAGACACCAGAAGCTGCAGTTCGTTACTGTAGAAGTTCCGCATTACCTCGTCCTTCTCGGACGGTGTCATTCTCCCGTGAAGCAAGCCCACCTTATAATCCGGAAAAGCCTGCGACATCTGCACATGCAGATCAATCGCATTCTGCACATCCAGCTTCTCCGACTCCTCAATCAGCGGACAGATCAGGTAGGCTTGCCGCCCCTGCTCAATCTCGCGGCTGATCAGGTTCATGACCCGCTCCATCAGATCCGGCTTCACCCAGTAGGTGGTGATCGGCACACGCCCCTTCGGCCGTTCGGACAGCGTAGACACATCCATATCGCCAAAGACAGTAATCGCCAGCGTGCGCGGGATCGGAGTGGCGGTCATCGTCAGCACATCCGGGTTGTACCCCTTGCGCCGCAAGACACTGCGCTGGTTCACCCCGAAGCGGTGCTGCTCATCCGTAACCACAAGCCCCAGGCTGCGGAAGAAGACATCTTCCTGGATCAGCGCATGGGTTCCGACGACCACATCGAGCATGCCCATCTGTAGAGAGGCCAGCAGATCCTTCCGTTTGCGGCCGGTTACGCTGCCGGTAAGCAGGCCCACGGTAATACCGAAGGGCTCGAACATCCTCGTGAGCGAGCGCATATGCTGCTCTGCCAGGATTTCAGTCGGCACCATCAGTGCACCCTGAAATCCGGATCTTACAGTCGCGTAGAGCGCTATGGCCGCGAGTACAGTTTTGCCGGAGCCCACATCGCCTTGAAGCAGCCTGTTCATGCAATACCCTGAACGCATATCCTGCAGAATCTCCAGCTCCACATGCTTCTGGGCATCGGTTAGCTCAAACGGCAGGCTGCGCACGAATTGCCTTACTGTTGCATTGTCTACCGTATGAACCACGCCATCCATCCGGCCACGGTTCAGCACGCGGAAGGCTTGTACCTTCAGTTGGAACAGGAACAGCTCCTCATACACCATCCGGCGTCTTCCCTGCTGGCCCTCGCGCGTATCCTCCGGCTGATGAATCGTGGCAATGGCCCGCTTGCGTGACATGAAGTCATATTTGCGCATAATGCTGTGCGGCAGAATCTCAGGGATCAGGTCCCCGTACTGCTGCAACGCCTGACCAATAATCCGGCGAATCCAGGACTGCGTAATCTTGCCCCCGACGGAGTATACCGGCTGCAGCGTTCCTGTCTTGCCTTCGCCCCGGTCAGGGAATTCATAGTTAGTCACCGTAATCTGATTGCGCTTCTGGTCCCACTTCCCCGTCAGCACCACTTCACGGCCGACCGTCAGTTGTTCACGCGCATAATGCTGGTTGAACCACGTAGCGGTGAACATCCACGGCTCGGCCACCATCTTGCAGCTCATTCGGGATTTGCCCCCGAAGCGCTGCAGCACCGGAATGCCGATAACCTTGGCTACTACGGTCGCCTTATCGCCGTGCTTAACCTCACTGAGCGATTTTGGTCGGAAATCCTCATACCGGAAAGGGTAATACTCCAGCAGATCCTTCACAGTAAAAACGCCAAAGGCGTGAAGCTCACTTTGCTTTTGAGCGCTCACGCCAGTTATTTGTTTCACTTCAATTGAATCCAAAGTAAGCACCATGTTCATCCCCTATACTTAGGCGGGCCAGATGAATACGGCTAAGGTTCCGTTCCCGACATGGCTGCCCACAACAGGGCCGACATTGGTCAGAACCTTCTCTTTCAAGGTGAAATGTCCGGCTAATTCCCGCAGGAACTCTTCGCCGGAAGCCGGTTCAGCCGTATGACCCACGGCCACATGTATTGTATTCACACCCGGCAGATCTGCCTTGAACAGCTCGATCATGCGGGCGACTGCCTTCTTGCGCCCTCTGACCTTCTCTACCGCATAGATAATGCCTTCCGCATCAATGGACAGGATCGGCTTGATATTGAGCAGCGTACCCAGGATGGCCGATGCCTTGCCGATTCTTCCGCCCTTTTGCAGATATTCCAGTGTATCCACAAGGAAATACAGCTTGCGGGCTTGGCGCAGACTCTCCACTTTCGCAAGAATCTCTGCAGGAGCATGCCCTTGCTCCGCCAGCCGGGCGGCTTCCACAACCATGAACCCGAAGCCGTAGGAGGCGGAGAGGCTATCCACCACGGTGATAGCTTCTCCTTCCTCTTCAAGCATGGATTTGGCCAAGACAGCAGACTGATAGGTACCGCTTAAGCCGGAGGAAATATGAAAGGACAAGATTGAACTGCCCGGATGCTTGTCCTGTATACTACGGTATACATTCATATATTCTACAGGAGACGGCTGCGAAGTGGTCGGCAATTGCGGCGAGCGGGGAAGACGCTCGTAGAATTGTTCCGGAGTCATATCTACATTATCCCGAAATGCCTCTTCGCCGAACATCAGCGTCAGCGGAACGACTTCAATGCCGTACTGCTCCGCCAGAGCAGGCGGGATATCGGAGGTGCTGTCGGTAACGATTACGGTACGATTCATAATGTTCCTCCCCATACTATGATTTGGCTGCGCCACTCTGCTTGATTAGGGCACTTAAGAGTAAGAGATTCTACGGCTCAACTGAGAAAAGATAATAGTACAGCGGCTGGCCGCCTTCATGAATCTCTACCTCAACCTGCGGGTACGTCTCTTCCAGCCAGCTGCCGAGGGCATCCGTAATGTCTGCCTCGGTGTCTGCACCGGTCAACACAGTAACGATCTCGTCACCATTCACCAGCATGCTTGACAGCAGTTCTTTGCTGACCGTTAGTAAGTCATCGGCAGCTGCAACAATCTTGGAGCTCTCGATGCCGATATACTGACCGGATTTGATCTCCAGATCCTCCATCACAGTATCCCGTACAGCATTGGTAATCTGCCCGGATTTGACCTGGGCAATCGCCTCCAGCATGTTGCTGGTGTTGGTATCTACCGCATCCTCTTCCTGGAAGGCAAAGGCTGCCGAGATTCCCTGGGGAATACTCTTGCTCGGAATCACTGTAATCTCACGTTCGCCCTCCAGCAGATCCTTGGCTTGCTGTGCAGCCAGGACGATATTGGAGTTATTCGGCAGAATGTAGATATGCTTTGCGGAAATGGAAGAGATCGCATTCACGAAATCCTCTGTACTCGGATTCATCGTCTGACCGCCGGCCAGGATCGCATCGACACCCAGACTGCGGAAGATATCCGAGATTCCGTCTCCCGAGGAGACCGCAATGAAGCCGTACGGCGCCAGATCATCCGCAGGAGGAACCGCCGGGGCCTGCACGCTGGCCTTCTCTTCCGGGATATCGGCGAAGACATCCGGCATCGGAGCGATATCCATACCGGCAGTCAACAGATCGCGGTGCTGCTCACGCATGTTAAGGATGTGAATCTGGGTAATCTCCCCGTGAACGAGTGCCAGGTTCAGCACCTCTCCCGGAGTCTTGGAATGCACATGCACCTTGATCGTCTCATCATCTGAGATGACAATGATCGAATCCCCGTTAACTGATAACGCTTTCCGAAAAGCTTCCTCATCAAAATCCGCTTTCACGGATGCGCCAAGCTGACGGTTAATGAAAAATTCCATATCATATAGAAATTCAATGTCTTCCGTATGGAGCTGTGATTGCGCGGAAGACTGTACGGAGGACAACGCATGCTCAGGTTTGGTTAGCACCGGCGTCGGCACGGATACAGGGGCCGCAGCTTGTCCTTGCACAAGAGTCTGTACAGGTGCTGAGACTGCTCCGCTGGTCAGATGCTGGTGAAAGCCTTCATAGATGTAGACCAGACCCTGGCCCCCCGAATCCACCACGCCCACCTGCTTCAGCACAGGCAGCAGCTCAGGCGTATGCGCCAAGGCTTCCTTAGCTTTGGCCAGGACTTCAGTCATCAGCTCGATAATATCCGTTGTGCGGCGTGCATAATACACTGCATGTCTTGCAGCTTCCTTGGCAACCGTAAGAATGGTGCCTTCAACCGGCTTAACCACTGCCTTATATGCGGTATCTACCCCGGTCTGCAGTGCTGCAGCGAACTGCTGTGTGTTAAGCTCATCATATTGGGCCGCATAACGTCCAAGACCTCTGAACAGCTGTGACAAAATAACGCCGGAGTTCCCCCGCGCGCCCATCAATAGTCCCTTCGACAGCACTCCCGCACATTGACCGACAGAGGCCGTGTTGTTTCTCTTCAATTCGTTCGCGCCTGCGGTCATGGTCAGATTCATGTTCGTGCCCGTATCGCCATCCGGCACCGGAAACACATTCAATGAATTGACATGCTCGGCATGCTGCTGCAGCATTTCCGCACCGGCTAGTACCATTGCGGTAAAATCTGTCCCGTTTATAGAACGCTTACTCAATGAGAATTCCCCTTCCTAACTTCATGCCTAATCAATTCAATGATCAACTGGACATAATGCACTAATTTATATTGTACTATAAGAGTCTACAGAAATAAATGTTTTTGAATCGGTTGACGAAGCAATTTTTGCTGTGATATGATATTCAAGTATTGTTTTACGCAGGTGTAAGTAACAAGGAGGTGTAATCTATGTCCCGCACATGTACAGTAACAGGCAAGAAACCGGGCAGCGGTAACCACGTGTCTCACGCTAACAACCGCAACCGTCGCTCTTGGGGAGTTAACGTTCAGAAGGTTCGTATCCTGGTGAACGGCAAACCGAAACGCGTGTACGTCAGCACCCGTGCTTTGAAATCCGGTAAAGTTGAACGCGTCTAGTATCCGGTTATTGCCGGGTCTAGCGGTATCTCATACCAAGTAGAAACGGACATGCCGTCCTTTCATAGACGGTATCCGTTTCAGCGAGAATAGAAGAGATATTATATTTGTAGCAAAAAGCACCCTTTACATTCGTAAGGTGCTTTTTTTCATATTTACTTGTCTTCTTAAATCTAACTCTTCTGAAACGTGTTCAAAATCGCTTTAACAAAACCTCCCAAAAATCTTGGCAGCTTGAACGTATAAAATTTCATAATTAACCCTCCCATCAATTCATGCCGTACAGTAGGAGACTATCCTGTCTAGATGAAAAATGTACCATCGATTGCAGACCTCCGCAAAAAAGGCTACATGAGATTTCTGCTCATGTAACCATATTTATGCGAACACAACTTGGCCTATACCTTCCGTATGCGAATGCAGCAGATTGAGGGTCAATTCGTTGATTAATAAATGGGCATCATCGCCTATTGCCGGACTGCACTGTCCGCCGCCTCACGAATGGCTTTGATCGCTCCTGCGCGGTCGCTGCGGCCGAACACTGCATTACCTGCCACAAGCACATCCGCCCCTGCTTCAGCTACGAGCGGTGCCGTAGCTTCGGCCACTCCGCCGTCTACCTCGATATGCAGACCCTTATGATGAATCTCTTCAGCCCACTTCCGGAGCTGCGTAATCTTATGCAGTGTGCGCGGAATGAAGGCCTGCCCGCCGAAGCCCGGATTGACGGTCATCACAAGTACCATATCCACATCCTCCAGGACCTCACGCACTGCCGCAGCCGGTGTAGCCGGATTAATGGCCACCCCTGCCATCAGGCCGAGCTCTTTGATCTGATGGATTACACGGTGCAGATGTACGCAGGCTTCGGCGTGAACTGTAATCACAGATGCGCCCGCAGCCGCAAAATCAGCAATATAGCGTTCCGGGTTCTCAATCATTAAATGTACATCCAGAGGTAAAGAAGTATGAGCTCTCACCGCTGACACAATCGCGGGACCCAGCGTAATATTCGGCACAAAATGTCCGTCCATCACATCTACATGAATCCAGTCCGCACCGCTGGCTTCCGCTTCGGCCACCTCTGCGCCAAGCGCTGCGAAATCTGCTGACAATATGGAAGGAGCAATTTTTACCATGAGTTTAGTACCTCCGCTTTTTATCTTTCATTTCATTATAAAACAGCTTGTAATGCTCATAACGGCTATCTGCAATATCCCCGGACTCCCAGGCCTCTATCACCTTGCAGCCCGGTTCGTGGAGATGGCTGCAGCCGCGGAATTTGCAATTCTCCGCATAAGTAGCGAACTCACGGAAGCACACGGACAGCTCATCCACGCCCAGCTCCAGGAAATCCAGCTGGCTGAAGCCCGGAGTGTCGGCCACAAACCCGCCATTACCTATATCCATCAGCTCTACATGGCGTGTAGTGTGACGCCCGCGTCCGAGACGGAGGCTAATCTCCCCTGTCTCCAGCGCCAGACCCGGTACAAGCCGGTTAAGCAATGTGGACTTCCCTACGCCCGACTGTCCTGAGAAGACGCTGATGATTCCGGCCAGTCGCTGACGCAGCTCATCCGCACCTGATCCGTTCAGTGAGCTTGTGACCATGACCTCGTAACCAATCTGCTCATATAGAGCTTTGACGGCTTCCGTGGCCTGGCCTTCATCGTCGGCCAGATCCTGCTTCGTGAGCACAATCAGCGTCTCCAGGCCTGAATGCTCGATATGAACCAGGAACTTGTCCAGCAGATTAAGATTCATATCCGGCTCCCGCACGGAGAACAGCAGCACTGCCAGCTTCACGTTAGCCACCTGCGGGCGGATCAGCTCCGATTCACGGGGAAGCAGTTCATCTACCATGCCCTCTCCGTTCTCAGTCAGCACATAGATTACCCGGTCACCGACCAACGGCGCAATGCCTTTCTTCTTCAGGATGCCGCGCCCCCGGCACTGTACCGCTTCTTCCTCAGTTACAATCTGTTCATCCTTGAGCGGCTTAACATAGTAATATCCGCTTAACGCTTTAATTATGATTCCTTCAAGCATACATGCTGAGCCTTCCTCTCCTGTATATTGCGCAAATGACCCAAGTGTGTAGTCCCCCGGGTCATTTCGCTGCTTCAACCCTGCCCGTATTCCCGGCAGCCCGGCTGAAGCTTATCTGTTCTATTATTTATGGCCTTTATCTTTGCCTGGCTTGTTGTCAGGCCCCTTACCGTTACTTTTCCCCTTACCATTACTGTTGCCATTGCTGAGGGCGGAAGCCAACTCATTGTTATTCTGTCCGTTACCCGGAACATAACCCGTCTGGTCCGTCTCGCCCGGCACCTCTCCTTCTCCGGTGTCCGGCGGAATAATTGCCGGCTCAGCTGTCGGGTCGGGAGCTGGAGTCTCAGTAGGCTGAGCAGGCTCGGTAGGAGCAACCGTCGGTGCAGGCGTCTGTGTCTCCACCGGAGGCGGTTCAGGCTGCTGCACAGTGTTATTCTTGACATCGACATAAGTGATCGGATAAGTCTCCAGGAACTCCCCGTCCCGGTATACCGATACCATGCCGTCTTTATTAGGGGCAAGCAGCATGTTCACGGATAAGGTCTGGCTTTTGCCAATCGTGCGTGTGCCCCACTCCTGGTTCTCGCCGCCGTTGCGCGCATCGGCAAACACGATACGAATCTTACTCTTCTTGCCTTCAGCAGCCGGTGCTACCGGAACATTAAACGTAAATTCCAAAGCTTCCGGAGGGTAACCTGTGCTGATGTAGATCGTAATCTTCTCGCCTGGAGGGACCAGATCCCCTGCCTCGTAGGCCCACTGCTTCGTAACCTTACCCTTCTCGTAAGTGAAGCTCGGCTCTTGTTTGACCGCATCCAGCACCAGACCTGCACTTTCCAGCGCAGCCTTGGCTTCCTTCTCGGTCTTCCCTAGGAGATCCGGCATCTGGGTGTTTTCTTTGCCTTTGCTCACAATTAGCTTGATAGTTACCGTATCAGGATCATATTCTGAGTTTGCGGCAGGCTCAGAGCTAATGACCTTCCCCTTGGCAAATTCCTCACTGAAGCGTTCATCCGGTGTTGCAATTCTATCCTGGGCAATACCGAGGGCGATCAGCTCCTTGACGGCATCGTCATAACTCAGGTTGGAGACATCCTTAAGCTTAGGAAGAACCTTGGCGGCACTTACCGTCAGGATAATATGAGTTCCTTCTTTGACCATCGTATTGGTCTTGTTCTGCTTCCAGACAATATTCTCTTCGAAATTAGGATTATACTCAACCAGTGCGGGCTCCTCGGCAAACAGTCCCACCCCCTCAAGCTCAGCCTTGGCCTCCTGGAAGGTCTTCCCTGTCACTGCAGGCACCGAGACTTCATCGACCGACAGCTTGGAATTGACATACCACACAATTCCGGTCATGGCAATTAATACGACCAGCGTAAGGCTGATCCACAGTGCTGCGCGGCCCTTACGCTTCACAGCAGCAGGCGGCGGAGTTTCCTCCATACTGCGGATTCGTTCCTCTCCGCCACCACGGCTGCTTAGCCCGCGCTGGAGCGGCTTGATCGCCGGAATGATGCGTGTTCTGTCCTCATCATCATCATCCTGGAACAGCATCTTGGCTTCGCTGCGCCGTTCAGGCAGCAGACAGGTCTCCAGATCCTGCAGCATTTGCTTGGCAGACTGGTAGCGCTCCTCCGGGTTCTTGCGCATCGACTTCAGAATGACATTCTCAACGCTTTGCGGAATCAGCGGATTCAGCAGTCGCGGCTCCTCGAATTCCTCCTGCAGATGCTTCAGCGCCACGCTGATCGGACTCTCCCCTAAGAAAGGCAGTACACCCGTAAGCATCTGATACAGTACGATGCCCAAGGAGTAGAGATCCGACTTCTCGCCTGTAGTTACGCCCTTGGCATGCTCCGGCGAGAAATAATGCACGGAACCGACCACAGATCCCGTCTGGGTAATCGTTGTAGAAGTAACTGCCCGGGCGATCCCGAAGTCGGTAACCTTAACCCGCCCGTTACGTCCTATTAGTATATTATGTGGTTTAATATCGCGGTGAATAATCTGGTTCATATGCGCATGATCCAGCGCATCACAAATCTGCGAGGCAATCCGTACGGATTCATCCACCTGCATCGGTGCCCGCTCTTTAATAATTTCATTCAGGTTCTTTCCTTCAATATACTCCATAACGATATAATGAATTTCATCTTCCTGGCCGACATCGTATATGCTGACTACGTTGGGATGAGATAATGATGCAGCTGATTGCGCCTCCCGCCGGAACCGGCGGATGAATTCCTCATCATGCACAAATTGATTGCGCAGTACTTTGATAGCAACATTCCGGTTAAGCAGAATATCATGGGCTCTATAGACGAGCGCCATGCCTCCTCCGCCGATCCGTTCGATGACTTGGTAACGGCCGCCCAATTCGTGACCGATCATCTTTCCCACTCCTTTGTCTCGGGCACTGCGGCCTCTCCTTGGTGTTCCAGCATAGCAACGCTTATATTATCGCTGCCGCCCGCAAGCAATGCCAGTTGAAGTAATCGCTCCGCTCTTTCTTCCAGAGATATTTCATTAATTCCGGCTACCTTGCCCAGATGCTCCAGACTGACATAATTGCTGAGCCCATCACTGCACAGCAGCAGGAGTTCACCAATTGCAAGCGTAACATATGCCAGATCCGCGGATACCACTGTATCTGTCCCCAGCGCCCTGGTAAGCACATTGCGGCGGGGATGATTATCCAGCTCCTCCAGACTGATCTGGCCGTTCCTGAACAGCTCATTCACCAGCGTATGATCCTCGGTTAGCTGGCTGGCTTCTCCGTCCCGGATCAGATAAGCCCTGCTGTCTCCGATATGCCCGATATAGCCTGCCGACCCTTTCAGCAGTGCAGCAACGATGGTGGTCCCCATATTATGGAGCTTCTCATCGCTCTGAGCTTCTCTGTGAACTGTGTTATTGGCTTCCATGATGGCGGCAGTCAGCGCTTCCTTCAGCTCTGCCTCCGGGAGATCAGGCTCCAGCTGGTCCAGAATCCCCCTGACCGTCTCAAGTGCAAGCCTGCTCGCGGTATCGCCAGCCAGATGTCCCCCCATTCCGTCGGCAATAATGCCGAGGGTATAACCGTGGCGCGTGGCGCCGATCCAGACTGAATCTTCATTGACGGTTCGTACCCGGCCAATGTCGCTGGCTTGAACTGTTCTGATCAAATATCCTCACCCCAACTCCATATGTTTGGCGCGCAGCTGTCCGCATGCGGCCGCAATATCATGGCCCTGCTCACGGCGGATGGTAACATTCACGCCATGATCGGCCAGTATACGCTGAAATTCAAAGATATCATTGCGGGAAGTCCGGACATATTTGCGCTCAGGCACATGATTGACCGGGATCAGATTCACATGGCAGAGCATGGTCTTCAGCACACCGGCCAGCTCCTCTGCATGCTCCTTCTGATCATTCACGCCTCCGATCAAGGCATACTCGAAGCTGATCCGGCGGCCTGTCTTAGCCTGATAATAGCGCAGGGACTCAATTACATCGTCGAACGGATAACGGCGGTTCACCGGCATCAGCTTGGAGCGGAGCGTATCGTTGGGAGCGTGAATCGAGATCGCCAGATTAATCTGAGTATCTTCATCGGCGAATTTGTAGATGTTCGGCACAATTCCGCTGGTGGATACGGTGATATGGCGCTGGCCAATATTCAGGCCCTTCTCATGGATCATCAGACGGAGGAATCTCATGGTTGCATCATAATTCTCGAAGGGCTCGCCTGTCCCCATAATGACAATACTGCTGACCCGTTCGCCGCGCGCATCAAGAATCTGCTGGGAGCGGACAACCTGGGCAACGATCTCCCCTGCAGTCAGATCCCGCTTGAGACCGCCAAGGGTAGATGCACAGAAGGTACATCCGATCCGGCAGCCTACCTGGGTGGTCACACACACGCTGTTGCCGTAATTATGCTTCATAATAACTGTCTCAATCGCATGATCATCATGCAGACCGAACAGGAATTTCACTGTGCCGTCCTTGGACTCCAGCTTCGTAATCTCGGTGAGTGCCGAAATACTGAACTGGTCAACCAGCTTGGCTCTGAGTGTCTTGGAGAGGTTACTCATGGATTCGAAGTCATTGACCCGCTTCACATACAGCCAGTCAAAGATCTGCCCGCCGCGAAAAGCCGGCTCTCCGTTGTCCTTAGCCCATTGCTGTAACTCTTCTAAAGAAAAATCATATATTAAAGGTTTCATTGTATTTTTGCACCTGTGCTTTCATAAATTATATGCGTATTGTTTCTCATTCTTCCTATTTTAACACAAAACTCAGAACCGGTAAAAGAAAAGCCCGCCGCGCGGAGGAATCTGCGGGCGGGAAGCTGTAGGCCGGAAGCACAATCGCTATATTACAAGAGTCGCTCCAGCCGGGCAATATAGAAGCCATCGCTGCCATAATGATGCGGGAGCAGCTGCATGCCGTCACCGGCAGCAAGCGCGGTTCCCTCCAGCCGTTCCCAGACGGCTGACTTGAAGCTGACCGGGGCGAAGCCGGGATTGCGCTCCAGAAAATCGGCAACAACCCGGCTGTTCTCCGCCTGCTCGGTAGTACACGTGCTGTAGACCAGCACACCTCCCGGCTTCAGCAGCCCGGAGACCGATTGCAGCAGTTCAAGCTGCAGCGCAGCTACGCTTGCAATATCCTCCGGCTGCTTGCGCCATTTCAAATCAGGCTTGCGGCGGATGACCCCAAGCCCCGAGCAAGGAGCATCCAGCAGAATCCGGTCATAGGATTCCGGTTGGAGGGCGGCGCCTAGCTCCAGCGCATCCCCGCTTGCGGTGGTGATGCACTCCAGGCCAAGGCGTGCTGCCTGCTCGGCAATGAGCTTAGCCTTATGCTCATGCAGGTCATTGGCCAGTATGGAGCCCTCGTCCTTCATCAGCTCGCCCATATGGGCGCTTTTGCCGCCGGGGGCAGCGCAGCAGTCCAGCACCTTCATCCCGGCTTCGGGAGCGACAACCTCGGCTACCAGCATCGAGCTCTCATCCTGAACGGACAGATAGCCGTCCCGGTACCAGGAGGTCAGCGCCAGATTGCCGCCGCCCCTGATGACCAGCCCCGCAGGGCTCACCTTTGATTCGGCGGCATCCAGACCGGCTTCCAGCAGCTCAGTCAGCATCGCCTCCCGGCTAATCATCGTTGTATTCACCCGGACACTGACTGCGGGCGGCTCATTATTCGCGGCACACATGGCGTCTGCCGTGTCCGGGCCGTATTCCGCCGACCAGCGCTTCACCATCCACAGGGGATGGGAGTGCAGGATCGAGATCCGTTCTTCCCGGCTCATCCCCTCAGGCAATACCGGGAGATCTCCAGCCCGCAGCACACTGCGCAGCACGCCGTTGACCATACCCGAGATGCCCTGATGGCCGCGTCTCTTGGAGATATTCACAGCCTCGTTAACGGCTGCATGCGAAGGTACCCGGTCCAGATACATGATCTGGTACAGGCTTAGCCGCAGCAGACTCCGTACCCAAGGTTCCAGCTTGGTTATCCCTTTGCTGACGAAGCTGCTGAGGACATAATCGAGGGTAATCATCCGTGAGAGGGTTCCGTACACCAGCTCTGTAGCAAGTCCCGTATCCTCCCGGCTGAGGTCCGCTTTCTGGAGGCTGCTTCCCAGCAGCAGGTTGCTGTAAGCACCCTGTTGCTCTACGCGCACCAGAATATCAAGGGCAACCTCACGCGCAGAAGCTGGCGCAGCAGGCTTGCCGCCCGGACGATTCCGGCCCGCTCCGCCGGTTCTGCCGGAGGCATGCTTTGTGCCGGAGGCCGCAGGCGGATTGCCGGAAGTACGCGTACGCGGTCCGCCGCCTCCCTTAACGCCCGCGCTCAACCTAGCACCGTGCCTGGTGCGAGGGTTGCACCACGGCTGAAGTCGGCTGCGCTCATCGCTTTTTTGCCGGCAGGCTGGACGCTTGTAAGCCGAAGCGTCCCGTCACCGGTCTTCACCTCAACGCCGCGTTCGCTCACCGACAGCACAGTGCCTGGAGCTGCGCTGCCGCCGGGCTGTTCCTCCGCCTGCGGCTTCACCGCAGCCCATGCCTTGAAGGTCTCGCCGTTCCACAGGGTGAACGCACCCGAGAACGGCACCAGACCGCGAATCTGATTGTACAGCTCCAGCGAGCCACGGCTCCAGTCGATGCGTTCATCTTCCCGGCTTAGATTCGGCGCATAGGTTGCTTCACTGTCATCCTGCACGGCAGCTTCCACACGGCCGGCTGCCAGTCGCGGCATCTCTGCCTTGAGGAGATCCCGGCCAGCAATGCTTAGCTTCTCAAACAGCGTGCCTGAGGTATCGTCATCCTCTATCGCTACCTCCACCCGTGAGATCATATCTCCGGTGTCCAGTCCTTCCGCCATATACATCAGCGTCACACCAGTCACCTTCTCGCCGTTCATGATACAGCGCTGTATCGGAGCACCGCCCCGGTACTTGGGCAGAAGTGATCCATGAACATTCACACATCCGTTCGCCGGCAGCTCAAGAACGCTCTTGGGAAGAATCTGACCATATGCGGCGGTAACAATCAGATCCGGCTCATAGGCAGCCAGCTCAGCCACTGATTCAGGGCGGCGCAGCCGTTCAGGCTGAAGGACAGGCAGTCCCAGCTCCAGTGCAGCCGCCTTCACCGGGGATGGCACCAGCGTCTTCTTGCGGCCTTGAGGCCGGTCCGGCTGACTCACCACGGCCACTACCTCATAGCCCTCTTCCAGCAGCATCCGCAAGGAGGGGACTGCAAAGGCTGGTGTTCCCATGAACACTATTCTCATTTCATTCACTCCTCAGTTTCACTGCGTTCTGCTGTGTATTCATAGACCTTCTCAGCAATATCCGTGAACAGCACGCCATTCAGGTGGTCAATCTCATGCTGAAAAGCCCGGGCCAGCAGGCCGCTTCCGGTAATGGTCACTTCCTCGCCTTCGCGGTTCAGGCCGCGTACGGTCACTGTCTCCGCACGGCGGACATCCCCGTTCAGGCCGGGAATACTCAGGCAGCCTTCGGGTCCGAACTGCTCCCCTTCCATACTAACGATCTCGGGATTGATCAGCTTGATCAATCCATGCTCTTCATCGGCATCTATTACAATCAGCCGTTTCAGAATGCCTACCTGCGGGGCTGCGAGACCTACACCTTCCGCGTCATACATCGTATCGGCCATATCATCGAGCAATTTTTGTACATTGGGGGTAACAGTGGTTACCATCTTTGCTTTCTTGTGCAATACTTCATCCGGTTCTTTCACAATCAGCCTGATTGCCATATACACTAACACCATCCTTGTTGTAAACATATCATTAATACTTATCGGTTCCTTAGGGCAAAACCGCCTTACTATTGTAACACGCCGGAGAATTACATCAACATCTGAGGATCGACATCAATGCTGATCTGCAGACCCTTATCGCGGACGGAATCCTCCAGCTCCTCCGCCACCTGGCGGGCCAGCGCAATGGCATCAATTGCACCGCGCCATTTGATAATGCACTGGAACCGGTAACGCCCCTTCAGCCGGGGCAGCGGCGAGGCCACCGGTCCCAGCAGATCCAGTGCATCCGAGGAAAGTTTATCCAGACTGCCATACCAGCGCAGCTGTCTGGCTTTGCCCTGAATGCTGAGCGCATAGTTCTCCGCAAGCTTCAGCAGCAGCGGAAGCTGCTCATGCGAGAGAGTGACCAGAATCAGACGGCAATAGGGCGGGTAATGCAGCTCTTTGCGGTGCTTCAGCTCGTCCCGGACGAATGAACGGTAATCATGCCCGCTGGCATGGATAATCGAATAATGCTCCGGTGTATACGACTGCACCACTACCTCGCCGGGGAGCTGATGCCGCCCCGCACGGCCGGCAACCTGTGTCAAGAGCTGAAAGGTCTTTTCAGCCGCCCGGAAATCAGGAAGATTGAGCGCAGAATCCGCAGTAATGACCCCAACCAGAGTTACATCGGGGAAGTCGAGTCCTTTGGCGACCATCTGTGTACCCAGCAGCACATCGGCCTTCTTGTCCCTGAACTGGTTCAGCAGCTTCTCATGCGAGCCCTTCTCCGTGGTCGTGTCCACATCCATACGGATAACCCGGATGCCGGGGAACAGCTTGCCCAGCTCTTCCTCTACCCGTTGTGTGCCTGTCCCGAAGAAGCGGATATGCTCACTGCCGCATTCCGGGCACAGCTTGGGCGCGGGCTGCGCATGCCCGCAGTAGTGACAGCGCAGATTGTCGCTGCGGCTGTGATAGGTGAGCGAGATATCGCATTCCGGACAGCCGGCAACGTAGCCGCAGCTCCGGCACATGACGAAGGTCGAGAAGCCTCTGCGGTTGAGCAGCAGCACCGTCTGTTCACCGCGCTCCAGCCTGCTTACCAGAGCGGCGTGCAGGCTGCGGCTGAACATGGAGCGGTTGCCTTCCTTCAGCTCCTCACGCATATCAACCACTGCCACCTTCGGCAGCTCGTTGCCGAGTGCACGGCTCGGCATCTCCAGCAGAATTGGCGAGAAGTGGATATCACTCTGCGATCTGGCAGCATGATAGCTCTCCAGTGAAGGTGTTGCAGAGCCCAGAATAACTACGGCGCCGCCCTGCTCTGCCCTGCGGACAGCCACATCACGGGCATGATATTTCGGATTCTCCTCCTGCTTATAAGAGCCTTCATGCTCTTCATCCATAATAATGAGGCCCAGATTGGCAAACGGAGCGAACACGGCCGAGCGTGCTCCGACCGCAACCATGGCCTTGCCTTCGCGGATCTTGCGCCACTCGTCATAACGTTCGCCAACAGACAGCCGGCTGTGCATCACGGCTACCCCGCTCCCGAACCGGCCCTTGAACCGTTCCACCATCTGCGGAGTAAGCGCAATCTCAGGCACCAGCACCACAGCCTGCCGTTCCTGCTCGATGCAGCGCTGGATCGTCTGGAGATAGATCTCCGTCTTCCCGCTGCCGGTCACCCCGTGCAGCAGGAAGACTTCATGCGTCTGCTGCTCTACAGTGCGCACAATCCGCTTGTATACAATCTCCTGCTCCGCTGTCAGCGGAAGCGGGGTACTTGGCTTGAAGTCCCTTCCCTGGTAGGGGTCACGGTAGACTTCAATTTCACTGATTTCAATATAACCCTTGTCTGCAAGTGCTTTGACCGTGCCCGCAGTAACCTGGAGGATCGCCAGAATATCCTTGAGCGGCATCGGCAGCAGGGCTTCCATTTCAATCAGGTAGGAAAGCACCTCCTTCTGGCGCGCCGAACGCGCCGGGAAGCTGGCGAGCGACTCCCGCGCTGCTGACAAGCCAATAGCCAAATCAACGGCCTTGATCTTCTTTTTGCCCATCTTATCCTTAATCGACTGGCTCTCTGCCAGTACACCGCGCCGCACCATGAACTTAATCGTCTCTGCAGCCTCAGGGAAGGTGCGGGTCAGCAGCTTCATGGATACCTCACTGTGTCGCCTAACGAAGTCAATGATCTGCTGTTCTTCGTTATCCGCCTCCAGGAAGAGCGGAAAGAGCTCATCTGCGGGGGCGCTGGCCGCCGCCTCTGTACTCCCAAGCGAGATCAGCCGCTCGGCTTTGCCCTTCAAGGCAGTCGGAAGCATCGCCTGCAGTGCGGAGATCCGTCTACAGGCGTACCTTTGGCTCATCCAGTCGGCCAGCTCAACCAGCTCCGGCGACAGCGGAGGAAGCAAATCCAGCACTTCTACAATCGGCTTCATCCGGGAGACACTGCCGGTCTCGCCCGATTCCAGGGACACTACGAACCCCTGGACCGTGCGGGGACCGAACGGAACAGCCACACGGCTGCCCACCTCAATCCACAGCTTCAGTGCATTCGGGATAATATAGTCAAACGGCCGGTCGGTGCTGCGTACAGGAACATCGACAATGACCTTGGCAATATCCATTATATTAAGGCTCCGGTAACACGCTCAGCCGCCAGCCGCAGAATCCGGCGCGCCACCTCATCTTTGGAAGCCAGCGGAAGGTCAAGCACCAGACCTTCGGCATCATACACCTTGACGATGTTGGTATCCGTACCGAAGCCCGCGCCTTCTACGGCTACATCGTTGGCTACGATCAGATCGAGGTTCTTGCGGACCAGCTTATCCTTGGCATAAACTTCGGCATTTCCGGTCTCGGCGGCAAAGCCGATCAGGAACTGCTTGTCCTTGATTCTGCCCAGGCTCTCCAGAATATCAGTTGTCTTCACCAGCTCCAGCGTCATGGTGCTGCCGCTCTTCTTAATCTTCGAGTCACTGCTCTCGCGTGGTCGGTAATCCGCAACCGCCGCTGCTTTCACAAGAATATCGCATTCACTCCAGCGGGCCATGACCGCATCGTGCATCTCCTGTGCTGACTGGACGCGGACCAGATCGATACCGGCATCACGAGGCGGCGCTTCATCGGTACGCGCGGCAATCAGCGTCACCGCAGCTCCCATGGTACGCGCGGTGCGCGCGAGGGCGAAGCCCATTTTACCCGAGGAATCATTGGAGATATAACGGACGGGATCTATGCGTTCTACCGTGCCTCCTGCGGTAATCACCACTTTTTTGCCGGCAAGCGGTCCGGAGGTCTTCTCCTTCTGCAGTACAAAAAAATTCTCAACCACCTTCACGATCTCTTCCGGCTCCTCGAGCCGTCCCTTGCCCACATACCCGCAGGCCAGCAGCCCTTCTCCAGGCTCAATAAACTGAACACCTCTGTTATAAAGGATATCCATATTGCTGAGGACCGCCGGATGCTGATACATGTGGACATTCATCGCCGGGGCTACCATAATAGGGGCTGTTGTAGCAAGAAGTGTGGTGGACAGCATATCGTCTGCCAGGCCGTGGGCCATTTTGGCGATAATATTGGCCGTAGCCGGAGCAATCAGGACCAGGTCGGCAGCATCTGCCAGATCAATATGCGAAATCGAAGACGGGTCGCGCTCCTGGAACGTATCACTGTATACCTTCTGCTTCGACAACGACTGGAGCGTCAGCTCCGTAATGAACTGCTTGGCCGATGACGTCATAATGACATGCACCTCGGCCCCCTTCTGGGTAAGCTTGCTGGTCAGCGCCGCCGCCTTATACGCAGCAATTCCGCCGGTGATTCCGAGTATAATTGACTTCCCTTGTAGGCTCTTCATTTGTGCTCTCCCCCCGCTACAGAATCTATATACAGCCTCAATCTTTCCCTATAGATAGAGAAAAAAATAACAACCTTCCGGTTGTCAGGAACAGCCCGGTACGGGCTATTATTTGTTATGAGCAGCCTGCCCGGCAGAAATGGTCCTGCCGCCCTTATCGTGGCGGCACCATTTCAAGCTGGACAAGTGCGGATAGATCATACACCCATGCCTCTCCAGGCTTAGGCTGTGAATCTGTTTCTATTCCTCGCCGCGCGTTACTATAATGCGGTCTTCATAGATTTCTTCAAGGGCAACACCGACATACTTATGCGATTTAGGCGCAACGATATCGGTCTTGCCGCCTTCACGGAGTGCTCTGGCCCGGCGGGCTGAAGCCACAACCAGGGAATACTTACTGTCGACCTTAGTCACCAGTTCGTCAATGGATGGATATAGCATGTAAGGCACCTCTTCATCTTTTACTGTGGATAATGAACCAATCCTGTAGAACCGATCATCTAACCTTACAATGTTCGGCGATAATAATGCTTTCTATTCGCTTGCAAGCCAAATCAATCTCATCGTTCACCACAGCATAATCATAATGCCGGATCAGACCAATCTCATCCTCGGCCACAGACATCCGGTGACTAATCACATCAGGATGCTCTGTGCCCCGGCCGCGGATGCGGTCCTTCAGCTCGTCCATGGACGGGGGAAGAAGGAACACAAAGATGCCTTCGGGGAATTTCTCCTTGACCTTGAGCGCTCCCTGAACCTCGATCTCCAGAATAATATCTCTTCCGCTCTCCAGGGTTTTCTCTACAAAGTCACGCGGAGTACCGTAATAATTGCCTACGTACTCCGCATATTCCAGCAGCATGTCGCCTTCAATCATATCGTCGAACTGCTCTCTGGATTTGAAAAAATAATTGACTCCGTTCTCTTCACCCGCACGCGGTAAGCGTGTGGTGGCAGAAACAGAATAGACGAGTTCAGGCATCTTCGGCCGCAGCGCTGTGCATACCGTACCTTTGCCGACACCGGAAGGGCCGGATAGTATAATCAGCAATCCTTTTGACATAGTACACTCCATTTGTTGTTATTCGTCGTTATCGTCGTCTTTGCTGGATAGGCGGTGAGCTACCGTCTCAGGCTGTACAGCCGAGAGAATCACATGGTCACTGTCAGTAATAATGACAGCCCGCGTCCGCCTTCCGTAGGTGGCATCGATCAGCATATGCCTGTCTCTGGCCTCCTGGATAATTCTCTTAATCGGTGCCGATTCCGGGCTGACAATGGAAATAATGCGGTTCGCTGACACGATATTCCCAAAGCCGATGTTGATTAATTTGATTGCCATGTTCCGGTTGTTCCCCCCATAAGTAACATCATAGCTTGCTCACTGGTTCCTGTCATTCCAGGTTCGCCGCCTGCTCCCGAATCTTCTCGAGTTCCGCCTTCATATCAAGCGTCAGATTCACAACCGCCAGATGACTGCACTTCGACCCTATTGTGTTGGTCTCCCTGTTCATCTCCTGGATGAGAAAATCAAGCTTGCGTCCGGCAGGCTCGCTGCCCAGCAGCAAGGCCCGGCACTGGCCGAAATGGCTGTGAAGCCGGGTCAGCTCCTCATCTATATTGCAGCGGTCGGCGAAAATAGCCATCTCCATGCCGAATTTATGCTCATCCCAGGGGAAGCTCCCGTCATTCAGCAGGTTAAGCCGTTGCCGCAGCTTCTCGCGCTGCTCCTCCACAACCAGAGGCGCATACCTGCTGATTCCGGCATGCAGCTCTTCCAGTCGGTCAAGTCTGCGCATCAGATCAGCCGCTAAATAGGAGCCTTCCCGTCCGCGCATCTCCAGCAGAGCCTCCAGACTAAGCTGGAGACCCTGCTCCAGAAGATCTGCAAGTTCTCCGGAGGAGTCAGCAGCAGCCGTCTCTTCCTTCGGTTCCATCACACCGGGCATAGCAAGGATATCCCGCAGGGACAACTCTCCCTTGAAGCCATACTCCCGGACCAGTACCTCCGCTGCATCAAGATAGGAGCTCACCCTGCGGCGGTCCAGCACATGCGTGTCAGCAGCCCCATCGGTGAGTTCTCTATTAATAATAACATCTACCCGTCCCCGTCTGATATGAGCCTGAACCATTCTGCGCAGCCTATCCTCATACCCCGTCCATTCCCTGGGCAACCGCAGTACAACTTCGCAGTACCGGTTATTCACCGATTTGACCTCGAACGTTATCTTGTGTCCGCCGGATTGCAGGGCTGACTGACCGTATCCGGTCATACTATATGACAACGGAATCACATCCATTACACTATTGTAATTGATTATTACTAGCGAAACAAGGGGGATAACTTACGTCCTTGCTTCTCCCAAATATACTCCAGCAGCTGTACGCTCATATCATAGAACATAAACGGCGTAATCAGATAGATTCCGTTAAAATGTGCAATGGCCGCATCCAGCAGCTCCTTGGCGATCAGAACCCCTTCGGCCCGGCCCGCTTCGCCTTCGAGTCCGGCCATCCGGCTGCGGACCTCGGCGGAGAGCTGAATGCCGGGAACCTCATTATGCAGATATTCGGCATTGCGTCCGCTGGCCAGCGGCATAATGCCGATGAAGATCGGAATATCCAGGTGCTCGGTAGCCTTGGCAATCCGGGCAATCAATTCAGGGTCATACACGGGCTGGGTCATAATATAATCCGCACCCGACGCAATCTTCTTCTCCAGACGCTCGACCGCTTTGTCCAGATGCTTAACATTGGGATTGAACGCTGCGCCGATGACGAACTTCGCGTTCTGCTTGAGCGGCTTGCCTGAGAAAGCCACGCCGTCATTGAGCTGCTTAATCATACGTATAATTTCAAAGGAAGTCAGGTCATAGATCGAGCTTGATCCTGGTAGATCCCCGAACCGGGCAGGATCTCCGGTCACGGCCAGCACATGGTCAATCCCCAGCGCGTCGAAGCCCATCAGATGCGACTGGGTACCAATTAAGTTGCGGTCGCGGCAGGCAATATGCACCAGCGGCCGCAGGCCTGTGCGGGCCTGCACCAGATGCCCCAGCGCCATATTGCTCATCCGGGTTACAGCAAGCGAATTATCGGCCAGCGTCAGCGCATCGGCTCCGGCCCGGCGCAGCGCCTCTGCCCCCTTCATGAACTTCGCGATGTCCAGATCGCGCGGAGGATCGAGTTCTACGATAACAGTGTGGCGTTCCTTGACCAGATCCACAAGCGTCGGTTCGCCGCCTCCCTGCCCCTCGTCATCCGCCAGATGCTCCTGCACCGCAATTCTCTCAGGCGCACTGAAGGCAGCGGGCTCAGGCAGCGGTTCCACCACATAGCCCTTCAGGGCAGCGGAGATTTCAGCGATATGCTTAGGGGTTGTGCCGCAGCAGCCCCCGATAATCCGGCTGCCCATATCCGCGAACACCGGTGCCATCTGGCCGAAATACTCCGGCGAGGCCCCATAGCGGTACTGACCGTCTACATAATCGGCCACGCCCGCATTCGGATAGATCGACACCGGCAGCGCCAGCTTGCCCTGTAGCGTACCCAGCGCACGCTTGATCCCGTTCGGTCCTGTGTTGCAATTGAAGCCGATCACATCCGCTCCGTCCTGCTGCAGAATATGGAAGGCTTCCGGCAAGGTTAACCCGTCCAGCGTCCGCGCCGAATCGTCCACGGCCAGCTGGCAGATTACAGGCAGCGTGCTAAGCTTGCGCACCGCCTTCAGTGCCAGATGAAGCTCCTCGACATCATAGAAGGTCTCCAGCATGATTCCGTCCGGCGCTTCCTCCAGAAGTGCAGCAATCTGCTGCGAGAAGAATTTCTTCAGCTCGGAGGAGGACAGATTCGCCCGTTTGCCGGCGCGGATCGAGCCGATGGCTCCGACCACATAACCGTTCTCGCCGGCAGCCCGGCGGGCAATGCGGACCCCCGCACGGTTGATATTCGCCACCTTGGCCTCCAGTCCGAACTTCGACAGCTTGTCGTAGTTCGCGGAGTAAGTATTACTCTCCAGCAATACAGCACCTGCATTAATATAGCTGCGGTGCACATCCTCAATGACCTCCGGTGAGGTCAGATTCAATTCTTCGTAGGAGATGCCGACAGGGAAACCCTTTTGATACAAAAAAGTTCCCATCGCTCCGTCTCCGACCAACACGCCATTCTCCCATGCAGAGCGCAAATCCGGCTTCACCGCAAGAACCTCCCCTTGACTGACATTAGTTTCATACTAATGTAACATAAATCGGGATGGATGATAAGCTTTAGCAGGCAAAAGAGGCGGCCGACCGTTATTCTTGTATGCCAGTCCGGCAATTGAATCATACTACGCTTAATCTAGCCGGAAGGAGACTGCATAAATGAAGAAAAAAACAAGAAAACTGCTGCTGCGCAAATATACCGTAATTCTCCTGCTGTCGGCGCTCTCGCTGCTGTACCTGTACCTGCTGGACTTGATGCTCGGCTACGGAGCGGAGAATATCCGCTATATTCTGAATTATCTGCTCTATACTACCTCGGAGAAGCTGACTGCCGCTGTGCTGGTGCTGCTTCTGATTGTGCCGGATTCCATTTATTGGGTGAGCGGCCGTCAGCCTGGCCGGGGGGCAGAAAAATGATCCCGGACCGCGGTTACAATGACCAGCAGCACTGGAATGACTATCATTAAATAAGGATATACCCTGTACAGCAGGGTCCCGCCTTCATCGAGATGTTCAATGAAGCTGCGTGCATCCAGCATGGAGGTGAAGAGGATGATCAGTCCGCAGGGATAGAGCATTCTCCGGTACGGCAGCTTGAACAGGTCCGAGATTCCGATAAGCGCGGCAGCAAAGAAAACGGCCATTTTGAAAAATACCCCGATGATCAGCACCATAACCACGAAAATATCCACCCGCTGGATGATATCCGAAACGGAGATCTTGCTGATTGTCGGCATCAGCGGGAGCGGTGAACGCCCAACAATGTCAGCCCCCAGAACCGAAACATTCAGCGCCATCGTGAAGCTGAGCAGCAGCGCGGAGAACACCATGGCGGCGGCGATGATCCACGGTCCTTTTTTGACACTGGATAAATACGGCATCAGCATAGTGAAGCACACCATCTCCCCGAACGGAAACATATAATTCTGATGAATCACCGAGCTAAGCACGGGCTGAAAGCCATTCTCCAGTACAGGCAACAGTCTGTGCAGATTGATCGTACCGGAGAGTATCAGCATCACTGTCCCGAACAGGCCGATCCCCAGAACGACAAACGCAAATACCATGGACGTTCTGCTCAGCACCTCCACCCCCTTATGCAGCACATAAGCTCCCGAGAGCAGCATCAGGGCGCTTAAGATAAACAGCGGAGTATGATGCATGGTCGACATTGCGAGCATGGTGCTGCCATCGCGCAAATCCCGGGCGGCCAGGTTTATGTAGAGAATAATATAGAGCAGGCCTACCGGTGCCCCGATATATTTTCCGAGAATTTGCCGTGTATAGGCTGTAAAAGGCTGGTCCGGGTGCTTACGGTACAGATAGGCGTATCCCGTGAACATAATCAGCCCCGCCGCGCAGCCGATCAGGATCGAGAGCCAGGCATCCCGGCCTGCCTCCATTCCCAGATTAACCACCAGCGCCGTGCCCAGCTCGAACAGCACCGTCAGGCTGAAGAATTCGCCCAGTCCGATTTTGACCTTACCCATTTCGTGGACCTCCTCACCCGGTTACCCTACCGGCAGACTTATTGAATCTGAAAAGAGTTGCTGCGCATATCCGTATGCCGGATGACCACATCCGCATCGAACCGGATCTCACAGTCTGCGAATACGTCCTCCCATTGGTCCCTGACTTTCTTCCAGCCGCGCGGGTCCTTCCGCTGCAATGCCCGTCCAAAGCCGAGATAATCGCTGCCCAATTCTTTGGCGGTACTTATAGCTGCTTGGATATGCTTAACGCTTTCTTTTATAAGCCGTTCTGACAGCTCTTCCAGCACTTTAGGGGAGGTAAGATCGAGCGGATTCGGAGCTTCCTTGAGCGCAGCCTGCTGCGTGATCTTGACCGTAAAGACAGGATGCTCCGGGTCAGACGTATTGACCGCAAGCGACACCTGGGACTGATAGATGTTGAAGGAGAGATAACCGCCCTTCTGCTGCTTGAGCAGAACCGGGAACTCTTTGATCCGATTATGCAAAAGAACAGTGCCTAGTGCAGCGTCACCCGTAAGCCAGCCCTTCAGCTTGTCATCCTTGAACGCCGCAAGGGAGGAGACTCTCAGGATCGACCCGGGTTCGATATTCTTCAGGCTGTCATTGCTGCCCGATGCCGGAGTCCACTCTCCTCTGGTGTATACCCCGTTGATCACCGGACCGCCTCCTCTGATCTGAATCCCCCGGATCACATCGTCCACGGCCATACGGAAGTTATAGCCGAACTGCTTGGAGGTCGTCTCCAGCTTCTCCACCAGATCATTGGCCGGGATTTTGCTGAATACAGTCATTGTGGACATGATTTCACGCGCAGGCTGTCCCTTGGAGATGAAGATCAGGCTGTTCAGCCGGGTATCGCTCTCCCGCTCCAGCACATCCAAAAGACCCTTGATGCCTTCGCGGGCGAACGCCTCCGAGATCACGAGCACCCGCACATGGCCCAGGGAGAGGAAACGTGCTGTCTGGCGGGAAGCGTCTGCCAGCGCCTCGAACATCGTGCGGCCTGCTCCTGTGTAGAGAGCAACTGGTGATATGCCTCTGCTCTTCTCTCCGGAGATTTCCTCCGCTACTATCACCTGAAAGGACAACTTGTACCGCTCAGCCTCAGAGTCGCCTTTGTCGATCGCTACCCCCGACACAATCGCCCGCCGGTTTAGTTCAACACTGTCCCAACATCCGGTAAGCAGCAGCATTGGAAGGACGAACAGCAGCACCAGGCAGAAAATTCTATTCATCACGGCTGTCCTCCTCAGCCCTGCTATTCTTGCGGATTAACGGGGGGAGCTGCTCCTCATGACCGGTCGTTAGCAGCATGTAGTGCGGCATTTCCCCGCGCATCTCCGCCGGCGGCATATCCGGCCCGATCAGCCAGAGCGGCATTCTGAACAGCGTGTCCTTTTGCCCTTTAATGGAGAGCGGCACGAAGGGGAAGAGATAAGGAACACCGAAGGATCTCAGGCTGCTCATATGTGCCACCAGCAGGATCAGGCCCAGAGTAATTCCATAGAAGCCGAATATACTGGCCATGATCAGAAAAGCAAACCGGATAATTCTCCCGGCAATCGCCAGGTTGTACGCCGGAAGGGCAAAGCTGGCAATTCCGGTCAACGCCACTACGATGACCATGATGGGCGTAATTATTCCGGCCTCTACCACTGCCGTGCCCAGGATAAGTGCACCGACCACAGAGACCGTCTGCCCGATGGCGCGCGGCATGCGCACCCCGGCTTCACGCAGAATCTCAAATGCCGTCTCCATCAAGAGCAGCTCCACAAAGGCCGGGAAGGGTACATTCTCCCGCTGGGAGAGCAAATTGATCAGCAGCGTCGTCGGAATCATCTCATAATGATAAGTGGTCAGCGCGAGATAGACCGAAGGACCCAGAATCAGAACGAGGAAGCTCAAGTAACGGACCAGCCGCATCAATATGGAAATGTCGAACCGCTGGGAATAATCCTCGGCAGATTGAAAAAACTGCGTAAACACCGCCGGAAGAATCAGCACAAACGGCGTGCCGTCCACAATAATAACCACCCGGCCTTCGAGCAGATTGCCTGCAGCCACATCCGGCCGTTCTGAGTTGTAGATCGTCGGAAATGGGGTGAATGTCTTGTCCTGAATTAATTCCTCAATGTACCCGGATTCCAGAATCTCATTGATGACAATCTTGTTCAGCCGGTCTCTGGCTTCGCGGATCAGATCCTCCCCCGCAATCCCTTCCATATACATCAGCGCCACATGGGTATGGGTCTCGGAGCCGATCTTCATGACTTCCAGGCGCAGCTTGGCAGATTTAATTCTGCGGCGGATCAGCGAGATGTTCGTGGCCACCGACTCGACGAACCCGTCCTTCGGCCCCCGGACCACGAGCTGGGAGGAAGGCTCACTGACCGCCCGCTGCTCCCCGCCCCTGGTCCCGCACAGAATTGCTGCCCGGCAGCCCTCCAGCAGAATTGCAGTGTCCCCAGACAGAATAGCGAGCATAATTCCCTTCCAATCCTCCTGGAGCTCCGCGTCACCTATCTCCATAGCACGGCTAAGGATCCGCTGCGGGAGCGCAGCATCCTCCCGCGGACTGTCAGCACCTCCAGCCGAGCCGTCAGGGAACAGCTCCTCTGTATGATTCAGCAGCGAGCCGAGCACGAATTCATTCACAGCCGCAGGGTCCGACAGTCCGCTCAGATGAACAGCGGCCGCTTCCAAGCGGCGTTCTCCCCCGATCTGGATTCTGCGGATCAGGAGATCCGGACTGCCGCCAAGCTCCGTCTGAATGTGGAGCAGACTTTGGGCGACCGTATCCGCGAGGCCCAAGGCAACACCGCCCTGCGGCTGTCCCGGTCCCGGTGCTGTATCTGCTCCCGCATTTTTCGACTTTCGGTTTGCCCCAGACTTCATCTCCGCTCCTCCTCCCTGAT